>JAZLBC010000013.1:0-64824 GCA_045613505.1 Christensenellaceae bacterium
ATTTTATTTTTATCTATTTTCTGATTATCTATAAACTTTGTTTTTAATAATATTTTAATTTGCCCATTATATTCGTTTATAATATCAATAATAGAAGATTTTTTGTAGCTTACTTCTAGTTCTAATTTTTTATTAAAATTATCTAGTTCCTCAAAAAATTTACGTTTTTTTTCGTAATTTTTTGATAATATCACACCTATAGATACGCAAATAACGAAAAGTATTATACCTATTAACACGTTATATTTCATTTAGATTATTGTCGTATATAGCCTTTAATTCTCCCGGCTTATCCCCTTTATTTAGTAATATAAAATAATCAAATATTAGGCTAGCGTTATTAAATTTACTAATAACGTCTTTAAGCGTCTCTGCGTGTATTGTTGATATAACGTTAACTCCACAATATTTTGCTATTTCTACACCTTTATAGTCTTCAATATTCATTAGTTCGTCCATGAAAATTATATCTGGGCTCATAGACCTTGTTGCTACATTGATTGCATACTGCTTGTTACAATGTTTTATAGTATCTACGTTGCATCCACAAGAGCGTAATTCATTGCGCTCATCAACTACAAGAAGGTTAAAATTAGTTTTATTATTATAATTTCTTATTAAATCTTTTAGTAGTGTTGTTTTTCCATAACCTGGTGGTGATATTATCAATACGTTTTTTCGTTTATCTAACAATAATTTTTCAAAAAGTTCATCAGAACATCCTACTATTTCGTGTGGAATACGTATACAAAGCGATTCAATATTTTTTATAGTTATTATATTATTATGTTCAAATACACACGTTCCGCAAATTCCTACTCTCACTCCACTTTTAGAAGTTAAAAATCCTAATTTTATATTATCGTTATATGCGTAAAGCGATTTTTCCGTAAGAGTTAAAATAACGTAATCAACGTCTTGTTTAGTTGCTATTATTGATTTATTTTCGTCGTTTGTAGGACCACTTGTCCCTAAAAAATATTTTCTATTATAATAATTTATAATTATCGGATGGTTAGTTCTAATTCTTATTTCAGTTAAATTATCAAGGTCAAGTTCATTTAGCATATTGCTAATATGCAAAGGAAGAAAATAAAACATCAATAAATATATATTTTTTAATAACAAAAAATATTCTACAAATAAAAAAAGAGAGAAGATTTATTCTTCTCTCTTTTCATTATATTTTATTAATTATCGATAAGTTTTATTATTTATCGTTACCTATAATTTCGCCGATAGAAACAGTGCTATCACCTTCATCTTTCCATTCACGTAAATCTTCTACAACTTCATCTTCAACCTTTTTAGTTTCCTTAGCAGGTTTTTCAATTTCTGGAAGTAGAGCCTTGATAGAAAGAGTCATTCTTTCTTTCTCAACGTCGATATTAAGAATTTTAGCTTCAACCTCTTGACCAACTTGTAAAGCATCACTAGGAACTTTAATATATTCACGAGAAATTTGAGTAACGTGAACTAATCCATCAATACCTTTTTCGATTTCTACAAAAGCACCAAAGTTTACTAATCTAACAACAACACCTTTAACAACGTCGTTAACTTGGTATTTGGTTGGAACTAAATCCCATGGTTTGCTTTGTAATTGTTTATATCCAACAGATACTCTTTTTGCTTCTGCATCAATTTTAAGAATCTTAAATTCGTAAGATTTGCCGATTTCTAACACGTCTGCTGGGTTTGAGCAACCAGTCCATGAAAGGTCAGAAATATGAGCTAAACAATCAAAACCGTTTACGTCTATAAACGCACCAAAATTAGTAAATCTAACAGGAGTGCCTAAAACAACGTCCCCTTCTTGGATATTGCCAAAGAATTCTGCTTCTTTTGCAGCTTTAATAGCATCTCTTTCTTGCTTTTCTGCTTCAAGAATAACTTTTTGAGAACCAACTATTTGACGACGAGGACCTCTTGCTTCAACTTTTTCTGCCTTTAATCTTAAAGTTTTGCCAACGTATTTATTTAAATCTTTAACAAAACCGATTTTAATTTGAGATGATGGAACAAAAACTTGATAACTACCAAATTTACCAATTAAACCACCTTTATTAACTTCGGTGATAACTGCTTCAAAAATTTTGCCGTTTTTAATTTCTTCAACTTCAGCTTCTTCTAAAAGAACTTTTTGCATTGCCTTTTCAGAGAATTTTAGTGGGCCTTTACCAATAACCATAACGCGGATTTCATCGCCAACGTTGTAATCATCTTTGCTAAATTCTTTAAGAAGTTCTTCTTTAGGAAGTTCAAAATCTATTTTAGTGTTCTTAATAGAAACAGTTAAACCATTATCTTTAACAGAAGATATTTTTGCAACAACTATTTGACCTTTCTTAAAGTCTTTATTAGGTTTAATATTGTCAAATGCGGCTTGCATTTCGGATTTAACAACTTTTTCAGTTGCAACTTCGGGTTTTACTTCGCTTTCAATAACTTCAGTAGTGGTAATTTCTTCTGTAATTTTTTCCATGTTTAGGATAACCTCCTGGGCTTGACTTATCGGCGTTGATGCGCCTAAAACAATACCCACCTTTTTAAATTTTTTTAATATTTCATAATCAAAATTATTAGTATCTATTATTCTAAAAACATTTTCGCAGTAATTTTTTGCTAATAAGTATAAATTATTAGTATTATTGCTTTTAGAACCGCCTATAACAACCACTGCATCGGATTTTTTAGAAATAATTTCTACTTCATTTTGACGTCTTAATGTAGTATAACAAATTGTTTTGAAAATATCAACTGATTTTACGTTAGAATTGCTAATTTTTTTAACAATTTCATCAAATTTTTTCTCACTAAACGTAGTTTGAGCCACAATACATAATTTTTCAGCTACGTATTCGTTTATTTCATCAGCATTATCAGTGATAAGCGCGCTATCGTTACACCACCCGTTTATCCCTATTATTTCAGGATGCCCCTTATCGCCTATTATTACTATTTTGTAGCCTAAATTATAGTATTTGTTAACTATTTTATGTATATTTTTAACAAAGGGACAAGTGCAATCTACTATATTAACTTTTTTGCTGATTAAGTAATCATGGATATACTTTTTTTCGCCGTGAGTTCTAATTAAAACGTTATCATTTTCAGCTAAATTTGCAGAATAAACGTCGTTAATTGTTATAACACCTCTAGCGCGCAGTTGTTCGTTTACAATTTCGTTATGAATAATCTCACCAAGCACGTAATTTTTATTACCATTAAGCGAAAATGCTTTTTCTACTGCCCTTCCAACACCGAAACAAAAGCCACTATTTTTACCTATATAAAATTTCATACTATGCGTTTCCGTTATCATAAGATGGTATTATTTCCACCATTTTATTGTATATTATTGTATTTAGTTCTTTAAGTAGTTCGTCATCAATTTTTTTATCGTAATAATCAGAAAAATCAAAAGGCTTTCCTATATAAATTTTAGTTCTTCTAAATAGCCTTGGCTTATTTTTCATCATAATAGGAACTATGGGTTTTTTAGATTTTAATGCAAAAATGCAAGCCCCGTCTTTAAGAGGTTGTAACGTAGTGGTTTTAGTTTTATTTCTTGTTCCCTCAGGGAAAATTATTAACTTCTTATCTTCTTTAAGAACTTTTAGAATAGCAATTATAGCCTTAAAATCAGGATTATCTCTATCTATGGGAATACCCCCAAACGATTTTAGGAACTTTGCAAATAATTTCTTATTAAACAATTCTTTTTTTGCAACGAATGCAAATTTATCCTTAGAAAAAACAAGTGCAAGACTAGCAGGGTCGATAAAACGAAAGTGATTGCACGTAATAACGGCACCACCTTTCGGCACGTTTTCGAACCCGTAAACCCTTAACGGATAAAAAAATCTAACAATTTTTAGCAAAAAAATTTGTAAACAATTCATACTTAATATATTCTAATCAACGTTAATATAATCTAAGCGACTAATTTACTTTTATGTAAGACATAACTTTGTTTATAACTTGATCGATAGTCATATAAGACGTATCTATTAAAATTGCATCTTCTGCTTGAACCAATGGCGAAAAATCGCGGTTTTTATCGTTATAATCACGTTTTTCAATCTCTTCTTTAATCGTGTTATAATCAACTTTTTGACCTTTAAGGGTAAGTTCTTTGAATCGCCTATCTGCTCTCACGTCGCTACTAGCGGTGATATAAAATTTATAATCTGCATCAGGTAAAACATATGAACCAATATCTCTGCCGTCTAAAACACAAGAAATTTGAGATGCAATCTTTCGTTGCATTTCTACCATTTTAAGTCTTACGCATTTTAGACTTGAAATATTAGACGCAGCCATAGAAACGTGATTTTCACGAATTTTTTCAGAAACGTCTTCACCGTCTAGCATGGTTACTTGACTGCCGTTTACGTATTTAATTTGCAAATCAATATCATCAATAAAGGTTTTAACTTTTTCTTCGTCGAAAGTATCAATATTTAGTTTTATTGCCTTTAACGCAGTTGCCCTATACATTGCGCCAGTATCAAGATACAAAATGTTAAGCAACGCAGATAGTTTTTTTGCTATCGTGCTTTTACCACTGCCAGAAGGCCCGTCTAATGCAATTTTTATAATTTTATCCATAATATTACCTCATAATATATTTATTATAACAAAGTATACAATATTTTTCAAGACGTTTAAGCGTTTTGCCCTGCAGTATACCCTGTAGAAAATGCAATTTGTAGATTAAATCCACCAGTATAGGCATCAACGTCGATTACTTCGCCAGCAAAAAATAGATTTTTTATAATTTTACTCTCTAATGTTTTAGGGTTAATGTTTTTAACGTCTATTCCGCCAGAAGTTATAATGGCTTCAGAAAAAGGTCTTAAAGATTTTACTTTAAGCGTAAAGTTTTTAAGCAAATAAATTATATTTTCTCTTTCTTGCTTAGTTATTTCGCAACACTTTCTGTTTTTGGAAACTCCTAATCTTTTTATTAAAACGTTTGTTAATGATTGTGGAGCAAGTTTTCTAATCAAAGAATTTATTGAAGACGTTTTAAGTGATTCTATCTCTCTAACAAGTCTATTTTCAAGCATATCTTCGATAAGTGCGGGTTTTAGGTCGATTTTTAATAAAATTTTATTAAATTCTAACCTGTTTATCATAGACGAGCAAGATAAAACGATAGGCCCTGAAACGCCAAAATGCGTAAACAATAATTCGCCGAAATCTTCGTAAATGTTTTTTTGATTATTTAATGCAGTAATTTTAACGTTTTTAAGTGCTAGGCCTTGAAGTTCTTTTACGTCTTGATCAGCAACTTCTATACCGCACAATGCTTGAACTGGTTTAATAACGTTATGTCCTGTTTTTTTTGCGAATTTATAGCCATCGCCCGTGCTACCGGTTAACGGATAACTTATTCCGCCAGTGCAAATTATAACCGAATCAGCAAAAATATCTTTTTCGTTAGTTTTGACGCCAACAACTTTATTGCTTTCCACAATTAAACCTGTTACTTCTGTGTTAAGGTAAATTTTTACACCGTTTTTTATTACTGCTTTTTCTAATGTTTTAATCACGTCGGAAGATTTATCGCTTAAAGGAAAAACTCTATTGCCTCGTTCTATTTTGAGTGGTAAGCCGTTGTTTTCAAAGAAATTATAAGTATCTAGTGGTGTAAAGTTATATATGCTACTATATAAAAACTTAGGATTGTTTACTACGAAATTAAAAAATTCGGGCGTAGGAACGTCGTTACTTAAATTGCACCTACCTTTGCCCGTTATGTATATTTTTTTACCAATTTTTTCGTTTTTTTCAAGTATAACAACCTGATTATCAGTTGATAATGATGCAGAATACCCAGCCATTAAACCAGATGCACCACCGCCAATTATAACAATTTTACGCATTTTATTTATACTCTTCTTATTTATACTTTTCTTTTAGTCAATCATCTATTTTTAGTTTGTCTATAAAATTATAATCCGTTTTATCATAAATTAACGGAGTTATAGTAACGTAGCCCTTTTTTATCCATTCTAAATCAGTATCATTGTCAATTGACGTTTTACTTGTTTCTTTTCCGTGAATTAAAAATTCCGTCTCGCTTATTATATCACATTGATCATCATAAACAAATTTACCCAGTTTTGTTGTAACAACACCCTTTATCATAACGTTTTTATCGGGAAAATTAACGTTTATTATAGAATTGTTTCGTAATTTTGGGTAGAGATTTTCTATAATATTAAGCGCCAAATTAGCAAACTCAGTAAAGTCATAATCGTCGTCATGTGAAAATGCTGAAAAACAAAAAGACGGGATATCAAAATATGCCGACTCGTAGCCAATTGATACCGTGCCTGAATAAAGTATATCTGATGATAAATTATGCCCTAAATTTATACCAGAAACAACTAAATCTACGTTAAAATCAGAAAAGGCGTGTTTTGCAATTTTAACTGAATCGCACGGAGTTCCACTGGTTTTATACGCTAACACTCCACTATGTAAATCAACTTTTTCTACGTTAATAATTTTATTAAAATTTACTGAATGAGCAGACATTGATCTATTGCCATCTGGGGCGATAACTAAAACGTTATGCTTTTTAGAAACGGCTTTAACAAGAGCAAGCAACGCTTTGCTAAAAATTCCATCGTCGTTAGAAATTAAAATATTCATAAAGCCCCCTATGGCTAACATAAAAACAACGTATTTCGCTTGATAATATAATAGGTTTTAATTGTTTTTATTATTTCTTTTTTTTGTAAAAAATTTCTCGATTTTATCGCCCTTTTTATATATTATAAAGGCAACAAATATCGTTAACCCTATAAATAATATCCATAATAATATACCCCACCACGTTGTGTAAGGTATGATACTATTGTTCATTGAATATGATGATGCAAATATAGATATAAGCCTTGTTATTAAAATCATAACGATAAAAAAAGATGGCTTTATCGTTGTGATGCCCGACACAAAACATAATACGTCATCAGGAAAAAGTGGGAACAAAAACATAAAAGTAAGTATAATATTATCTTTACCTTTTATGGACTTTAATCCTTTTTTTAGGTTCTTTTCGCCAACTATCCACGACGCCACTTTAACGCCGAATAGTTTGCCTATAAAATATGCTACAAGAGAACCAATTACTATACCGATATAACTATAAATTGCACCCCAGAACGGACCGAACAACAACACGCCCGCGCCGACCGTTATAAAAGACGGAATAGGTAAAAATACAACCTGAGAAAATTGAAGAATAATAAATATTAAAACAACGTTTTCAAAAGTTGAAACGTATGCCCTAAAATCTTCTATCGAATCAACTTTTTCTAGTATCCCCCACTTTTTTAACCCGAATAAAGAAATCGATATTAAAAAAATAGTAATAATAGTAACGTATAATATTTTATAAACGAGTTCTGTTTTTTTACTAAAATAATAAATAGTAAAAACAGTTAACGCAGAAATTAAACTGATAAGTATTGCAATAACAAGGTTATTAAATTTATAAAAAAATCCGTAGTTAAACGTTTCTACGTATAAAACGCTAAAAATAACCCCTAATGCGCCCAGTAGACATATAACTAAAACGTTTAGCGTATTTTTTAATTTGTTAGAATTTTCGTTTTTCATAATAATATTATATTACAGAAAAACTTATCTATCCTAAAAAAAATTAAATTAGTTTTTTATACTCAGAAACTGCAATTTTATCACATTTATTGTTATATTCGTTGTCAGCATGCCCTTTAACTTTTATAAAATTTACGGTGTGCTTAGAATATTCGGCAAGTAATTCAATCCAGAGTTCTTTATTTTTTACTTCTTTTTTATTAGAAGTTCTCCAATAATTATTTTGCCAACTTATAATCCAGCCTTTATTAAACGCATCAACCACGTATTGTGAATCCGAATATAAATTTACAACGCAAGGCTCTTTCAAGGCTTTAAGGCCGTTTATAACGGCTAAAACTTCCATTTGATTGTTAGTTGTTTGTTGCATACTGCCAGAAACAACCTTTTCAACGCCGTTATAAATTAAAATTGCGCAGTATCCACCAACGCCAGGATTTCCTGAGCAAGCACCGTCAGTATAAATATCAACGATTTTCATAATTTATCCTCTAATTCTTTAGAACGATTTATGCACGCTGTTATTGCTTTATCGATAATATCGCTTAAATTTAAATCATTAAAAGTATTGATTGCTTGAATGGTAGTGCCACCTTTACTGCAAACTGCATTTATCAAATCGTCGAGTGATTTATCTTTTGAAGATTGGATCATTTTGCCAGCGCCAATCATTGTATTCGTGGCAAGATTAAGGGCAGTTTCGTAATTTAAGCCGTGTTTAACACCGCTTTCTACTATGCTTTTAATAAAATAGTAAAAATATGCCGGAGAACTACCGCTAACACCGGTTACAGCGCCAATTTCTTCTTCTTTAACGTAAGAAACTTTTGCAAACGAATTAAAAGTATCGTTAACGAATTTAATATCTTTCTCATCAGTTAAATCAGACATGTCTATACCAACTGCGCCGTAGCCAATAGAACAAGGCGTGTTAGGCATACATCTAACAACCTTGCTATACTTAAAATATTTTTTTATCTTGCTAATTTTAACGCCAGCCATAATGCTAATGATAGTAGGAACTTTTATATCTTTAAGCAAAATAGCAACCTCATCAAAATTTTGCGGTTTAATTGCAAAAAGCAAATTATTAGAGTTTTCTGCAACCTCGAAATTATCTTTTGTGGTTTTAACACCTAATTTGCGCATTTTATCAATAGCATCGTCGTTTCGATCGCTGACAAAAATTTGATTTTTTTTCAAAATTTTAGCGTTTAATATGCCGTTAATTATAGCCGTAGACATAAACCCAGCACCAATAACGCCTAAAACAAATTTTTTTCTCATAAAATCACCCTAAATTTATGGATTTTTGGTTTAAATTACTTTAATATTTTACAATATATA
The DNA here is from genome assembly GCA_045613505.1 of Christensenellaceae bacterium. GTDB lineage: Bacteria > Bacillota > Clostridia > Christensenellales > Borkfalkiaceae > UBA1259. The sequence continues at coordinate 8,986 of JAZLBC010000013.1, forward strand.
TATAATTTTGTCAATCTTATAATTTATAAAATAAAAGTAGTAAAAATTATTAAATATGTATTATTATTTTGAATTTATCGTTAAAATATTTGACTATAACGAAAAAATAATATATAATAATATTGTTTTTAGGGGAGTGGCTCAACGGTAGAGTAGCGGTCTCCAAAACCGTAGGTTGCGTGTTCGAATCGCGTCTCCCCTGCCAAACATAAAAAACACCGATTTTTATCGGTGTTTTTTTGATATTAACAATTAGATTATATTAGTTAGTTTGATGGACGTGAATTTTTTAAAAATTGAGTATCGATAAATCCATAATTTTTATATTTACGCGCACCAAAATGAACCTTTCTTAAAATAGAACCACAAATTATACTGCTACATTCGCCGTATTCGTACCATAAATTTTTAGGCATACCACATAGAATAGCAGAATGTAGATATATCCAAGGAATTTCATGCGCTCTATCCCAAATGGTTTGCATAAATCCATATAAATTATAGTCGATAATAGTTTTAGTTGTAGAACGACAAACGTTAAGGTTGATAAACGGACAGGCAATAACGTTGTATCCTTTATCTTTAAGCATTATTGCTGTATATTGAGCACACGGCGAATTAGAAGCATATTGATATTGCCAATCGGCTATAATAGTATCTTTATGCAAACACTTTAAGAATTTTTCTGCCTGCTCTCTCGAATGCGCGTTTGCCGACCAAACTCTCGTTTCGTATTCTTTTACGTCCGGTCTATAAATCATTAAATCAGCCCAAATTATAGGCTTTCTGCGCTCATTAACAACTTCGTTTGTTAGATTGCTTAAATATGATAAAACTTCCTCTTCTGGCACATATCCTCTGGTGTAGATTTCACATTCATCACATCCTATAACGAAATATTCGCCATCTCCAAATAGTTCTAATAATTCTAACCTAATATCTTTTAATAATTTGATAACATTAGTATTAGTAATATCCCACGCCCAACCATCTGGCGTAAATAAATGGGCTAAAGATGGCTTTTGGTCTAAAACTACGTGCTTACCTGTGCAACCACGCGCACCAAAAGCGTGCCCTAACGAATTAAATATAGGAACAGGTTCAGCACCTAACGCTCTAATTTCTGAAGTTATAGTTTGGATTTGTTTTTTTGTAAATGATTTTTTCCAACCCAACTCTTTAAGCGACTTAAACCTATACATTCCCCATATATCAACAACAATATGAGTATATTGTAAGGCGCATAAATAACGCGCCATTTTTACTATAAAATCATAACTATATTCAGGAAAGATGCATAGTTGCGCAAAACGTCTTTTTATAGAGAAATTACCAATAACTTCGCCCATAGGCAACGTAGCGCAACATTTTCCGTTAATTTCTTTTGCAATAAAACGAATTATTAGCGCCATAAAACCGCGCATTAACGAATTTTTATCACGGCCTAATATTCCAACGCCTTCTTTGGTAATTTTTATTGTATACTCAACGCCTTCCCCAAGCGAAATAAACTCGGCTTTTCCAATAGAAATTTTAAGTTCATCACAATGGCTTACTTTAATTTTATTGGATTTAAACGTAGAATTATACCAAATTTCTTTTAAAAGCATTGTATTGTCGTTTTTGGGCATTGTTATTGTTGTAATTTTACTTGGTAAAACGTAAAAATTATTCATAATAAACTCCAATGTGTTTAATAAGCGTTGTTAAAATCTATATTTAACGTTGATTTTATTAGATAACAACTCCAAAAATATTAGAAATTACCAAAAACATTATTGGGATAGTTATAATTGATAAAACCGTTGATAATAACACTACTATCGACGCAAATTCACCATCGGCGTTAAATTTAATGGCGAACATCGCAGTAGACGTTGCGCTTGGCATAGACATTGTAAAGAATACTGCATATTTAACGATTGTTGATACTGGTAAGAACGAAACAACAAGCATAGATATTAAAGACATTACGATAAGTTTTAAAAAACACGAATAGTAAACCCAAAGGTTTGTAAATAGTTGCTTAAAGTTAATGTTTGCAAGTTTAATACCTATAACAATCATAGAAAGTGGCGTAACCATATCTGCGATTAAATTAATACTATTAGCAATTTTTCCGTCTAAAATATTATAAATAAAAGGTTTTCTAACGGTTAAAAATAACGTTAGCCCTAGCGCAATAGCAATTATGTTTGGGTTAAGAACCATTTTCTTTAACGAAACCTCTTTCTTATCGCCACTTACCATAAACACACCGATAGACCAAGACATAATGTTAAAAACAGATATTATTGCTCCACCATAAATTAAAATTTCACTTTGGAAATTCCCTGCATTAGAAAAAAGCATTTGTAAAAATGGCAAGCCCATATAACCGCAATTTCCAAAAACACTTGCGTATTTAACAACTTTCTTAATTTTATCCTTTTTTTCGTCTTTATCTTTTTTTATAATAAAAGAAACAACTAAAACCATAAGCAAATGCGTTAAAATAGTAAGCAATGCAACGTATAAAAGGTTAAGGGCAATTTCTGCCTTGTATTCTATTTTTTGAAAACTCATAAAAAGCATTGCTGGTTGCGCAATATATAACACTAGCGAAGAAAATACTTCTGCGCCATTTGCTCCAACTATTTTAGTTTTTTTAGCGATATAACCTGGAACTGCTAATATAACAAGTGAAAAAACTGTGATTAAAACTGATAAAAAATCTATTTGCAAGGCGATATACTCCTTTTGTTATTGATATAATTTTAGCACAAATTTATAAAAAATGGAACAAAAAAATAAATATTTTATTGTTAAAAACAATAAAAGTTAATAAAAAAGAAGTTGCAAACGATTGCAACTTCTTTTTTTATTATTTAATCTTAAATTTAGCAATTCTTACGCAATAGTTAGTTCCGTAGTAAAATGGTTTAACAAAGAATTCGTTTTTACTATAAGGCACGGGTTCGTTGTTATCAAGCCACTTAACGCTTTTAATTTTTGCATTTAGAATTTTTACTTTTTTTGCTTCTCCACTATCAACGTAAATATTTGGTTCAACCATCATATCAACGTTTTTAATAATAGCATAGTAATTTTCTTCGTCGTCTTTAACAATAGTGGCATTTTCGGCTTGAATATCGCAAGACTTAAATTTATAAACCTTGTTTTTATTTATCTTTATAAATTTTGCAACTTCTAATAAATATGCTTTGTCAATAAGTCTTAATTCGCCGTTTCCTTGTGGGCCAACGTTAAGTAAATAGTTACTATCACAACTTCTGCAATCAACTAAATCTTCTATAATTTGATTAACAGATTTATAGTTAATATCGCCGTTTGCAATACCCCAATGGCTATTAAACACTTGACACATTTCTGTTGCAAGAGGTTTTCCGCAATTATTAAGCGCAGAACCTGGTTTACCCCTTTCGAACGTTATGCTATCAATTTCGATATGACCGAGTTGCCCCATTTTGTGCATACCCGTATTATTGATTATCATAGCGTTTGGTTGATGTTTTCTAATTGTTCCGTAAAGCCTATCTTCTTGCCAATCAGCGTTCCAGTTGTTCCACATACCATCAAACCATAAGCCACCTATTTTACCATAATTAGTACATAAAATTTCTATGCTACTAATTAGGTAATCCATATATTTAGACCAGTTATTCTTAAAATCTGGGTGGTGCCAGTCTATTAAGGTGTGATAAAAGAAAGGTATAATTCCTTGTTTATTGCACTCGTCGACAAATTCTCTAACGAGATCTCTGCCATTTTGAGTTGTTGCTATATCATAGTCGCTTAAACCCTTGGTATCGAACAAAGAAAAACCATCGTGGTGGCGCGTAGTTAACGTTATATATCTTGCGCCGGCTAGTTTAGCAGTTTTAACTAAATTTTTTGCCCAAGTTTTCGTTGGGTTAAATTTTCTTGCGTAAGGTTCGTATTCGTCATCAGGAATTTGGTAAACTTCTTTAGCCCACTCGCCTTTTCCTAACACACTATAAGGACCAAAATGCACGAACAAGCCGTAACCTAGGTTCTTAAAGTCACGTATATATTGATATTTCATGGTTAACTCCTAAATTAACGAGTCTTTTTATAAAGTGGCCCGTAAGTAGTGCACGCTCTATAATCTTGACCTTCTTTATCCATACCAAAAGCATTCCATGATGCAGGACGATAGATTTTTTCTTCGTCTACGTTGTGCATACAAACCGGAATACGTAACATAGAACACATGGTAATTAAGTCTGCACCGATATGCCCGTATGAAATTGCGCCGTGATTTGCACCCCAGTTATTCATAACTTCGTATGCAGTTTTGAAAGCACCTTTACCTGTAATTCTTGGCGCAAACCAAGTACATGGCCAAGTATAGTCCGTTCTCTTCCATAATTTATCGGTAACATCATCTGGCAGAGCAACAGTCCAACCTTCTGCAATTTGCATAACAGGTCCGATACCCTTAACAATATTTAAGCGCATCATCGTGCAAGGCATTTCTGCTTTTGTAACGAAACGGCTAGAATATCCACCGCCCCTAAAATAGCCAAGGTCTGCATAAGGCCAAGTGGTTGCTTTCATGCAAGCATCAATATCTTTATCAGTCATTTCCCACCATTTTTTCATAATAGCGTTTCCGTCTTTATCCTTAACTTCGCCACACGCGTCAACACAAGCAGCACCGCTGTTAATTAAGTGTATAAATCCGTCCGCTTCTTTTGCCTTACCTTCGATTTCATAACCGGTAACACGTTTTACTGCGTCGCCAGACCAGTAAGTTCTAACGTCGGCAAATATTTGCGCTCTGCCGGTTAAAAGTTTACCAAATAACATACAAACGCCGTTTAGGCTATCGTTTTCTGTTGCTAAAACGTAAGGTTCTCTTGCGCCGTTCCAGTCAAAAGATGAGTTTAATATACTTTCTGGGAAGTCGCAGTTTGGATAGAAGTCTGTCCATTGTCTTTGACCTTGGAAACCTGCAAGAATAGCGTTATGACCAACGCTTTCTTCTTCTGCGCCAACTGGAAGAGTAGTATTACCAACCATAAGGTCTTTTATAATACAAGCCATTTTAGCAGTAAATTCCCAGTCTTTTTCTTTTTGTTTTTTACTTCTTTGAAGTTCTTTAGGGTTCTTATCAAAATCTGGATTGCATTTATCTTTAATCCATTTAAGCGCCTTTTCGTATTCTTTTTGGTCGTAAATACCCTCAGTCATTCTTCTGATTATTTCAACCTCGTCTACGCTTTCTACTCTCATACCAAGGTAATCTTCGAATAATTCCATATCAACGATAGAACCTGCTATACCCATACAAATAGAACCGATTTGTAGGTATGATTTACCGCGCATGGTTGCAACGGCAACTGCTGATCTAGCAAATCTTAAAATCTTTTCTGCAACGTCTGCTGGGATAGAAGTATCGTCTAAATCTTGAACGTCGTGCCCGTAGATACCAAATGCTGGTAAGCCTTTTTGAGCATGACCTGCAAGAACTGCCGCAAGATAAACTGCGCCCGGCCTTTCCGTGCCGTTAAAGCCCCAAACTGCCTTAATCGTGTCTTTGTTCATATCCATAGTTTCAGAGCCGTAGCACCAGCAAGGAGTTACCGTAAGGGTAATATCAACACCTGCTTTTTTGAATTTATCTTCACAAGCAGCGGCTTCTGCTACCCTACCAATAGTAGTATCGGCGATTATAACTTTAACCTTTTGGCCGTTAGAATAAAAAACGTTTTCTTCGATAAGTTTAGCGGCAGATTTTGCCATGTTCATTGTTTGAACTTCTAAACTTTCTCTTACTTTAAGTGGACCACGTCTACCATCAATAGTAGGACGGATACCTATAACGGGATAATTTTTACAAATAGGATTATTTGGCATAATTTCCTCCAATAATTTTATTTTTAATATAATTATACACTTGATAAATATGTGTTTCTAGTGTTATAATAGTAAAAAGTATAATTATTTTCATTTTTTTGGTGATTTATGGCTATTAATGAACTTAAAAAACACGGTACTGAAAATTTCCCTATTGAACTTTATCACCTAAACGTTCAACATTCAAAATATGAAATGAGCGCACATTGGCATAAATCAATAGAATTTATTAGGGTTATTAGTGGAAATTTATCGTTAAGATTAGATGATAGGCACTATGAACTTAGTGCTGGAAATTACGTTATATCAAATATAGAAGTAATACATAGCGCTATCCCCCACGATTGCGTTTACGAGTGCGTTGGAATCGAAATAGATTTTTTAAATAACACTAATTCGTTTATGAATAATTTTATTAACGATTTAAGTATTAAAAATATATTTATTAACGAAAAGATAGAAGATAAATACACTATATCAATTCTAGATAATTTATTTGATTGTTTATACAAAAAACCTTGCGGATATCAGTTTACAGCAACAGGACTGATATTGCAATTTTTCGGCGTTGTTTTTGAAAAGGGTTTGTACAAAAAGTTAATACTAAACGACAACCTTTCTCTTGCAAAAAACATAATAAAATTAAAAAAATCTCTAACGTATATTAGAGAAAATTACGATAAAGACGTTACGCTAGATGATTTAACCAAGCCCACTGGTTTTTCGACCAAATATTTTTGCAAGTTTTTCAAAGATTTTACTGACAAAACACCTTTTGAATATTTAACCTTATACAGAATCGAAATGGCTTGTAAAAAAATAATAAACACAGATTTATCAATCACGGAAATTGCGTATTCGTGTGGATTTAACGATTTAAGTTATTTTATTAAAACATTTAAAAAAATTAAAGGAATTACCCCAAGAAAATATAAAGAGTAATTCCTAAAAATTGATATTTATTTGCTTTTATAATACAACAAACAATGGCAAAACCCCTCGAAATTCGGGTCTTTTATTTGATCTCTAAATTCCTTGCACATACACTTGTTATCAGGCGTTTTAGCAAGTTTACAAGGGCAATATCCGTCCTTTAACCTTAAACCTTCTTGTATTTTTTTAACAATTTCTTTATCTGGATTAAATGTAATTTTCATTATTACACCTCTTTATCACAATATATACAACGATATTTCTTATCTTCACCCATAACGAACGCGTGTGGCAATTCTTGTTCGGTTTTCGTTATGCACGAAGGATTATCGCATACGTACTTATTATACTCAATTTCTGCATCTCTAAACCTAACAACGTTGGTTTGGAGATTTTTCTTATCTAGCAAGTATAAAATAAGTGCCATACGCATATATTTGCCGTTTTCTACTTGCTTAAAGTAGCACGCCCTTTTATCATCGTCTATTTTAACACTAATTTCGTTTACCCTTGGAAGTGGGTGCAATACGCAGGTATCAGGTTTTGCTTTTGAAAGTTTCTCTTCGTCTAAAATATAAACGTCTTTTAATCTTTCGTATTCTTTTGAATCAGAAAATCTTTCTTGTTGAACTCTCGTCATGTAAAGAATATCAAGCGTAGAAATAACGTCTTCTAAACTTTCTACTTCGGTGAAAGGAATATTATTAGCAACTAAAACGTTTGCTTTAACGTATTCTGGAAGTTTAAGTTCCTTTGGCGAAATTAAAACGAATTTCACGTTGTTATATCTAGACATTGCCGATATTAACGAGTGAACGGTTCTACCAAATTTTAGGTCTCCACATAGCCCGATAGTAAGATTATCAAAAGTACCTTTTTCGCGATAAATAGTAAGCAAATCTGCAAGAGTTTGCGTTGGATGAAAATGTCCGCCGTCCCCCGCGTTGATTACTGGGATTCTAGAACTTTTATCAGCAACAAGCGCAGCGCCTTCTTTTGGTGTGCGCATAGCAATAATATCAGCGTAAGAAGATACGACTTTAACGGTGTCTGATATACTTTCGCCCTTTGCAGCAGAAGATAACGACGCGCCAGGAACGGATAAAACGTGTCCGCCTAGTTCATACATCGCCGCTTCAAAAGATAGCCTTGTTCTTGTAGATGGTTCAAAAAACAAGGTAGCAAGTTTTTTACCTTTGCATTTATTTGAATATTTTTTTGGTTTTTTAATAATGTCTAACGCGGTAGAAATTAAGCAGTTAATTTCTTCTTTATTAAGGTCTAAAATATCAATAACGCTTCTCATATTTCTCCTATTTCGTTATCCAACTTTCATCTGACGGATTGTTTCTAAACGCGATAAGCCTTTTAACGTCTTCAGCTTTAATATAACCATTTTCACTAGCAACTTCTGCTATAACGTCGAAATTAGTTAAAGAAATATTCTTAACGTTTGCTTCTTTTAGTCTATCTAAACCTTTTTGCATGCCATACGTAAATATAGAAACAACGCCAAGAACTTCTGCGCCTGCTTCTCTTAAAACGTTAACAACTTCGATTACGCTACCGCCAGTAGAAATTAAATCTTCAACAACAACTACTTTTTGTCCTTTTTCAAGTTTACCTTCGATTTGATTGTTTCTGCCGTGGTCTTTTACGCCAGAACGAACGTAACCCATAGGTAATTTTAACATATGCCCTACTATCGCAGCGTGAGCAATACCAGCAGTAGACGTACCCATAATTACTTCTACACCCTTGTAATTATCTTTAATTAGTTTTGCCAAACCTTTTTCTACGTCAGTTCTTACTTTTGGCGCAGTTAAAGTTAACCTATTATCGCAATAAACAGGACTTTTAATTCCACTAGCCCACGTAAAAGGTTCGTCTGGGCGGAAAAATACCGCTTTAATAGAAAGTAAATCTTTAGCAATTTTTATTTGTAGTTTATCCATCGTTATTCTCCTAAAAATTCTTTTTTACATCTTAAATATGCTTTAACAGGGTCCTCAGCGCCCGTTATAGGCCTACCCACAACAATATAATCTGAGCCTAATTCTCTTGCTTTTTCCGGCGTGGTAACGCGTTTTTGATCCCCGACTTGTCCGTCGGCAAATCTTACGCCTGGTGTTACAGTTATAAAATCTTTCCCAACGTTATCGTGAACGATAGGAGATTCTAATGGCGAACAAACAACCCCGTCAAGACCAGCGATTTTAGCGTTTTTAGCGTAATGTAAAACTACTTCGTTAATAGGTTTATCTATTAGTAAATCGTTTGTCATACTTTCTTGATCGGTAGAAGTTAATTGAGTTACTGCAATTAAAAGTGGTCTAGTGCCGTCTGGCCTAGTTAAGCCTTCTAATGCGGCTTTCATCATGTTTATAGTTCCACCCGCGTGAAGATTGCAAATATCAACGCCGTATCTAGATAAAACAGCCATACTTTTTTTAACGGTGTTGGGAATATCGTGTAGTTTAAGATCTAGAAATATTTTATGCCCCCTATCTTTAATTTTCTTAATAATGCTAGGCCCTGCCGTGTAGAATAGTTCCATACCTATTTTAACGAAAGGTTTTTCGTTTTTAAATAAATCTAAAAAGTCTAGCGTAGTTTGTTCGTCGTTAAAGTCGCAAGCTATAATAACGTCTTTTGGCATTAGTGCGCACCCCCTATAATTTCTCTAAGTGAATTTATTTTATATTTCTCCATTGTAATCGGTAAATTTTCGATTATTTCTTTGCAAGCAAACGGATTTATTAGGTTATACGCGCCTACTTGAACGGCACAAGCCCCGCAAAGCATCATTTCGATAACGTCTTCTGCGCTACTAATTCCGCCTATACCGATAATAGGAATTTTAACTTCTTTGTAAACTTGGTAAACCATTCTAAGTGCAATCGGGAAAATAGCAGGGCCCGAAAAACCACCCATAACGTTTTTAATAATCGGTTTTTTCTTATTTAAATCAACTCTCATGCCGAGCATCGTGTTTATTAGTGATAAACCGTCTGCGCCAGCGTCCTCAGCTGATTTTGCAATTGAAACTATATCAGTAACGTTTGGCGAAAGTTTAATAATAATCGGTTTATTAGTTACTTTTTTTACTGCTTTAGTTACGCTTGCAACGTTATCGGCGTTAGTTCCAAACGCCATACCACCACCGTGCACGTTTGGGCAAGAAACGTTAACTTCTATCGCACCAACCATATCAACGTCGTTAAATTTTTCGCATACTTTAACGTATTCATCGATAGAAAAACCGCTAACGTTTGCAATTACTTTTTTATTGAAAACTTTTTTTAGTTTTGGCAATTCTTCGCTAATAACCTTGTCAACGCCTGGGTTTTGCAAGCCTACTGAATTTATTAGTCCAGAATAACACTCTGCAATTCTAGGAGTTGGATTGCCGAACCTAGCATCTAGTGTAGTTCCTTTGGTAGAAATAGAGCCTAAAATATTTATATCGTAAAACGCTCTAAATTCATAACCAAAACCAAACGTTCCACTTGCAGGAATAACTGGGTTGTCAAGTTCTAATCCACATAGCGAAGTAGTTAAATCTATTTTTCCCATATAATTTCCTCCTTAAGTAGAACGGGACCATCACGGCAAATACGCTTGTTGCCATAAAGTGTTTTACATGAACAACCCATACAAGCACCAAATCCACAACCCATGCGTTCTTCGAAACTAAATTGCCCGCTAGTGTTCGTGTTGTTATAAACTGCTTTAAGCATTGGCTCTGGCCCGCACGTGTAAAAATAGGTATAACCATCTATTATAGCGTTCGTTACAAAACCCTTAACACCATAACTTCCGTCTACTGTTGTTACTGTTACGTTTGCGCCTAAATCCTTAAATTCCTTTTCGTAAAAAACTTCTTCCTTTGTGTTAAAACCTAGAATAACGCTAACTTGTTTGCCTTGCGCTAAAAGTTTTTTTGCAAGGTTATACATTGGCGGAACACCAACGCCACCGCCTATTAGCAAGGGCTTATCTCCCGATTTAGAAAGGTCGTATCCGTTTCCAAGACCAATTAAAACGTCAAAAACGTCGCCAATTTTTGCATTAGATAATTTTTCTGTGCCCTTTCCTACGACCTTATATATAATCGTAAGTGAATTTTCGGTATAATCGCATACCGAAATTGGTCTTCTCAAATATAAACCATCAATTAGAATATTAACGAATTGCCCGCTTTTTCTAATATCGGTTAAATCGCCCGAAAACGTCATTTTATAAACGTTTTGGGTTAATTTTTCGTTAGATTCTACTTTTAGAAATACTTTTTTCATAATAATCCTTTAAGCATCAATTGTCGAAATCGTTAAGGTGGTTTCTTCTAAAACGTCTAATAAAACTTTAACGGTATCAAGCGAAGTAAACATTGTAACGTTGCTTTCGGTAGCGTATTTTCTAATTTCATAGCCATCTGAAAGCGCACAAGACGCGCCAACGCTACTGGTGTTTATAACGTACGCGATATGACCTTGTCTTATAGCATCACGAATTTCATTACTGCCATCGCTAATCTTTTTAATAACATGTGTTCTTATTCCGTTTTCTTTTAAGAATTTAGCCGTACCGCTAGTTGCCTCTATGTTAAATCCAAGATTATAAAATCTTCTAATTAACGGCAATGCTTCTTGTTTATCGTTATCGCTTATAGTAGCAAGAACGGTGCCGTAATTTTGTAGTTTAGTGCCTGAGGCTTGTAACGCTTTATAAAGCGCACGATTTAATTTATCGTCGTAACCTATTGCTTCGCCAGTAGATTTCATTTCAGGTGAAAGATATGCGTCCAACCCCTTTATTTTGTTAAATGAAAATACTGGAACTTTAACGTAATAACGTTTCTTTTCTTCTGGATAGATGTTAAATATACCTTGTTCTTTTAAGGTTTTACCCATTATAACTTCGGTTGCGATATCTGCTAGCGAATAGCCCGTTGCTTTGGATAAGAACGGAACAGTTCTTGAAGATCTTGGGTTAACTTCTATGATATATACCATATCGTTAGGGTCTACGATAAATTGAATATTGTATAAACCTTTAATGCCTATACCTAAACCAAGTTTTTTAGTATAAGATAAAATTGTTCCTTTTACCTTGTCAGAGATTGAAAAACTAGGATATACCGAAATACTATCACCAGAGTGAATACCAGTTCTTTCAACAAGTTCCATAATACCTGGAACGAAAACGTCTTGCCCGTCGCAAATAGCGTCAACTTCAACTTCTTTACCGATAATGTATTTATCTACTAAAACCGGTCTATCTTCGTCAATTTCAACGGCAGTTTTTAGATAGTGTCTTAAAGCGTTTTCGTCTGCAACGATTTGCATTGCTCTACCGCCTAAAACGAAACTTGGGCGAACAAGAACAGGATATCCTATTCTGTTTGCAGCCTTAACGCCATCTTCGATTTTGGTTACTGCGCAACCTTGTGGTTGTGGAATATTTAGTTTAGACAAGAGTTTTTCGAACAAATCTCTATTTTCGGCTTTATCAATTGCATCGCAATCAGTTCCAACAATTTTCACGCCACGTTTATTTAGTGGTTCGGCAAGATTGATTGCAGTTTGCCCACCAAGCGACGCAACGATACCCTCTGGCTTTTCGAAGTCTATAATATTCATTACGTCTTCTGGGGTTAAAGGTTCAAAATAAAGTTTATCTGCCGTAGTGTAGTCGGTAGAAACGGTTTCGGGGTTGTTATTGATAATAATTGCTTCAAAGCCACTGCGTTTAATTGTTTGTACAGCGTGAACGGTAGAATAGTCGAATTCAACACCTTGACCGATACGAATAGGACCTGCGCCTAATACAACTAGTTTGTTTTGCTTAGTTAAAATTGATTGATTTTCTGCCGTTTTATCAAAAAGATTTTTATAAGTAGAATATAGGTATGCAATATATTTGCCTGTATGCAACGTATCAACCATCTTAAAGATAGGAACTATACCGTTTTCTTTTCTAAAATCATATAATTTGATTTCAGTGGTATCCCATAGTTTAGCAATAAACGGATCAGAAAAGCCGTTAGATTTAGCAATTTTTAACGTTTCAACGTCAAATTTATTAAGTTTTAGTTTGTTTTCTATATCAATAATATCTTTTATGCAAGAAATAAAGAGTTTGGTAATTTTAGTTAGCGAATATATCTCGTCGATACTAACTTCACGGCGTAATAATTCAGCAACTGCAAAAATGTTATCGGCCTTAAATTCTTTTAGATAATCTTTAATTTCATCGGTAGAAAAATCGTCGAATTTTTTTAGATATAAGTGATTAACACCTATTTCTAACGAACGAACGGATTTAAGCAAACATTCCGATAGATTAGCGCCTATCCCCATTACTTCACCAGTCGCTTTCATTTGAGTGCCTAAAACGTTAGACGCTTGCGTAAATTTATCAAAAGGAAATCTTGGGAATTTGCAAATGCAATAATCAAGTGATGGTGCAATACCTGCGTTTCCACCTGCAACGGGTATATCTTTAAGTTCCATGCCAACAGCAATTTTAGCAGTAACTCTTGCAATAGGATATCCACTAGCCTTAGATGCTAGCGCAGAAGAACGCGAAACTCTTGGGTTTACTTCGATTAAATAGTATTCGCTAGTATTTGGATTAAGTGCAAATTGAACGTTACATCCACCAGAAATTTTTAGTTCACGAATAATTTTTATTGCGCTATCGTTTAGCATTTTTTCATCTTTTTTAGATAAAGACATAATCGGCGCAACAACGATAGAGTCCCCTGTATGAACGCCAACTGGATCGATATTTTCCATACCGCATATAGTAATAGCGTTATCGTTAGAGTCGCGCATTACTTCAAATTCTATTTCTTTATAACCTTTTACACTCTTTTCAACAAGAATTTGATGAACTGGAGATAAAGCAAAACCATTTCTAGCAATTTCTATAAATTCTTCATCGTTATAAGCAAAGCCACCACCAGTTCCACCAAGAGTGAACGCAGGGCGCAAAACAACTGGGTAACCGATTCTATGCGCCGCTTCTAAAGCAGTATCTAAATCGTAAGTAATTTCAGAAGGAATAACAGGCTCGCCGATTTTTTCGCACATTTTTTTGAACATATCACGGTCTTCAGCCCTTTCGATACTTTCTATGCTAGTTCCTAAAAGTTCTACTCTGCATTCTTTAAGAACACCCTTTTTAGCAAGTTGCATAACGAGATTTAAGCCTGTTTGTCCGCCTATACCAGGAATAATAGCATCTGGTCTTTCGTAACGAAGAATTTTTGCAATATATTCTAGCGTTAGCGGTTCCATATAAACCTTGTCTGCAATTTGAGTATCAGTCATTATAGTTGCAGGGTTAGAGTTAACTAAAACAACTTGGTATCCTTCCTCTTTAAGAGCAAGGCACGCTTGTGTTCCTGCATAGTCGAATTCTGCTGCTTGACCTATAATTATAGGGCCAGAACCAATAATAAGTATTTTTTTAATGTCGTTTCGTTTTGCCATAAGTTCTCCTATATATTTTTGTATATCACTTGATTATTTATTACCGTTAGTAAGTTTTTGCCATAAACCTTTAATCCGTTAAACGGACAAGATTTACCCATAGATAAAAATTCGTTGCTATCAATAACGTATTCTGTATTAAGATCCCAAACCGAAAAACCGCTATAAGGAATATTAAACCTTTCTCTTGCGTTATAAACTAGTAAATCTAGCAATTTATCCATTGATATAACGCCCGTTTTAACAAAGTTCGTGTATAATAACGGAAATGCGGTTTCTAGTCCCACAACGCCAAAAACACTGCCCTTTAAGCCCTTTGATTTTTCTTCTTTAGAGTGTGGCGCGTGGTCGGTTGCAATCATATCTATCGTTCCGTCAATTATTCCGTTTATCAAAGCAACTTTATCGTCTTTTGCGCGTAGTGGTGGGTTCATTTTATAATCACCGCTATCAATTAAATCACTATCGTCTAAAATAAGATAATGTGGTGCGGTTTCAGCCGTAACGTCTACCCCGCGTTGTTTCGCCTTTCTAATAATATCTACGCTTTCTTTTGTAGAAACGTGGCATATATGAAGTTTAGCACCTAATTTTTCTGCTATTTTTATATCTCTTTCTACTTCTAAATATTCGCTAGCAGAACAAATACCTTTATGATTATTCCGCCTTGCGTACTCGCCGTCGTGAATATATCCGCCGTTAAGTAAAGCGTTAACTTCGCAGTGGCAAACGGTAATTTTATCTAGTGATTTTGCAAGTTTTATTGCATCTTCAATAAGATTATCGTTTTGCACGCCTTTTCCATCGTCAGTAAAAGCAACAACGAAAGGTGCTAAATCTTTCATATCGCTAAGTTCTTCGCCACGAAGCCCCTTCGTTATAGAGCCGTATGGATATATATTAACGCACGAATTATTAAAAATCATATCTAGTTGAACGTTTAAATTTTCAAGCGTATCGGGAACTGGATTAAGATTAGGCATGGTACATACCGAAGTAAAACCGCCCCTAGCCGAACTTAAACTGCCTGATTTAATTGTTTCTTTATAAGAAAAACCCGGTTCTCTAAAATGAACGTGAACGTCACAAAAACCGGGAAGAATAGTATATTCATTTTTAAAATCAAAGTTATAATTGGTTGCTAAAAATTCAGAAACCATTTCTGTAAGAGAAAAATTATTAAATTTGTTTCCTTGTATGATTTTTGAATTTATTTTGCTCATAACTATATCCTTTTTGAGTTTTCTTTTGAAATTATATAAACGCCTTTTTCTTTATCGTCATTAAGAACGACTGAAATTTTTTCCGATTTAGAAGTAGGTATATTTTTTCCTACGTAATCCGGCCTAATAGGTATTTCTCTGTGCCCCCTATCAATTAAAACTGCAAGTTGCAAAGATTTTGGGCGCGCTACTGAAAAAACTGCCTCAATAGCGGCGCGAGCAGTTCTGCCGGTGTATAAAACGTCATCACATATAATTACCACTTTATCATGAAGATCGCAAGGAAAAACGTTTTCAGTTGCTTTTTCTTTTTTATATTCGGCAGAAAAATCGTCTCGATACATCGTAACGTCTAAAATACCGAAAGGAATAGTTTTACCCAAAAACTTTTTCACGTTTTCACATAACGTTTGAGCAATCTTAATTCCACGATTTTTAATACCTAATATGCAAATTTCGTCAATATTATTATTTCGCTCGATAATTTCGTGCGTTATTCTTGCTAACGAGCGCGAAATTAAAGATTCATCCATCAATTGAACCATATTTACCCCAATAAAAATAGCCTTGCTATACAAGTATGGCAAGGCAAAAAAACTATATTTATAAATTTCAACCTTGCCGATATCTCGTATCGACTTAAAAGCATACTTATTATATAATAAATAACGTAATATGTCAAATAAAATATTGATATAAAAAAAGGAATTTTCAAATTTTGAAAACTCCTTTTTACTTTTAGTTTTTGCCGTCAATTATAGCAACAATGTCGCCAACGGTTTTAATGCCTATTGCTTCTTCTTCAGGAACGGATACGTTAAATTGTTCTTCTAATGTCATAATCATTTCAACGATATCAAGAGAATCTGCGCCTAAATCTTTAACGATTTCGCAATCAGCGGTGATTTCTTCTACTGGTTTATTAAGTTGTTCAGCAATTAAATTGGCAACTTTTTCTAACGTTGTCATTATCAATTTCCTCCATTTGAATATACATATATTTTAATATATATTAAAAAATAAATCAAGTAATTCAAGCAAAAAAATTTACTCTTCTACAATCGGTAGGTTTTTAAGACTTTCTGCAATTTCTTCATCAGTTGGTATATAATCGGTTAAAGTTTTATTATTATATTCAGAATATGCTTTAAGATCAAAATATCCAGTGCCAGTTAAACAGAATACTATTTTCTTCTTTTCACCCGTTTTTTTACATTTAAGCGCTTCATCTATCGCGACTTTGATTGAATGCGAAGATTCAGGTGCAGGAAGTATACCTTCGGCTTTTGCAAATGTTACTGCTGCTTCAAAAATCTCGGTTTGTTTAACGGTAGTTGCTTCTATATATCCATCATGATAAAGTTTTGAAACAATAGGGTTCATACCGTGGAATCTTAATCCGCCAGAATGGCTTTTTGACGGCATGAAACTACTACCTAGCGTGTACATTTTCATAAGCGGAGTAATTCTTCCAGTATCGCCGTAGTCGTAAGCATATTTACCCCTAGTCATCGTTGGGCAAGATGCAGGTTCAACCGCTACAATTCTATAATCTGCAGTGCCGTTAATTTTATCTTTAACAAACGGCGCGATAAAACCACCAAAGTTTGAGCCACCACCCACGCAACTTATAAACATGTCGGGTTTAATGTTATATTTTTCTAGCGCAAGTTTAGTTTCTAAACCGATAATAGATTGATGCAAAATAACGTGGTCCATAACGCTACCTAAAACGTATTTGCAGTTAGGTGTTTTTAGTGCCATTTCGGTTGCTTCTGATACAGCGCAACCAAGCGAACCACCTGTTCCTGGGAATTCTTCATTAATTTTTTTACCTATATCAGTTAAAGTCGATGGCGAAGGAATAACTTTACCACCATAAGTTTCTATAACGGCTTTTCTAAACGGTTTTTGTTCTGCACTGCATTTAACCATAAATACGGTTAAATCAAGCCCAAAATAAGCGCAAGACATAGATAAAGCAGTTCCCCATTGACCAGCGCCCGTTTCAGTAGTAACAGACGTTAAACCTTGTTTTTTAGCGTAGTATGCTTGTGCGATTGCCGAATTAAGTTTATGTGATCCAGAAGTGTTGTTTCCCTCGAATTTATAATAAATTTCAGCCGGAGTGCCTAATACTTTTTCAAGACAATACGCCCTTGTTAAAGGCGAAGGTCTTATCATTGTGTAAAACTCTCTTACTTCTTTAGGAATCTCAATATATTCGTCGTAATCGTTAAATTCTTGATCTATAAGTTCGTCGCAAAAAACTTCTCTAAACTCTTCTTTAGTAGATGGTTTTTTGGTTATAGGATTAAGGCACGGAGCGTGCTTATCTTTTAATACGGCGTTAATGTTATACCAATATTTAGGAAGTTCACTTTCTTCTAAAAATATTTTAGTTGGAATTTTCTTTTCAGCCATAATATAATCTCCTTAAATTTTTGTAAATAAAAAGCAATACTCGTATGGGACGAATATTGCCGTGGTGCCACCCAAATTCTCGCTAGTTAGCGACTTTTTCGGATACAAAAATATCCTGCCGTTTTAACGCTCGGCTTTCTGCGTTGAACCATACTATTACTTCAAGTTCACCCTCAATAGTCCATTCGCTTTAAGATAACGTTTGTTTACACCAACCACAAACTCTCTAAAAGTTACTGCTTAAAGTTACTACTCTATCTCATCAGTTTATGTGTAAATAATAACATTTATATAATATTATGTCAAGAATTTTCGTCCAAATTTACAAAAATTCCATAATAGATGCCATTAACAACAATTAAATTATCGTAAATCTTGCCGTCTAATAGGTTAACAAGTCTTCCGTTAAACTCTAATTTATATTCTCTTTCGTCCACATTAAGAACAACGAGCGCCTCGGAATTTTGGCAAACTTTTTTATAAGTAATTAAACCGTTTTGAGAGAATATATCGCTAATTTCACCGTCGTTAAGTGCTAAAACACTATTTCTTATTTCGGATAATTTTTTATACCATTTATAAATATTGTTGCCAACATTATCCCACCTAAAAAACGCGCGGTTTAACGGGTCTTTATAGCCTTGCATGCCAATTTCATCACCATAATAAATGCTAGGCGTTCCGTAAAGAGTAAACTGCAATATAGTGGCAATTTTTAGTAGATCTATTGAACTATCTAACTCTTCGTTTGACAACGTGATTTTAGAAAGTTGTTCTTTTGTTAATCCATCTACGTTTTTATTCGACAAAGCAGTTAAAATCCTAACGGTATCGTGAGTTGATAGCATGTTCATTAAAGATGATAAAACGTCTTTTGAATAATGGTCTATCTGCGTGCGAATTAAATTCTCTAAAAGTTTAGCGTTTTTATTTGTGCAGTAACTAATAATCGCATCTTTTAGTGGATAATTCATAACACTATCAAGTTCTTTACCCAAAAAATACGCTCTTCGCTTGTCGTATGCTATTTTATTTGAAGCATCTTCCCAAACTTCGCCTATCAAAATCGCATCTTTATTTATCGATTTAACGGTAGACCTAATTTTTTCTACAAAATTTTTAGGAAGTTCATCAACAACGTCTAATCTCCAACCGTCTATTCCAAGTTTTGTGTAAAACGCTAGAACTCCATTTTCGCCGGCAATATAATCTATAAAAGGTTGCTCTTTTTTCGTCGTTGGAAGAGTTTTGATCCCCCACCAACAATTATATTCGTTAGGGTAATTCTTAAAATCAAACCAATCGTAATACGGCGAATCTTTAGATTGATAAGCGCCTAAACTATCGTAATTGCCATATTTATTGAAATAAATACTATCATCACCGGTGTGATTAAAAACGCCGTCTAATATTATTTTAATATTGCGTTTATGGCTTTCGGAAATCAAGAATTTAAGATCGGCAAAACCTCCTAACAATTCATCTATTTGAAAATAGTCGGCAGTATCATATCTATGATTAGAATAAGCCTTAAAAATCGGGTTCAAATATATCGCAGTAACACCCAAATCTTTAAGATAATCAAGTTTAGAAGTTATACCTAGCAAATCACCGCCAAAAAAGTCGTTATTGTAAATTTCTCCGTCCTCTGCGGGAAGATAAACTGGTAAATCGTTAAGATTTTTATGAAAAAATCTATTTTTAGAAATATTTGGTTGATTATTGAACCTGTAAAATCTATCAGGAAATATTTGGTATATTAACCCGTTTTTAATCGTGTTAGGAACAACGTAGTCTTTATCGTAAACGGATAACTGAAAATAATTAGGATAAGATAAAATTTTGCCGTGATGATCATTAGAAAGCCCAACGAAATTATTGTCGTTTATCTTAAAACAATAATAGTACAACCCCCTATTAAATGAAAGAGTAATACTGTAAGTATCGCCGTCTTTTTGCATAGGAAGTTCAATAGTAGTGCTATCTCCGTCTAAATAGTAGACAAAACTTAAAGAGTTAAAGTTGCCTTTAACTCTAAAAGTAACACTATCGTTAGCGCAAATAGCACCGATTATGCTTTTATAAAACTTATCCGTCGGGTTATAAATCATTTTTTTAGTAGTTATAATTAAATCTTTTTTAAGTTCCAAATATCTCTAGCGTAGTCGTTAATGCTTCTATCAGCAGAGAAAATACCTGCTGACGCAACGTTAATTAGGCTCTTTTTAGCCCACAAAAGTTTGTTTTTATAAACTTTATCTGCCTTACTATGGATATCATAGTAATCACCGAAATCAGCAAGACACATATAAGGGTCTGCAATTTGATTTCCGGTTAATAAATAGTTAGCAATATCCGCAAAAGATTCTCCGTTAAATCCGATATTAAGCGCAGAAATAACTTTTTCTAACTTTGCGTTGTTAGAATAGTATACGCTTGAATTATAGCCATACTTCCAAAGTTCGTCTACTTCTTTAGCAGTTAAACCGAATATAAAGATATTGTCTTTTCCACAAGACTCGCAAATTTCCACGTTAGCCCCGTCTAGTGTGCCGATAGTAAGTGCGCCGTTAATCATAAATTCCATATTGCCAGTTCCGCTTGCTTCTTTGCCTGCTTGCGAAATTTGTTCACTAATTTCCGTTGCAGGAATAAGTTTTTCCGCCATAGAAACGCAATAATCTTGCATAAACACAACTTTTAATTTTTGAGAAATTTTTGGGTCTTTCTCAATATCTTTACTTAAATTATACAAAAGTTTTATTATTTGTTTTGCAAAGTAATATCCAGGCGCTGCTTTTGCACCAAAAATAAAGGTTTTTGGCGTCATTTCTAGATCAGGATTTTCTTTAAGTTCGTTATATAACGAGATTATATAAAGCGCGTTAAGTAATTGACGTTTATATTCATGAAGTCTTTTTGCTTGAACGTCGAAAATAGAGTCCGGATTGATAACGAATCCTTGAGTTTTCTTTGCAAAATTGCAGAATTGTTCTTTTTTAATTCTCTTAATTTCGTTAAGACGTTTAAGAACGGTTTTATCGTCTTGATATTTCTTAAAATCTATTAGTTTAGATGCGTCTAAAATATAGCCGTTACCTATACAGTCTGATAGCAATTCAGATAGTTCTGGGTTTGATTGACAGAGCCATCTTCTATGTGCAATACCATTAGTAACGTTGGTAAATTTATTTGGATAAACGTCGTTAAAATCCTTAAAAATACTATTCTTAATGATTTCGCTGTGTAGCGCGGAAACGCCGTTAACTTTATGCGATGCAACTACGCAAAGATTTGCCATCTTAATTTGATTATGCGAAAAAATGCTCATGCGGGCAATTTTATCCCAGTCGCCTGGGAATTTATCCCACATTTGCGCGCAAAAACGCTCGTTAATTTCTTTTATAATCATAAAGATTCTAGGAAGTCGTCTTTGAATAAGGTCTTCGTTCCATTTTTCAAGCGCTTCGCTCATAACGGTGTGGTTGGTGTATGCAACTGTTCTGCAAACGATATCCCACGCTTTATCCCAAGAATACCTATACTCGTCAATTAAAATACGCATAAGCTCTGGAATACATAACGCAGGGTGCGTATCGTTGATGTGAATTGCGGCTTTATCCGGCAAACTATCTAGTGTGCCATATCTTTTAAGATGGTCTCTAACGATATCTTGAAGTGCTGCAGAAACAAGCAAATATTGTTGTTTTAGCCTTAAAGATTTACCTTCAAAGTGGTTATCTGATGGATATAAAACTTTAGAGATAAGGTCTGCCTCGTTATCTTCTTGCATACTGCGCATATAATCGCCTTGCGAAAAAGTTTTCATGTCGAAATCATGAATATTTTGCGCTTTCCAAAGCCTTAAAACAGATACTGCTTCGCCGTTTTTGCCAGAAATCATCATATCGTATGCAACTGCCTCAATTTCCTTAGCATCAACGTGTTCAATCATTAAGCCGTTTTCAGTCCAGTTTTCTCTAATATATCCGTCAAACTTAATCTTAAAAGTTTTGTCTAGCCTTTGTGTAAGCCATACTTCGCCACCTGGAAGCCAAACGTCTGGCAATTCAGTTTGCCAACCATCAACGATTTTTTGCTTAAATAAACCGTATTCGTACCTAATAGAATAGCCCATCGCCGGATAATTTTGACTAGCCAACGCGTCCATAAAACATGCAGCAAGCCTACCAAGCCCACCATTACCAAGACCTGCGTCTGGCTCAATTTCATACAAATCTTCTAACGTGCAGTTAAAATTATTTTTTAGCGCACTGTTAAAAGACTCTTGAATATTAAGGTTGTAAGTGTTGTTTTTAAGCGATTGTCCCAACAAAAATTCCATACAAAGATAGTAAACACGTTTACCACCCTTATCTCTATATTTTTTGTTGAAAGCACCGCGTTTTTCAAGAAGTATATCTCTAACGCACATTACTACTGCTTTATAAATTTGATCTTTGTTCGCTTCGCTTGCCGATACACCGAAATATCTTGATAATTTATTGTTAATCAACGTAAGTGCATCTTTTTCGGTTAAATTTGCCATTTTTACTCCTAAACATTTATTTATTGTAGATTTCTTCATATTTTTTTGCTTGATTATTCCAAGAAAAATCAGTAAGCATTGCTCTTTTTTGAACGTCTTGCCAAGCAAATTTATCGTTAAAGGTATCTATTGCCCTATTTATAACGAACAACATGTCGTGCGCGTTGTAGTCGTGGAAAGTAAATCCGTTACCATTTACACCGTCATACGCTTTTATGCTATCGTTTAGTCCGCCGGTTTCTCTAACTACCGCCACGGTGCCGTATCGACTAGCAATCATTTGTGAAAGCCCACAAGGCTCCATTTTAGACGGCATTAAAAAGATATCTGCACCAGAATAAATTTTTCGTGATAAATCTTGATTAAACGCTATAATTGTTGCGCATTTACCCTTGTAATTTTCTGAAAGATTTATAAAAAAGTTTTCGTAGCCTGTTTCACCTTTACCTAAAATAACAACTTGAACGTTTTTCGTTAGCAAGGATTCAATCGCGTTTTTTACAAGATCTAAACCCTTATGAGAAACTAACCTTGATATAATAGCAACGATTGGAACGTTTGGATTAACTGGAAGCGACAGCATTTTTTGCAACTCTTGCTTACAAACTGCTTTGCCACTAATATCAGAAACGGAATAATTTTTGAATATAAACTCATCTTTTTCTGGGTTATAGTAGTCAACGTCTATTCCGTTAAGAATACCATACAATTTATGTTCATTACGAATTATAATGTTTTCTAATCCATGTGCAAAGAACGAATATTTAATCTCGTTTGCATAACTTGGGCTAACGGTAGTTAAAATATCAGTGCATTCTATCGCGCCTTTCATAAGATTTAGCGCGTCATTAAACTCTACAACGTTACGTAGGTTTTCTGAAAAACCAAATAAATCGCTAAAAGTATACATTGAATACACGCCTTGATATTCTATATTATGAATAGTAAAAACACTCTTGATTTTGTTATAATTTTCGTCTTGATAATACATGCCTTTAAGATATATTATAGACGCAGCGGTTTGCCAATCGTTACAGTGCAATACGTCTGGATATAAATTCAATTTCGACAAAGAATCTAACGCAGCGCGCGAGAAAAAAGCAAATCTTTCGCCGTCGTCGTAAAATCCGTATATATTACCTTCACGCTTAAAGTAGTATTCGTTATCAATAAAATAAAATTTTACACCTTGATATTCGTAGAAAAATACGCCAGCGTATTGCAACCTCCAACCTACTGCAACGTTAAAATTTGTCAAGAAAGTGAATTTAGACCTAAACTCTTCTTTTATATTAGAATATAATGGTAAAAACACCGAAACGTCGTTATTAACGTTTTTAGCAAGTTCTTTTGGCAAAGAACCAACTACGTCTGCAAGCCCACCCGTTGCAATAAACGGCGCAGATTCTGATGCGAAGAAAACGATTTTCTTTTTAGAAACAATCTTAATCTCGGGAATAGATTTAGTTTTTATAGTTTTAGTTGCAGGTTTTTTAATTGATTTAGATTGCGATGTAGTCGTTTTTGTCGTCGTTTTTGTAGACGTTTTTTTAGTTTTTTCCATAATTACTCCTAATATTAAATCATTGTGCCTTTTCCAACGTAGAACGGATGATTTTCTGTACCTGATAAAACGCGCCTATCAGTAACGGTAACCTTTTTATCTAATATCATGCAATTTAAGTGCGAATATTCGCCTAAAACGCTATCTTGCATTACAATACTATTTTTAATAACAGTTCCACGCCCTACTTTAACGTTTCTAAATAGGATACTATTTTCAACTTCACCTTCTATGATACACCCGTCTGCTATCATAGAATTTTTAACTATTGCGCCGTTGCCATATTTTGTAGGCGCAGAATCTCTGATTTTGGTAAATACACTTCTATCGCCAAAGAGTTCCGTTCTAGCCTTTTCATCAAGCAAAGCAAGGTTACTTTCGTAATACCCAAGCAAAGAATTTATTACCCTATAAAAACCTTTATGTTCGTAACCAACGATTTTCAAACTATTAAGATTAGCAGAAATAACGTCAGCGATAAAATATTTTTTGTTGTGGGTAATACTATCCATAACTATATTTTGCAAAAGAGTTTTTTTCATAACGAAAATATTTGCAAAAAAGTTGTGTTCTTCATCACCAATTTTATCTTTATAGTTAACGTCTATAACTTTATCGTTATCAATATCTAAGGTGGTTGCAAATTTCTCGTCGGTAAACGCTTTACGTTTGGTATAAACAAGCGTTATGTCTGCCATATTTTTAACATGAAAGTCTATAACTTCTCTATAATTTATTCGACATACGTTATCGCAGTCTGACATAACTACGTATTCTTCGTCTGCACGGAATAAAAAGTTCGTTATACCCTTTAATGCTTCTAATCTAGAATTGTAAAGAGAAGTGTTATCTAGGTCGCCAAAAGGTGGTAGCATAATTAAACCACCGTCTTTTCTAGCAAGGTCCCAATCTTTACCACTACCAACGTGGTCCATAAGTGATTGATAATTACTTTTAGTGATTATACCAACGGTATCAATACCAGAGTTAACCATATTAGATAACGGAAAATCAATAAGTCTATATCTTCCGCCAAAAGGAATAGAACCTAGCGTTCTAATTCTAGCAAGTTCGGGAACGTTTTTATCGTGAATATTTGAAAATATAATTCCAACTGCTCTCATCGTTTAACCCTCCACTCCTATATTCTTTTCAAATATTTCGCCACCTTCTACAAAAGCGCCGTCGCCAACGACAACGTCTCTTCCTAAAACGGCAATGCCTTTTTTAGTAGATTGAGGTTCACCAATAACGCAATTTTTACCTATAACGGTGTTCTCGTCTAAAATAGAATATTCAATAACAGAGTTTTCATCAATAACAGCGTCTGCCATAATAATACTATTTTTTATTACTGCGCCTTTTTTTACAACAACGCCACTTCCAAGTACGGAATTTTCTACTTCGCCAAAAATTTCGCAACCAGACATTATAATACTATTAACAGTTTTTGTGTTATCTGCGATATAATGCGGAGATGCGAGCGGGCTTCGAGAGTGTATACGCCAAGTAGTATCGTTTATATCAAACACCGGATTATCGCCAAGTAAATCCATATTTGCTTCGTATAGCGAACTGATAGTTCCAACGTCTTTCCAATAGCCGTGGAATTCGTAAGCCATCATTTTTTCGCCACTAGCAAGCATCGACGGTAAAACGTTTTTGCCAAAATCGTTAGAAGAATTTGGATCATTCGCGTCTTTTTCTAGATAATCAAACAATTTTTGTGTAGAAAAAACGTAAATACCCATTGATGCAAGTGTAGACTTTGGTTTTTTAGGTTTTTCTTCAAACTCTAATATTTGGCCGTTTTCATCCGTATTGATAATGCCGAATCTAGATGCCTCTTTTAGTGGCACGTTGATAGTTGCAACAGTGCAATCTGCATTGTTTGCCCTATGAAAATTTATCATTTTAGAATAATTCATTTTATAGATATGGTCGCCTGATAAAATCAAAACGTAGTCTGGCGCATATTGTTTTATAAAATGAATATTTTGGTAAATTGCATTTGCCGTGCCCTTATACCAATCCGACGATTTTCTGCCTTGGTACGGCGAAAGAATATGTACACCACCGTAAGAACGGTCCAAGTCCCAAGGTTGACCATTGCCTATATAGTCGTTAAGTAGTAGCGGTTGATACTGTGTTAAAACACCAACAGTATCAATACCTGAGTTTACGCAGTTAGAAAGTGGAAAGTCTATTATCCTATACTTACCACCAAACGATACTGCTGGTTTTGCTATATTGCTAGTTAAGGCGAACAATCTACTACCTTGTCCACCAGCAAGCAACATTGCAACGCATTTCTTTTTTCTAATCATAATCCATCCCCTTTATATATTGTTTTTTATAAAAAATAATGCAGAAAATTTTGCTAAATCAAATCTAATGCTAGTCGCTTTACCATGCGCCGTGCGTTTTACAGCCCTAAACGTTCTACCCTTAGTTATTCCTCTACCGCCGTGTTTTTTTGCGTCGGAATTAAGTATTAACGTATAAGTTCCTTTATCAAGCCCTAGGCGATAATTTTTATAATCGTTACCAGAAAAATTAAATATGCCTATAAACTCGTTGCCAAGGTTGTCAAACCTCTTAAAAGCAATTAAATTGTTATCTTTCTCGTCGCAAGTGATCCACGAAAAGCCTTGCCAAGAATAATCGATTTCGTATAACGCAGGTGTATTTACATATATATAGTTTAGTTTAACGTTATATTCGTATAGTTTTTTATGTAAAGGATATTTAAGCATAAAAAACTCTAAACCTTCTTTATACGCCCATTCCTTAAACTGCCCGTATTCGTTCCCCATAAAATTAAGTTTTTTTCCTGGGTGAGCAATCATATAAGCGTTAAACGTTCTCGTTTGTGAAAATTTATCTTCTACCCCACCGGGCATTTTATCAAGCAACGATTTTTTACCGTGCACAACCTCGTCATGCGAGATGGGCAAGATAAAATTTTCGTTAAAAGCATACATCATCGAAAAGGTTAGTTTATCGTGATGATAAGACCTAAAATACGGGTCGCATTTAACGTAGTATAACATATCGTTCATCCAGCCCATATTCCACTTAAAATTAAATCCAAGCCCACCGATATCCGTTGGTTTAGTAACGTTTTGATATGCAGTTGCTTCTTCTGCAATCATAAGCGCATACGGGTAGCGCGCAAATACTACTTCGTTTAATTTTTGTAAAAATGCAACAGCCTCTAAATTGATGTTAGTTCCAAAAGAATTTGGTTGCCATTCACCCTCATTACGGCAATAATCAAGATAAAGCATTGAAGAAACAGCATCAACCCTAAGCCCGTCTATGTGGAATTTTTCGAACAAGAAAACTGCGCTAGATATCAAGAAACTTTGAATTTCACACTTGCCCCAATCAAAAACTCTTGTGCCCCACTCCTTGTGCTCGTTTTTAAGCGGGTCTTGATATTCGTAACAACATGTGCCGTCAAATTCGTAAAGCCCGTGTTCGTCTTTTGGGAAATGCGAAGGTACCCAGTCTAAAATAACGGAAATTCCATTATTATGGCAACAATCAACGAAATACATAAAATCTTTTGGAGTGCCAAACCTAGAAGTAATAGCAAAATATCCCGTTACTTGATATCCCCAAGACCCGTCAAACGGAAACTCGGTTAAAGGCATTATTTCAACGTGAGTATATCCAGATTTTTTTACGTAATCAACAAGCGAATTAGCAAGTTCTTTAAAAGAATAATAATCACCGTTTTGCTTTCTTTTCCAACTCGCAAAATTAACTTCGTAAATATTTATAGGCTTATCATAAGGCTTGGTCCTATTTTTAATAAAATCGCCGTCAGTCCAACAAAACCCGTCTATATCGTATAATTTAGAAGCAGTTTTTGGCGCTGTTTCTGCATGAACGGCAAAAGGATCTGCTTTAAGCGTAGTTTTATTACCCTTTGTTACGGCATATTTATACGCATCAAATTGTTTTAATCCGTAAATATAGGTTTCAAACACACCTTCTTTACTAATTCTTGTTAAAACGTTTTTATTTTTATCCCAGCCGTTAAAATCACCAACGACTGAAACGCAATCAGCATTAGGCGCCCAAACTCTAAAAACAACGGCGTCTTTTCCATCGATTTTAGCAAAATGAGAGCCTAAGTAATCGTAAGAATTAAAATTAGTGCCTTGGTGAAATAAATATAAAGGCATATTATTATCGATTAGAAAGCGTTTTTTTGCCATAAAAATCCTTTTTTTATATTATTAAATAAAATAGCAGTCTTTTTTCTTTGGCGCTTCGTTCATTTCTTTTTTAGTGCTTTCGTATCCGTTTTTACCAAACAAAGCATAAGTTGCGTTTTTGCCCGCTTCTACGCCAGGTTGATTAAAGGTGTTAATGTTAAGCATTGCGCCACAATATGCGGTTTCTAATTCAAACAAGAACAATAATTGACCAATAGTAAATGCATTTATTTCAGGTAAAATTATAGTGAAGTTTGCTCTTTTTGCAGTTTGAAGCGCGTATTCGGTCGCTAGTCTTTCAGCATTGATAAGTTCGTTCATAGTATGTCCGCAAAGGAAAGAAACGTCTGGTATATCTTTGCAACCTTCGCTTATAGTAACTGTAGAACGGAAATTTTCTACGCCGATAATCGTTATAACTTTGTCGAAAGGTCCTTCTCTGTATAATTGAACTTGAGAGTGTTGATCGGTAACGCCAAGCGCTTTAACTGGGGTTTGACCAACGAAAACTTCGTTACCATCGTTATCAACGGATTTACCAAGACTTTCGCCCCATAATTGACAATACCAGTCTGCAATATATTTAAGCCCGTCTGCATAAGGCATCATAACGGAAATATTCTTGCCGTTCTTCATTGATAAATACTCTAAAAGTGCAGTCATTAGCGCTGGGTTAGAATTGATATCTTTACTCTTGCAGATTTTATCCATATAAGCAGCGCCTTTAAGCAATTCTTTAATATCAATACCCACAACTGCGGCAGGAAGTAAACCTACTGGGCAAAGTTCAGAAAATCTACCACCAACACCATCAGGAATATAATAAGTTTTAAGATTTTCTTGCTTAGCAATCTTAATTAAGTTACCTTTGCTTTCTGAGGTTGTTGCAATCATATGGTCTTTTGCATTATCGCCAAATTTCTTTTTAAGAAGATCCATTATGATAAGGTATTGAGCCATTGTTTCGCTAGTTGCGCCACTCTTCGTAACAACGTTAAACATAGTTTTTTCTAAATCTAAAACGTCTAAAAGTGCAGACATTCTTTCTGGATCAACGTTGTCTTCTACGTAAAGTTTTGGTGCTTTTCTAACTTTTTTAGGAAGTTCGTTATGCCTTAAGTGGCAAAGCGCTTGAAAAACTGCAGTTGGTCCAAGTGCAGAACCACCTATACCAAGCACTACGAAATTATCAAATTTCTTTTTAATATCCTTTGCAGTTTTAATTATATCTTCTACAATTTCGTTTTGATTGTATGGTAGTTCGGTCCAACCCATCATACCAGTTCCACGATTATTTTTAACAAAAGTATGCGCTGATTTAGCAAGTTTAGCGTTAGACGCTAAAAATTCAGGTGTAAAACCCTCTTTATCGCCAATAAAATCAGCCATCATGTTGTTGTAATCTAGTTTAATTTGCATAGATTTCTTCCATTGAGAATTAAATTTTGCCATGTTGTCTCCTTTTTTAATAAATTTAATTTTATACTATTGACGGAACTTTGGTAATCATATTGCCTAAATGTTCCGTTATCAACAACTCTTTAACAGCAAACTTGCCGTTTTCATAAGTAAGTAATGAAATACCTGCGTTAACCAAAAACGAAAGTTTATCTAAATTTTTAATATCGCCATATAAAACGTTTGATAAAATTGTTCTTATAGAAAGCCCGTGCGAAGTAATAATAACGTTTTTCGCATTAGAATTTTCAGCAACGTCTATAAGCGCATCGAAAACCCTTTTTGCACAATCTTTAACACTTTCTCCGTTATCGCAAACACAATTTGCCATATCGGTTTTCCAAACCACTCTAAACTGATAAGAACTATCAATTATTTCTAAATAGGTTTTACCTTGCCAATCGCCAGCATTTATCTCTTTTAGCCTATCGTCTTTAATAATTTCTAACCCATAAAAATCGGCGGTTGGCGCTATCGTATTAACTGCTCTTGACAAACTAGAAGAATAAATTTTATCTATATTTTTATCCTTGAAATAGTTTAACAATAACTGCGCTTGTTTTTCACCGGTTTTTGTTAGTGGCGTTTCAAGATGACCTGCAAAACGTTTTTCAATATTCGTTTGACTTTCGCCGTGTCTTACTAAATATATATTCATGAATTAACCTTGCAAGTCTTTAATTTGTGCATTTAATTTTTCACGCATATCTATGTATTTGTTTAGTTTTGCACGTTCACTATCAACAAGTGCTTTTGGCGCTTTTTCAAGGAATCCGTTATTAGATAATTTACCACTTGCCCTTGCAATTTCCTTTTCAACGGTTTTTAATTCTTCGGTAAGTCTTTCGATTTCTTGATTAAAGTCGATAAGTTCGCCAAGTGGGATAAATAATTCCGCGCCGTCAATAACCGAAGAAACAAGTTTTTCGTTTTCAGGTTTATTTTCAACAAATTCTACTTCTGAAACACCTGCAAGTTTTTGAATATAAATTATGCCGTGTTTTATAGCCTTAACGTCTTTTGCTTTAACGTATAATTTAACGCGTTTTGATGGCGCTGCGCCGTTTTTAACTTTTATATTTCTTACGTTTTTGATAATTTCTTTTACAAGTTCTATATCTTTAACGCTAGAATAGTAGTTCATCTTCGTGTTGTATCTTGGATAATTAGAAATCATTATAGATTCGTTAACACCAGGTATAGAACTATAAATCTTTTCAGTTATAAACGGAACAAACGGATGCATAAGTTTAAGAATATTTTTAAGAACGTAGATAAGAACGCTTAAAGTATTATTTCTCTTAACTTCATCTTCGCCGTATAATACAGGTTTCGTAAGTTCAATATACCAATCACAAAAATCGTTCCATACAAAATCGTATAATATAGAAAGAGAAACACCCATTTCATATTTTTCCATATTAACAGTAACGTCTTTTATGGTTTTATTTAGTCTAGTGATAATCCATTTATCTGCAAAAGTAAGTTTAACGTCTTTAATATCGCTAATATTATTACCTTCTGCGTTAAGCAAAACAAACCTTGATGCGTTCCAAAGTTTATTCATAAAGTTTCTAGCGCCCTCTATCTTCTCGTCAGAAAAACGCATATCACTACCAGCAGCAACACCGTTAATTAAAGAAAATCTTAATGTATCTGCGCCGTATTTAGAGATAATTTCGGTTGGGTCTATGCCGTTCCCTAAAGATTTACTCATCTTTCTGCCCTTAGAGTCACGAACAAGTCCGTGAATTAAAACGTCCTTAAAAGGAATACGTTTCATATGTTCTAATCCAGAGAAAATCATACGAGCGACCCAGAAGAAAATAATATCGTAACCGGTAACCAAGACGTCGGTAGGATAGAAATATTTAAGATCTTCCGTCATTTCAGGATACCCTAGCGTAGAGAAAGGCCATAAAGCAGACGAGAACCACGTATCTAAAACGTCCTCGTCTTGCCTAATCTTCTTAGAATTACATTTTGGGCACACTAAAACGTCTTCTTTAGAAATTATCATTTCACCACAATCGTCGCAATAATATGCTGGGATACGATGCCCCCACCATAATTGCCTAGAAATACACCAGTCTCTTACGTTTTCCATCCAATTGAAATATATTTTAGAAAATCTATCAGGAACGAATTTTATACTCTTCTTTCTAACCACGTCAATAGCGGGTTTAGCAAGTGGTTCCATTTTAACAAACCATTGTTTAGAAACGATAGGTTCAACGGTTTTATTGCATCTATAACAATGCCCTACGTTATGATGTAAAGGCTCAATTTTTTCAAGAACGCCCAATGATTTAAGTTCTTCAACGATTTGTTTTCTACACTCTAAAGAATCCATACCGTTGTATTTACCGGCAAGTTCGTTCATAGTTCCGTCGTCGTTAAGAACTCTAATAACTTCTAGATTATGTCTTTTACCAACCTCAAAGTCGTTAGGATCGTGCGCAGGTGTAATTTTAACTGCACCAGTACCAAATTCTAGTTCTACGTAATCGTCGTAAACGATAGGAATTTCCTTATTAACGATAGGTAGTATTAGCGTTTTGCCTTTTAGATGCGCATAACGCTTATCTTTTGGATTAACTGCAACGGCAGTATCGCCAAGCATAGTTTCTGGGCGCGACGTTGCAACGACAACGTATTCGTTACTATCCTTAACAGGATATTTTATGTACCATAAGTTGCTATCTTCTTCTACGTATTCAACTTCTGCATCAGAAAGCGCAGTTTTACAATCAGGGCACCAGTTAATAATCCTATCGCCCCTATAAATCAAACCTTTTTCGTATAGGTTTACGAAAACTTCTTTAACGGCCTTAGAACATTTTTCATCCATCGTAAAAGCAAGTCTAGACCAATCGCAAGAAGAACCTAAAAGTTTAAGTTGTTCTATAATTCTTCCACCAAATTTTTCTTTCCAAGCCCAAGCACGTTCTAAAAATCCGTCTCGACCAACGTCTTTTTTCGTTAAACCTTCTTTGGCCATTTGTTCTACAATCTTAACTTCGGTAGCAATAGATGCGTGGTCAGTTCCAGGTAGCCATAAAGCACTATAACCTTGCATCCTCTTAAAGCGGATCAAGGTATCTTGCAAAGTTTCGTCAAGCGCGTGCCCCATATGTAATTGCCCAGTAATATTTGGCGGTGGTATAACAATAGTAAAAGGCAATTTTTCAGGATCTACTTTCGCCTTAAAATAGCCTTCTTTTTCCCATGTTTTATAAATTTCATCTTCAAATTGAGAGGGGTTATAAGTCTTTTCCATTTCCATAAAAATTTTCTCCTAATTATTCTACTTTATTATATCTTATAAGTATAAAGTTGTCAATAAAAAACCCAAATATTGTCAAATATTTACTGACAATCATACAATAAATTATTAAATAAATTTTTTAGGAGTAATTAAAATGAAAAAATTATTAACTTTTTTACTTTCGCTTATCTTTGTAATAGCACCTTTATCAGCATGTAAGAAAGACGGCGACCTGAAAAAACTAGAAATTAACGAAGTTACACACTCAGTATTCTACGCCCCGTTATATCTAGCGATAGAAAAAGGATATTTTGAAGAAGAAGGATTAGAAATAAATCTTACGAACGGTGGTGGAGCAGACAAATCAATGACAGCAGTACTCTCTAAAACTGCAGATATAGGTTTAATGGGTCCAGAAACCGTAATTTATATCGAAAATCAAGGCAAATCAGATCTTCCAAAAGTGTTTGGTCAGTTAACGCAAAAAGATGGTTCTTTTTTAGTTTCAAGAATTGAAGAACCGAATTTTGACTGGAACAACCTAAAAGGCAAAGAAATATTAGCAGGCAGAAAAGGCGGTGTTCCCGCAATGACTTTTGAATACGTGTTAAATAACCTTAATTTATTTAACGGCCAAGATTTAACGCTTAACTTCGACGTTCAATTTAACTTAATGACTAGCGCGTTTTTAGGTGGAACAGCCGATTACTGCACGGTTTTTGAACCGACTGCTTCTGAATATGAAAAGGAAGGAAAATGGCATATTGTTGCTAGTGTTGGCGAAAAGAGTGGCGAAATCCCCTATACTTCGTTTATAGCGCTAGAAAGTTTTATAAAAGATAACGAAGATACGGTTATAAAATTTTTAACCGCTATGAAAAAAGCGTTTGATTTTATAAAAAATAATAGCGAATACGAAGTTGCAGTTGCTATTGTTAAACAATTTCCGTCAACAAGCATTAGTTCAATAGAAACGTCGATTAAAAGTTATAAAAAAATCGATGCATGGAAGACAGATATGCAAGCGACCGAAGATAGTTTTAATAGACTTCAAGAAGTAATGATTAACGCCGGAGAACTTAAAGATAAAGTTGCGTTTTCTACCCTCGTTGATAACACGCTCGCAAAAAGAGTATTCGGTTAAAAAAATTTGATTTACGGTGGATAAAAATGGAAAAAATACTAGAACTTAAAAACGTTTATCTTAGTTACCATACTAAAACGAGTGAAATTCTTGCCGTTAAAGATTTATCTTTTAGCGTAAATAAAGGCGAATTCGTTTCTATTATCGGGCCTTCAGGTTGCGGTAAAACAACAATTTTATCCATGATCGCTGGCTTAATTTCACCAAGCAGTGGCGAAATACTAATTAACGGCGAAAAAGCAACAAGCGAAGATATTGGTTATATGCTACAAAAAGACCAACTTTTCCCTTGGCGCAATATAGAAAAAAACCTATTTTTGCCACTAGAAATAAAGAAAAAATTAAACAAAGAAAACAAGGAATACGTTTATTCGTTACTAGAAAAATACGGCTTAGATAAGTTTAAAAAAAGTTATCCCGACCAATTATCCGGTGGAATGCGCCAACGCGCCGCTTTAATTAGAACACTTGCATTTAAGCCTAACGTTTTACTTTTAGACGAACCATTTTCCGCGCTAGACTCTCAAACTAGATTAAGCGTCAGCAATGACGTGTTTGGTATACTTAAAGCAGAAAAAAAGACTGCAATTTTAGTAACGCACGATATTTCTGAAGCAATAGCCATGTCAGACGTGATTATTGTGTTAACTAATAGACCTGCAAAAATTAAAAACCTAATTAAGCCCGACCTATCAGGAAACTCACCCATTGAAAAACGTAAGTGCGATAATTTTGGTAAACTATTTGATAAAATTTATAAGGAATTACACGTATGAAAAAAGAACCAAATTGTTCAGCAGAACATCAAAAATATCTTAGAAAAATAAAACGCAATAAAATATTTATCACTACGTCAAGATTTGTTTTATTATTTCTAATCTTCGGCGTATGGGAATTATTTGCTTATACGGGTATAATTGATAGTTTTATAACGTCTAGCCCTAGCAAAATAGTAAAAACAATCAAAAATTTATTCGTAGAAGACAATTTATTATTCCACGTTGGAATCACCTTGTACGAAACAATTTTAGGCTTTATTATTTCGGCGTTATTAGGATATATAATTGCACTATTATTGTGGCTATCTGAAAATGCTAGAAAAATATGCGAGCCTTATATCGTAGTACTTAATTCTCTACCCAAAATTGCACTTGGCCCTATAATAATAGTATGGTTTGGCGCAGGCGCAAAGTCCATAATTTTCATGGCGGTTTTAATCGGCATAATAGTATCAATAATCACTATTTTGAACGGCTTTTTAGCAATAGACAACAATAAAATATTATTGTTAAAGTCTATGGGTGCAACCAAAATTCAAATAATGACAAAACTTGTTATTCCCGGTAGCGCGCCATCTCTAATTAGCATGCTTAAAATCAACGTTGGTATGGCTTGGATCGGCTCTATTATGGGCGAATATTTAGTATCTCGATCTGGGCTAGGTTATCTAATCGTATATGGCGGGCAGGTATTTAAGTTAGATCTAGTAATGGCTTCTACCGTTATACTTTGTATGCTTGCAGCAGGCATGTATGCATTAGTTGCGTTATTAGAAAAAATTATTATAAAGAAAAAATAAAATTAAAGCGGAACGTTATTGTTCCGCTTTAATTATTACAAACATAATCTATATAGTTTTCGCTTGCATTTTACTAACGATTTTAATTATAGCAATATACACAATAATCCGCCTTTATTTTCGTTTATTATTCTGCTTAGCGTTTTTTGCATCTTTACTTTTGCATCGTTAGGCATACCGTTAATTTTGTCTTTAAGTCCTTCGCCAACTAAGTCGTATAACGATTTTCCAAATAAATTTGTTTCCCAAATACCAGCAGGGTTATCTTCAAATTTCGACATAATAAAATTAACCAAGTCTTCGCCTTGTTTTTCATTTCCAACTAGTGGAGAAACTTCTGCCCCAACGTCTACTTTAACTATATGCAAACTTGGTGCCGTTGCTTTAAGTTTAACGCCGTACTTTCCGCCGTGTTTTACTACAACAGGTTCGTTTAAGTTCATTTCTTCAACAGTAGGAATTACCACACCATACCCGTTTTCTTCCGCATCTTTTAACGCACTTTCAAGTTTAAGAAATTTATTCTTGTTTTCAGCAAAACTTTTAATAAATTTAATAAGTTCGTAATCATCTTTAATTACTTCTTTGCACTCGTTTGATAATACCTTGTAAAAATATTCAGAATTAACACACAAATCGAAATTTACTGCACCAGTGCTCATCGATAACTCTGTTAAATCACATGATCTAAAATTTTCATCGTCTAAAAAAAGGTCATCGAACAGACAAAAATCTTTCATTTTGTTCATGTTTTTAGAGCGTTCTTTTATCTTTGATAATATACACTTAATATTCTCGTCGTCTTGTGATAATGATTGCATCCATTTAGGTATTTTAACGTTAATTCTACTAAGCGGAAATTCTAAAAGGATTTTTTCCATTATATTATTTATTTTTGCCTCATCTAGTTCAAGCGCATTAATCGGAAGTGTAGTTACACCATATTTTTTTTCTAAATCGTCGCATAATAATAGCGTTTTAGTATTATCAGGGTTTGTTGTGTTAACCAAAATTATAAACGGCTTATTAGATTTTTTAAGTTCTAACACACACTTTTCTTCGGCTGATTCATAATTTTCGCGTGGAATTTCACCAATACTACCATCAGTAGTAATCAAAATCCCAATAGTAGAATAATCGTTTATAACTTTGTTAGTTCCAATCTCCGCTGCTTTTTCGAAAGTTATTTCTTCATCGTTCCATGGCGTTTTAACTAGCCTTGGCTTTCCATCGTCTTCCGCGCCTTTTGCTCCATCAACAAAATATCCAACGCAGTCAACTAACCTTACGCTAGCAGATGATTTATTGTTAAACACCACCTTTACTGCGTTTGCAGGAATAAATTTAGGTTGAGTAGTCATTATTGTTGCACCGCCAGACGATTGTGGCATTTCATCCGTAGCAATTTGCTTTTGCAGTGTACTACTAATATTTGGTAAAACGATATTCTCTAAGAATTTTGCTATAAAAGTTGATTTTCCAGTTCTTACTGGGCCTACAACACCGATATACACGTCTCCGCCAGTTCTTGTTGATATATCGCTATAAACGTCAAATTTTTCCATAAAAAAACCTCCCATTACTTACAAAAAAAGTATATGAAAGGTTTTATTTTAATATGAAATTTTTTCAAATAATATCAAATAAACGCACAAAAAACAATTATTTTTCGCTGTTTTGTTGTTCTTTTTTCTTTAATTTAGCATGTTTACTCTTAACAACCATACCTTTTATCGACGTAGGGTGTTCATCACCAGCGATCATGCGTTCTATATTTTTCCTATGCGCAAACCAAGTAAAGAAACATATTAAGAAAATACAAAAAGTAGTAGTTGCGTAATGAATTATCGTGTTATCACCTATAACGTTACTATAAATCAAAAAAAGCCTTATACAACCACCCACAGCAGAAGGTGTTATCGCAATAAAAGAGCCCATAGCGCCAAATTCGGTAAAATATATAAACAATACCGCGGCAACTAAAGACATAATCGCAATACTAGCCCATCCCAAGCCGTGAACGGATAGCGAAACAACCAAAACTCCTATTGTTGACGCAATACCCTTTCCGCCCTTAAATTTAAGATAAATCGGGTAAATATGCCCAAGCACGACTGATAGACCAACCAAATAAATAGCAAAATCTGATACTACATAAACAGAGTTGACAAAAACGCTATTTCTAAACACAAAAAATGCAATTAAGGTTGGAATAGCACCTTTTAACACGTCTAATAAAAAAGTTAAAAGTCCAAATTTCAAGCCAAAATTACGACTCATGTTAAGCGTGCCAGGATTGCCACTACCAAGTGAGCGTATATCTTTTTTTTGCGCTTTAGATATAATAATAGACCAGTTTATGCTACCTATTAAATAAGCACAAACAGAAAATATAATCAAGTAAAGGTTAGTCATCTTCTTTTTCCCTAACTACTATTTTAATCGGCGTGCCTTCAAAACCATAAGCTTTACGAAGGTTGTTTTCTATGTATCTTTTGTAGGAAAAATGCATTAATTTCGCATCGTTTACAAAGAAGCAAAAAGTTGGTGGTGTTACACCAATTTGCGTAACGTAATTTATCTTCAAACGTTTTCCGTTAACCGAAGGTGGTTCGTTAGCCCTAACCAAGTCAAACACGAGATCGTTAAGATTGCCAGCAGTAATAGTTTTTTTAGAATTAGATAGAGCTAAACGGGCAAGCGATAAGATTTTTTCAACTCTTTGTCCTGTTTTAGCAGAAACGTAAACGGGCAACACGTAATCCATAAATTTGAGATTTTCGCTTAGTATATCGTTAAATTTATTTATAGTATTTGTGTCTTTTTCTATTAAATCCCATTTGTTCATTACTAAAACAGACGGCTTATTTTGTTCATGAACGTAGCCCAAAATTTTAACGTCTTGTTCAGTAATACCAATACTAGAATCAATCATCATAATAGAAACGTCAGCACGTCTAATTGCACCCAACGCCCTTAAAACACTATAATACTCTAAGTCTTCTTCTACGTTTTTCTTCTTTCTAATACCAGCAGTATCTATAAGAGTGTAATTCACACCGTCTAGGGTGAATTTAGTATCAATAGCATCTCTAGTAGTTCCTGCTATGTCAGACACAATCGTACGGTCAAACCCCAGTATTTTATTACACAAACTAGACTTGCCTGCATTTGGCTTACCAACAACTGCAATCTTAATAGAATCATCATCTAGTTCGCATTCGTAATCATCAAAATACTTTATTACCTCGTCTAAAAGATCTCCTATTCCGTTGCCGTGTTCAGCAGAAATACCAAAAGGTTCTCCAAGACCTAGGCTATAAAATTCATACAATTTAGATATGTCGAAATTTTCTAGTTTATTAACTGCAACAACGACTGGTTTGCCAGATTTGCGGAGTTTAGACGCAACGTCTTCATCAGAAGCGTTTAGCCCTGCTTTACCATCAGTAAACAGAATTATAACGTCTGCCGTTTCGATAGCAATTTCTGCTTGTTTTTGAATATGTCTCCACATTTCGTCAGTAGACTTTAATTCAAGACCACCTGTATCAACGAGAGTAAAAGCACGCCCACTCCATTCTGCATCTTGATAAATTCTATCTCTCGTTACACCTGGGAAATCTTCAACTATTGATATTTTTTTACCAACAACCTTGTTAAAAAAGGTAGATTTACCAACGTTTGGCC
Organism: Christensenellaceae bacterium; assembly: GCA_045613505.1. Lineage (GTDB taxonomy): Bacteria > Bacillota > Clostridia > Christensenellales > Borkfalkiaceae > UBA1259. The sequence goes on from JAZLBC010000013.1 coordinate 48,429, forward strand.
TACCAACGATTGCCACTAATGGTTTTGCCACAATAAATCACTCCCTTACAACCAAATAAATAAGATACCAGCAACGTAAATTGCAAAAGAAATCCAATAAGCAAATTTCCAGCCCTTAGATTTTTTTGAAACAAATTTATATGCAGATAACGCAAGAACACATAACACAAACACGTCGCTTACGGTTCTTAATAAATTTTCTATTCTATCATCTAATATGCCACCAAGTATTGAAAGAACGGCGGTAATAACAAGCACTATAAATGCTAATACGTTAAAAAAATTATTCTCTTTCTTTCCGTCAATATTCATAATTCTCTCCTTAAATCTTTTTTAATTTTTTTAATACGTTTGAAAAATATTTAGGCATGTCTACGCTAAAAGTCATTTTCTTGTTTGTAGACGGATGAACAAATTCAATTTTTCTTGCGTGCAGTAATTGCCCGCTTAGTTTAAATTTATTAGTTTTATAGCCGTATTCTGGATCGCCAACAACCGGATGCCCTATATGTTTTGCATGAACTCTAATTTGATGCGTTCTTCCAGTTTCTAAAACGAACTTAACGAGAGAATATCCCTCGTATCTCGTTAGCACTTTGTATCTAGTAGTTGCATTTTTACCACTAGTAGAAACAGCCATTTTTGTTCGATCTTTTCTATCGCGGTTTATAAAGGTAGAAATAACACCCTCTTCAGTTTTAACGTTACCTTCTAAAAGTGCAACGTATTCGCGATTTAGCGTTTTATCGGCAAGTTGGTTTGCTAAAAAAAGATGCGCCTTATCGTTTTTTGCAACAATTAATAAACCAGAAGTGTTTTTATCGATCCTATGAACGATTCCAGGTCTAACAACACCATTAATCCCCGACAAATTATCAAGGTGATATAAAAGCGCGTTTACAAGCGTGTTTCCGTCCGTGCCGTTTCCTGCATGAACGGTTAGCCCTTGCGGTTTATTTATTACCGCCAAATCGTCGTCTTGGTAAACTATATCAATATCTATATTTTGTGGCGTTAAATCGATTTTTTCGGGCTCTAGCGCCGAATATGAGATAACGTCTCCGTTTTTAACGATTTTATTTGCTTTTACTACTTTGCCGTTCAAGAAAACCAAAGATTTATCGCATAGATTTTTTACATAAGACCTAGTTAAGCCCGAAACTTCTGCAAGTAACGCATCAATACGCTTTGGTTCTTCGATATTTACTAATATTTCGTTATTTTTTTGCATTTCTTCTAAATACGGCGTTTTTATCTATAAATAACAAAAATAGCACGAACATGAAAACGCCAACCGTTAAACACATATCGGCAAAATTAAATATTGGAAAAAAATAATCTCCAAATTGCAACGAGATAAAATCACTAACTCCGTTAAAAAGTAGCCTATCGATAAAATTGCCTATTGCCCCACTAATAATAAGCACGACGCTTATAGACATGAATTTTTTACCATGTTTAACACTTTGAACGAATATATATGAAAACAATATAAGCGATAATGGCGTTAAAATCTTGAAAAATATTTGCGCCCACTTTTTACCCGCCAAAAAACTAAACGCTGAACCCGTGTTAACAGTATAGGTAAAATAAAAAAACCCGTCTATAACGGTGGTCGAACCATCGTTATGAAACTTATTCTTAAAATAAATCTTAGATAGTTGGTCGATTAAAATTAAAAAAGCGCATAATACGACTGATATAATTATAAACGTTATTTTTTTGGCTCTATCAGTCCAAGTTCTTTGCATAAATCCTCCAATTCAAGTTCACCTGGGTTTAATACTTCGTCTAAATTAAAACCGCTATCGCTAGTCGCGGATATATATTCGTTAATTTTTGCTTGTGGGTCAAAAATCGCCTTTACGGCACTATTATCATCTAAAATCTTTTTAATTGTTTCCGTCTTGTTGGTTGCATTTTCTGCAAACAAGATTTTATCAATCGATTTTTTTGTTTCAACGGCTTCTTTTACTACTTTATAATTTGGATATTTTTCGCTCAATAAATCAAAAAATTCTTGCCACGCCTTAGATAATTTTTGCATATTAAGAATTGTTAGTTCACAATAATCTTCGGCTTCTTTTTTTATTTTTAATGCAGTAATTTCAGCGTCTTTTATAACTTTATGCGCAACTAATTCGTCGTTAGACGCTTCCGTAACGCGCGCTTTTAATTTTGCGTTTTCTATCGTAAGTTCTTGTATTTTTGCCTTTAATTCGGAAGTAATGCTTGCATTATCAGAAGATACAGCGTCAATAATCTCTTTGACTTCTTTTTTCTTGTATTTTCTTTTTTTAAGTTCCACAAGAACCCTCCGTTATTTTTTACTTTGTTTCCTAATTTTTTCAATCATATAAGTTTTTAATTCGTATAACTCGTCAGACAAATCGACCTTGTAAAGATGTGGTTTATCTAAACGTTTATACTCATCCCAAAAACTATTAAGTTCAGACTCTGCATACGCCTTTATTTCTATAAGAGATGGGAAATTGTATACCAATTCACCATTCTTAATAATTTGTTTTTGAAGTTCTCTAACTTCGTAGTCTTCAAAAGTAATAGTTTTCCATCTTTCCCTAGGGTGTGTTAACACTAACGGTTTTGTGGTGTCGATAGGTTTTTCAGACCTTAAAACAATGCAGTCTGCTTCTGCCTTTCCAGTCTTTTTATCGTACACCCTAATTATATTCTTAAAACCAGGATTAGTAATTTTTTCGGTATTATCAGAAAGTTTTATTTTAGGAATAATACTGCCGTCTTCAAGAACCATACCAGAAAGTTTATATACTCCGCCAAGAGCAGGCATATCAGCGCTGGTAATAAGTTTTGTGCCAACACCCCAAGAATTGATTTTTGCACCTTGATTTTTAAGTGAGTTTATAGAATGTTCGTCTAAATCGCCAGATGCGCAAATAATAGTATCGGGAAAACCCGCTTCGTCTAGCATTTGACGCGCTTTCTTGGATAAATATGCAAGGTCGCCAGAATCAAGTCTAATACCCTTAGGTTTATATCCCTTTTCTTTTAATTCCTTAAAAACTCTTATTGCATTTGGAACGCCTTGATTGAGAGTATCAAATGTGTCTACTAAAAGCAAAGCGTTGTCCGGATAAGCGTCTGCATAAGCCTTAAAAGCCGTATATTCATCTGCAAAATTCATTACCCAACTATGCGCGTGTGTACCTGCAACAGGAATATTAAACATTTGCCCTGCAAGAACGTTAGAAGTAGAATTACAACCACCAATAACAGCCGCGCGAGCACCATATATACCGGCATCAGGCGCTTGAGCACGCCTCAATCCGAATTCCATAACAACGTCGTCTTTAGCGGCGTACCTAATTTTTGCGGATTTAGTTGCGATTAAAGTTTGAAAGTTAATTATGTTAAGCAACGCAGTTTCGATAAATTGCGCTTCCATAACAGGCGCTTTAACGGTTAGTATAGGTTCGCCAGGGAAAACCATAGTCCCCTCGGGTACAGCGTAAACGTCGCCTGTAAAGCGGAAATTTTTAAGATAATCAATAAAATCACTAGAAAAAATATTCAAACTTTTTAGGTAAGAAATTTCATCATCGCCAAATTTTAGATTAAGTATGTAATCACATGCCTGTTCTAGCCCGCAAGCAAGTGAATAAGTAATCATACCGTTCTGTCTAAAAAATATATCGAAAATTGCAATTTCATCTTTACGGCTCTCTTTCAAATAGCCGTTCATCATGGTTAATTGATATAGGTCTGTAAGTAACGTTAAATTGCGTTTATCCATAGTGTTTTACCTTTAATGCAAATATTTTTTTAGTCTTTAAAAGATTTTATAACTACTTCTTCTTTTACTTCTTCGTCTTCTTGCTTATTTTTTTCTGCCATGCGCGTTTTATAATCTTTGTAGTCTTCGTTTTTATTTAGCGCAATATTTTCAGTTTTGTTGCCACACACCGCCAACGAAGTTAAAGAAATACCCGCAATAAAGCAGAATAATATTAAAAGCGTTAACCAAACGAAAGTATAGTGCAACAACACGTATAACAAAGATAGTGAAAGTAGTATTCCTGCAATAAAAAACTTCCATGGATTTTTAGTAAAGAACCCTTTTATTAGAACGAAAAATCCATATAGCGTTGATACTAAAAACAAAAAGTTAAGAATAGGATGTGTCCAAAAATCGAACCCTTCAATTAACGCATCACACAACGTAATCGCGAGAGAAACTAACAAAATTATTATTGAAACAACGTAATTCAAATTATTCTTTAACGACTTTTTCATACATGCCCCCATTTTTTTATAGTATAACACATATAAATTCTTTTGTAAAGAAAAATACGAATTACTAGCAAAATAAAAATTCCGTGAAAACGCTGTTCTCACGGAATAATTTAGGCGAAATATCGCTAATTTTGTTGATTTATTTTGTTTATTAAATTTACTAAAATCTTAGAAACTTCTTCATTAAGTTCTTCACTTACACTCTCTACCATTACTCTTATTTTAGGTTCCGTACCCGACGCCCTAATCATTACTCTACCTTTGCCTTCAAGTTCTTGATTATATTTAGCGGTTACACGCGCAAGTTCTTCGTTATTGATAATCCTAAATTTATCACTAACGACAACGTTTTTATTCGATTGCGGGAATAATTTAACTTTTGTTGCGCTAGACAACGTGAGATTTTCTTTCGTTAACATATCTGCTATAAATATTGCAGTTAAAATACCATCACCCGTAGTGTGATAATCTTTAAGAATTATATGTCCGCTTTGTTCGCCACCAAGCGATAAATCGTGCTCTATTAGTTTACTTAAAACGTATTTGTCTCCAATATCCGTTCTGAAAGTATTTATCCCGCAATTTTTTAATTCGTTTTCTATTGCCATATTCGTATGACTAGTTCCAACAACGGTATTAGATTTTAATTTGTTGTTTTTAGATAAATATTTTGCTAGCGCGCAAATAATCATGTCTCCGTCAATAATGTTTCCAAGTTCATCAACGGCAATCAATCTATCTGCATCACCATCAAAAGCAAAACCCATATCCGCTTTATACCTAAACACTCTTCTAACTAGATTTTCAGGATGAAGCGCACCACAATTATGATTGATTTTTAATCCGTCATCAGTTGAATTAGATGCAATAACGTTAGCACCAAGTTTTCTAAAAACTTCGGGCGCTATTCTAAGCGACGCACCGTGCGCGCAATCTAGAACAATGGTTTTTCCTTCAAGAGAAGAACTACAACAACTAATTAAAAAGTTTTTATATTCTTTAACAAGTGTAAAATCTTGAGTAAACCTACCGATATTAGGAAAATCATTTGTTTTATCGTGTATAAAGCATCTTTCTATACGTTCTTCTTCCTTATCGCCAAGTTTATATCCTTCGGAATTAAATATTTTAATTCCGTTATATTCTCCACTATTATGTGACGCGCTAATCACTACGCCGTAATCGGCGTTAAGTTTTTTAGTTAAATACGCAACACCGGCCGTAGGAACAACGCCTATATCTATCACATTTGCACCACCACTCATCGCACCACTTGATACTGCTAGCGTTAAGTAGGTGTTTGATATCCTTGTATCTGAACCAATTAAAATCGTTGGATTTTCTTTTAATATTGATAACGCGTTACCGATTTTATAAGCCACGTCGAAGGTAAGTTCTTCGTTAACTTTACCTCTAAGCCCGTCAGTTCCAAAAAATATTCCCATAAAATTTTCTCCTTTATTTAACGAATTTTTTTAAGTAATTATGCGCCCTGTTAGGTTTCACTTCTTGTCTAACTCTACCAATAACAAAATCGTCTTCTTTAACGTCTTCGGTAATCGTGGTTCCAGCAACGATATAAGTATTTGATTCTATACGAACGGGAGCAATAATATTGCAGTTACTACCAATAAAGGAATTATCGCCGACAATAGTTTTAGATTTAGTTTTGCCGTTATAATTAACGAATATAGCACCACAGCCAACGTTGCAATCTTTACCTAATATCGCATCTCCAACGTACGCAAGATGGCTTACTTTAGTGTTTTCGCCAATCTCTGCATTTTTAATTTCAACGAAATTACCTATTTTCGCGCCTTGTTTTACGTGCGAATTAGGTCTTAAATGCGCGTATGGACCGATATCAACGTTGCTATCAACTACCGAATTTTCTATATAACTATACTTTATTATAGAATTTTCACCAATAACGCTGTCGATTATATAACAGTTTGGCATAATAACTGCATTATCTTTAATAATTGAATTGCCTTCTATGCGCGAATTTTCGTATATTGTTACATTATTTCCTATAACAACGTCTTTGCCGATATGAACGCTTTTTTTATCTAAAATAGTTACCGAACTATTTTTTATTCGCTTCATTTTATGCTCCTTTCACGATTTTATTTTTTGGTGTGTTTTTTGACATTATATTACGCCTAAAATTATTTGTCAATAAAAAAAAGTGATACTTTTTGCTCGTTTTTAGCGTATTTTGGTGCATTTTTCAGTATTTTTACAAAAACACGATTTTGATTTTCGGGGGTAAATATTGATATATTTTTATAAATTTAGTCTTATTAGCCCCTAATCCTAAAATCGTGAAACGTTATTTAAGACTAATAAATTATTAAAAAATTTTTTTTAATTTTATACAGTAGCCCAATATTGACATATATATATAACTATGATATAATGTTATAGATTGTTAAAGGTATTTTTATGATAGGAATTATAGTAGCATTAAAATCAGAAGCACAACCGCTTATCGACGTATTAGAAAACCCATCTTCAACTACAATCGCCGGCAAATCTTGCTATTTAGGCGAAATTTCAGGCAAAAAAGTAGCCGTTGTTATATGTGGTATTGGCAAAGTTTCCGCATCATTAACAACTCAGGCAGTAATCGATAAGTTAGGTGTTACCTCTATCATAAATTACGGCACTTGCGGTGGCACAAACAACACAATAAACGTCTGCGAATATTATATGGTTGATAAGGCGTTTCAATTTGATTTCGACGTAAGAGAAATCGACGACGTGCCACTTGGTTACATTCAAGAATATGATAGAGTTTTTTTTAAGGCAAATACACTAGATATCGGGCTAAAATTTCAATCACTTGCCACTAGCGATAGATTCAGCAAAAGCGAAATCGACCTAAAAAATATTTTAGATAATGGTTGTTATATTCGTGATATGGAAGGTTGTGCCGTTATTCAAACGTCAATTTCCAACTCTATCCCCGTTTACCTTATTAAAGGCGTTACAGACGTTTACGGTAGCGGTACAGACGGAGAGCAATTCGTAAAAAATCTTAAAAAAGTTTGCAGTAATTTCCCTAAAATTATTACAAAACTCTTAAAAGCCTTATAAAAAAGAAAAAGTTGTAGGAGTTTATATGAGCGATTTTGATAAAAAGGTAGAAAACGTACCAGAACCAGAAAAAAAACCTGAAAACGTTACAACCAACGAAACGGTAACGCCAGAAGTATATACTAAGCCCGAAACTAGCAAGCCTGAGGCTGTTAATCCCCCGACCACTACTAACGAGCCTGTAAATGAGACCAAGTCAAGCACTACCGTTAAGCCAGAAGATCAACCAAAACCTAGCGAAACGGTAACGCCAGAAGTATATACTAAACCCGAAACTAGTAAACCTGAGGCTGTTAATCCCCCAACTACTACTAACGAGCCTGTTAATGAGACCAAGCCAAGCACTACCGTTAAGCCAGTAGACCAACCAAAACCTAGCGAAACGGTAACGCCAGAAGTATATACTAAACCCGAAACTAGTAAATCTGAGGCTGTTAATCCCACGACTACTACTAACGAGCCTGTGAATGAGACTAAGCCAAGCACTACCGTTAAGCCAGAAAAACAAGAAAAACCTAACGAAACAAATAAACCAGAAGAAACTAAATCAGATAATAAAAAGCCCGACGCTACCGAGCCACCGAAAAAAAAGAAGATAAAAAAAGTTTGGATTGGGCAATGTATCGGCACTATAATTTTTTCTATCATAGTATTTTTAACTACTTTTATCCCTTATTCTATTGGCGATAAAATCACGCTAACATTTAATTTAATGCCGATACTTGGCAACGGCGCTATGATCACTAATCAACTTGGCGTTGTTAACAATCTACTTGGCGCAATTGGGTTAGGTGGTGGAATTTTTGATTTAATTTTCACACACAACGTTTTAGTTTTCTACGGAATTCTAGTAGCCAACGTATTCTTCTGCTTACTATTAATTATTACAAGAGTTAACGCGATTAGAGTTATCGTTAAAATTTTCTCTGTAATATTTGGTATAGCAATGCTAGCCGTGTCGATTTCTTACGTAGTTATTATTGTTAGTATAATTTATTCGTTATTTTCTGGGTATTTCCCACTATTCGACGTGTTAAATTCAACCCTAACTAGCGGTATTATCTATTACTTTGTTACAGTTTTCTTTGCATTTATTATGATTGGCAAGCAATTTAAGTGGTATTTAAAGAGAATTTGGTAATAAATTAGATACTTTACAAAAAAAAATAAAAAAATTTTAAAAAACAGGTTTATTTTATTTTGACTTTTTTAATAAATATGATAGAATAATACTTGCGCGAGCATGGCGGAATTGGCAGACGCGCTAGACTTAGGATCTAGTGGGAGACCGTGGGGGTTCAAGTCCCTTTGCTCGCACCAGAAGGGCCTAAATTAAACTCGATTTAATTTAGGCTTTTTTAATGCAATAAAAGAGGTATTTATGAGAAAATTTGACACAAACGTTCAACTTATTAAATACAAAGTTCTTAAAGAAATAGCAAAATGCGCATGGGATGAAAATTTAAACGAAAAATTATTAGACATTCCAGAAGTTATAGTTCCGGGCAAAACTTCTACCATGCGTTGCTGTGTTTATAAAGAACGTGCAATCATATCCGAAAGAATAAAACTTGCTATATCAAGAGATAAAAATAGCAAAATTATTAACGTTATAGATATTGCGTGCGACGAGTGCCCTATCGGTGGTTACGTAGTTAGTAACGCTTGTAGGGGTTGCTTATCGCATAGATGCGAGGCTGCTTGTAAATTTGGCGCTATCACTTTCGATAGCCACCATATTGCACATATAGACAAGTCTAAATGTAAAGAATGTGGTGCTTGCGCAAAGGTTTGCCCTTATAATGCTATTCAAAACCATAAACGCCCTTGCGAAACTGCATGCAAGGTTAAAGCAATTTCAAGGGGTGCAGACGACGTTGCTAATATTGATTACAACAAATGTATTTCATGTGGTGCATGCGTATATCAATGTCCGTTCGGCGCGATTACTGATAAATCGTTTATTTTAGACGCTATCGATATTATAAAAGGTAGCAATAATAACCAAAATTATAAAGTATACGCAGTTGTTGCCCCAACAATTTCTAGCCAATTTACCTACGCAAAACTCGGTCAAGTGATTTCGGGATTAAAACGTCTTGGTTTTTACAACGTTATCGAAGCGGCACTTGGCGCAGACATGGTTGCCAATGCAGAATCTAAAGAACTTGCAGAAAAAGGCTTTTTAACTAGTTCTTGTTGTCCCGCGTTCGTTTCTTATATAGAAAAGAATTTCCCAACACTAGTTCCTTACATTTCACACAATCTCTCCCCTATGGCTACGATTGCCAAATATATTAAAGATACTAATAAAGATGCCAAGGTGATATTTATAGGGCCTTGCACCGCCAAAAAAGACGAGGCAAGAAAAGATGGCGTTAAACAATATGTAGATTGTGTTATTACTTTTGAAGAATTACAAGCCCTTATAGACAGCAAGGATATAGACCTAACTTCTCTTGAAGAAAGCGAATTAGACCACGCCTCTTATTTTGGGCGTATATTCGCAAGATGTGGCGGACTTTCTGACGCTGTTAAACAAGCACTAATCGAACAAGGTTACACCGATTTTGACCTAAAACCTTGCTCTTGCAATGGTATAGATGAAATCAGGGTTGCACTTCTTAGAAAATCTAAAAATCTTTTAGATGCTAACTTTATCGAAGGTATGGCGTGCCTAGGTGGATGTATCGGTGGCGCAGGATGTTTAACACATAGCGATTCAAATGCAAATACCGTTAACAAGCATGGCGAAAAAGCATCTAAAAAATCTATTATAGACGCAGTAACGTCAAGTAAAAACAATATCTAATATTAGTTAGATATACTGCTATTTTCGTTTAAATTATATTAAAATACTCAACAGATGTGTTGAGTATTTTTTAATTGCGAAACAGATTGAATAATATTTATATATATGATATAATAAGATTAGCACAAAAAATAGGAATAATATATTTATGGAATTTAACCTAAAATTACAAGAACTTAGAAAGAATAAAGGTCTAACGCAAGAGCAACTGGCATCAGAATTATACGTATCTCGAACTGCAATTTCTAAATGGGAATCAGGAAGAGGTTACCCAAGCATAGATTCACTTAAAATTATTGCAAAATTCTTTTCCGTATCCGTAGATAGCCTTATTTCAAGTGATGAAATTTTAATTTTAGCAGAAGAACAAGATAAACGTAAAAAATCGTATTTCGTAGATTTAATTTACGGATTATTAGACTTATTCGTTATTTTGATGCTTTTTATCCCATTTTTTGCCACCAAAAATAACGATTCTGTTAAAAGCATTTCACTTATATATCTAAACACTATTCAAACGCATATAAAAATATCGTATTACGTTATTATAACAACAATAGTGTTATTTGGAATACTAACTCTATCAATGCAAAACTATCAAGGTAAATGCTGGGTAAAATATAAAACTGCCGTTTCATTGCTACTAAACGCATTGTTATTACTTATCTTTATTATAAGTTTACAACCATACGCATCAGTTTTTTCGTTTATGATGCTAACTATTAAATGCCTTGTTATAATAAAAACAAAATGATACTATAAGTATCACTAACGTGACGAGCAGTTTATTGCTTATCTTTTAACTATCTGTTATGATGAACTTAACATAAAAATCAATAAGGATGGTTAAAAATTATGCAAAGAAAAAACAATAAAATATTGTTCACGGGAATTAGTTTTATTATAGGCTTTATTGTTTGGACTATACTAATACGTCTTATTGACGTTAAACAAATAGGCCCACAAGATTCAAGCGTAGGATTCGCTACGTTCAACTTATTTTTTCACAATCTAACCAAAGCAAATATTTTGTTATACGAAATTACAGATTGGCTTAGCATAATACCACTAGCGATAGTTCTATGTTTTGCTAGTTTAGGGCTTATTGAATTAATTACAAGGAAAAGTTTATTTAAAATTGACAAAAATATTATTTTATTAGGCGTATTCTATTTAATAGTTTTATTTTTTTATGTCTTATTTGAAATTGTTACAATAAATTACCGTCCCATATTGATTGATGGATTTTTAGAAACTTCTTACCCATCTTCAACAACAATGCTAGTGATTAGCGTTATGGGCACAACTTTTATAAATATTAACCATTATATAAAAAATAACGTTATTAAACGCACGCTAAAAATTGCAACTATAATATTTATTAACTTTATGGTTATTTGCAGAATTATATCAGGCGTTCATTGGATTACCGATATTATAGGAGGCACGTTATTTAGCGTTGGAATTGTGCTAGTTTATTATTATTTTGATACTTTGTTAAAATAAAAAGGCTAATGAATTATTTTCATTAGCCTTTAAATATAAAATTATATTTGTATTAAAAATTACAAGGAATAAATCAAATTATAATTTAACAATAATTTTCTTTTCAGTACTTTCGTATGCTGCTGCAATAACTTTTTGCACGTGAAGCGCGTCTGACGCAGGAACAACCAAAGGTTTATCGTTCAAAACGGAATCAGCAAAACTTTCTACTTCTCTCGTATACATATTGCCAAATTCAGCGTCAATAAGTTCGCCGTTATTAGCGTCGTGATTTTGAGTAGCATTATACCCTGCAACACTATCCATAAAGAAACCAGAAAGCGTGCCACCGTCTATTTGGCCGATAACGTTATCACCCATTAGTCTGCCACGAGTGCCAAAGAATTCCATACGCCATTTACTTGCTTCGTCTGGAATATTAAAGTTAGTTTGAACAACGCATTGAACACCGTTTGCCATTTTCATTAGTAGCGTTGAAGAATCTTCTACGTCGTAATCAAAGGTTAAGGTATCGTTAAATGATGCAACTTCTACAACCCTACTATCTAAAACGTATTCCATAAGGTCGATACAATGAACGCCCATATCCATAAGCGAACCACCACCCGATTTTGCCTTTACTAATCTCCAGTTGCCAGAAGAATTAGGTAGCCAACAAGTAAATTGAGAATATCCGTTAACTACCTGGCCGATTTTTCCATCAGCAATGGCTTTTTTCATATTCATAATATGAGCGCCAAATCGCATCATAAAACCAGCGGCAAATTTAACGCCTTTGCTTTCTACGTAGTTAACTACTTCTTCACCTTCTTCAATAGACATTGCTATTGGTTTTTCTAAAAGAATATGCTTGCCGTAGTCCGCAGCAAGTTTTGCTTGAGAAGCATGAAAAACTACGGGAGAAGCAATATAAACAGCATCTACTTCTGGGTTTTTAATAACTTCTTCCGCAGTAGTATACGCGTATTTTGCGTTATATTTTACTCTTAAACTTTCAGCAACGTCGGGTAAAATTTCCATAACGGCAACAATTTCAGCGTTTTTTGCAAGCATCATACCCGGAAGTGTTCTTCTGTCCGCTATACCGCCTGCGCCTATAATACCAAATCTTAATTTTTTCATAATATTTTCCTTTAAGAAAGTAGAATTTTAATATTAGCCGTCAAAATAATTGACGGCTAATAAACTATAATTATTTACCTTCTTGCATTTCTTTAACACTTTCTAGAATTGCGTCTGCCATAAAGTCAAGTTGTTCTTTAGTTAAGCCGTAAATTGGTAAGTGAGTAAATCTATTGTAGAAAATTTCTTCACAAACTGGGCAAGTTTTAGCAATTTCTTCAACGTCGTAACCCATATCAGCGATAACTTTAAATCTGTATAATGGTCCAAAGTGTGGAATATTGGTAACACCCTTTTCAGTAAGTTTTGCTTTAAGAGTTTGAATATTTCCACCAGCAAGTTTTGGATCAATTTGAATTTGATACATGTGGAAGGTTGAAACGATATCTTCATTACCCATATCTTGAACGATAATTGCTGGGTTACCAGATAGTCTATCAGTAAGGTATTGAGCGGCACGTCTTCTAGTTGCAATAATTTCTTCGTTTCTGTCTACTTGAACTTTTAGGCCAAGCGCTTGAATTTCAGTAGTAGAATAGTTAGATGCAACGAAAGGTTTATCTTTACCTTTGATAGCAGTAATATTGTATAACCAATCTTTAATTGGGCAAGTAAAATCTAAGCCTAAAAATCTTGCTCTCTTCATTTCAGATGCAAAGCCAGGAACGTTAGTTAAAACTATACCGCCTTCACCAAAAGAAGTAACGTTTTTAACTTCGTGGAAACTGAACGAACCAAAATGGCCGATAGAACCAAGTTTTCTACCTTTATATTCGCCACCAAAAGCGTGTGCAGCGTCTTCTAAAACAATGATGTTGTGTTTTTTAGCAAGTTCCATAATTGGGTCCATATCAACTGGGTAACCAGCAATGTGAACGGGAACAATCATTTTCGTTTTGCTAGTAATCTTTCTTTCAACGTCTTTTGGGTCCATATTAAGAGTTTTAGGGTCGATATCAGCAAAAACAAGTTTAGCGCCTTGCGCCAAAGGATAAGCCATCGTTGCAACGAAAGTGATTGCTGGAACGATAACTTCATCACCAGGGCCGATGCCTGCGTATTTATATGCAATTTCGAAACCAGCAGTACAGTTAGTAACGAAAGTTGCACTATCAGTACCTAAATAATCGTTAACTGCTTTTTCTGCTTTTTCTACTAATGAACCAAGAGAAAGTTTTCCCGGTGGAGTAGAAATTTTATCAAGTTCAGTCATGTTAGCGCGAATTTTTGCAATAATTTCGTCATATTCTTTGCCTTCGCCTTGCATTAAGAACTTAATAACTTCCATAGCGTCGCTAACGTTATAGTTTTCGCCAACTGCTGGCCAAGGTACGCGGGTTGCCCCAGTATTATACCTAAAGTCTGTCGTTTGTTTCATAATCATTTTCTCCTATAATTTATTTTAATTTTAAGTAAACGAAACTAAAATTCGCCTACATTTTTACGTTTAAATTGTTTGCAAATTTCTACAATTTCTTCCTTAGAAGTTAGCCCACTAACTGCATCTACAGTTCTTAAAGAAACACCTGCGCACATTGATGCGAATTCTAATATTTCAATGTCAGCGCACTCGTTGTAGATACTATAAAGCGCACCCGCACAGAAAGCATCTCCTGCGCCTGTAGTTCCTTTTATAAAATCTTTTGGAATTTCTAACGAAGGAACAATGGTAAAGTTGCCATTTTTGTTTAAGCATACAGCGTATGATGGCAAATGAATTATAACCCTTTCTTTAACGCCAAAATCTAACAATCTTTTTGCGATATCTTTTAGGTTTTTGCCATTAAACTCTATCCCTGCTATTTTTGATGCTTCTATTTCGTTGATAATAAGATTATCTGTGTATTTTAAGCATGGTATAACTACTTTATACCTATCTGAATTTTCAGAAACAACGTCGATAGAAGTTTTAATACCTAATTCTTGCGCTTTTTTTAAGATTTTTTCGCCATCACCTTGATCAATTTTATCTAGCAATAAAAAGTAACCTAAATGAAACATTTTTGCTGATAAAGTTTCAAAATCGACGTCGTTATAACCAAATTCACCACACGCGCCCATATAAGTAAAGAAAGTTCTTTCTCCACCGACTACGCTCATTACGTCTGTAAAACTAGTATTTTCCGTTTTAGAAAGCGTTAAACCGCTAACGTCTAACCCGTTACCAATTAAGGTGTTAGATATAAACCTACCATCGTCGTCATTACCGATTCTACCTATCGCGTAAACCGTAATATCAGAGCAAATTTTTTTAAGATCTATACCAACGTTAGGGATATTGCCACCCGTAGATTTTTCTAAAGATAAAATTTTGGTTAAATTGCCAGAATTCGGATATGCTTTGATAACGTTAATTTTATCAACAAGCACCGTTCCGGCAACTGCTATACCTTTGCGCATATTAAACCTTTATTTCTCTGCCGTTAAGTGCGTCTATATACTTAACGATGTAGTCGATTGATTTTTTGTCTTTTAAGAAATTATAAATTTCTTCGATTATCGGCACGTATTTGCCGTCGTAATCAGAACAATCTTTAAGAGTTTTTGAAACGCCGTTTTTATTAACGTAGTCGTAGATGAAGGCACTGCCGTCATCTTCTGACGGATTAAAATATAAACCTGCGGCAATACCGATACATATATAACCAGCGTATATTCCGTGCTTTTCGCATAATTTAAGCGAACCGATAAGCCTATCGTTAGGGCTAAGTTTACGTTTAGTATCCTTACCAACCCTTTTTATAGTATCGCCAAGAGCAACGTTAGTAAATCTATACAAAAGATTATCTGCATGTTCAAGTAACATATTGATATCAACGTCGTTTTCTTTTGAAATTGCCATTGCTGATTGCGTTAATGCCTTAAAAGCAACGTATCTTAAATCAAAATCTGCGGTTGCTTCGTATACGTAGTCGTATTCCCTTAAATATCCAAGGTAAGATAAAAGCGCGTGGCTCATATTGTGCATAAACAATTTGCGTTCGATAAACAAGTTGAACGGTTCAAAAGGATAAATGTTTGAAAAGTCTGGAATTTCGCCTTTGAACGCTTGCTTGTCAACGGGTAAAATGTTGTAAGGTTCAACGAAAACACGCAAAGGATTGCCTTGTTTTTTCTCTTCGGGAAGAACGGGAACCATTCTGCCGATAGATGCTTCAACAAAACCGATTTCCTTGTCAATTCTGTCAGCGTATTCGGGAAGTTGTTCTTTAATCAAACCCTTTAAGAAAGCGTCTGCGCCGATAAGGTTTTCACAAATAATGATATTGAAAGGTTTAGCGTTTTGTTCAAAACGTTTTTTCAAGCCCAAAGCGATAGGTTTTGCAATAAACTTCAAAACGTTAACGCCGATAGCGGTAGCCATAATGTCAGCGCTAGCAATTTCATCAGAAACCAAATCAATGTTTTTGCCGTCTATACCGTAAGCGTTTTGAACGATAATTTCTTCAACGCCGTCGTTAGAAACAACGTCAACGGGGTAAGAGCGGTCTTTGTTTAATCTATCAATAACTTCTTGATTAATATCAATAAACCCAACTGAATAACCGTTTGCAGAGAAAATTTGACCGATAAAACCACGGCCGA
>JAZLBC010000014.1:0-17959 GCA_045613505.1 Christensenellaceae bacterium
TAGTGCGTTCTATAATTGCACAAGTTTAACAAACTTAGTTTTACCTAATAGTGTAATGAGTATATGCTCTCAAGCGTTCTATGATTGCAGAAGCTTAACAAGCCTGATAATAGGCGAAAACGTAACGAGTATAGGCGGTAGTGCGTTCTCTGGTTGCGATAGTTTAACAAGTGTAACAATAGGTAATAGTGTAATATATATAGGTAATTTTGCGTTTCAAGGTTGCGATTCATTAATAAGTATAAGGGTAGATGAAAATAATGCAAATTATAAAGACATAGATGGCAATTTATATACTAAAGATGGAAGCACTTTAATAAACTATGCTATAGGTAAAACCGACATCTCATTTATAATACCAAATAGCGTAAAGAATATAGGCTCATCTGCGTTTTTCGATTGCGATTCATTAACAAGTGTAGTAATACCTGACAGTGTAACAAGTATAGGTTCTGGTGCGTTCGATAGTTGCGATTCATTAACAAGTGTATATTATAAAGGTACAGTAAACGATTGGTCAAACATTTCGATTGGAGCTAACAACTCAAGTTTAATAAAGGCAACGAGGTATTACTATAGTGAAACTAAGCCGACTTCACCAGGTTATTTTTGGCATTACGATGAAAAAGGCGACGTAGCCATTTGGTAACAAAACAAATCAGTAAATAGGCTCGACCCATGCCTGCTCTGCTATTTACTGAAAACTAAACCACAAAGGAGAATTTTAATATGGAGAAAAATCAAATTAAATCGCCAGAAGAGATTTGTTTTGAAATTATTGAAAACAAAAATAATTATGAATTATTAAAAAAGTATTTAATTGATGCTTTACAAAATATAATTAATAAAGATTATTATACAGTTGTAAACATAACAGGCAGAATAAAGGATAAAGAATCTTTGTTTAAAAAAGTCAGAAAAAAAGAGTATAAGTCCGCAACTGAAGTAATGGATTATTTGGGGCTAAGGATAGTAGTAAATGACGTTTACAAGATTTATTCTCTTTGTGAGTTTATAAAAGGTAATGAAAAGCTAAATTTTAATGGTAAAGAAATTGTATACAAAATTGATTATCAAAATTCTCCTAATAAGACAGAAATGCTAGGAGTTGATATTGTCGGATATAGAGGAGTCCATTTTATATTGCAATTTAATTGTGAAAATTTAAAACAAGCAACAAATAATGAGATTGAATTTATTAACAAGAGTGGACAAGATAATGAGATAAAGGTGGAATTGCAAATTAAAACGGAATTAGAGGATTTTTGGGCAACAAATACACACGATAAAATTTATAAATCTTCTAAAGTTTATAATAGAGACATGGAAAGAAGGTTTAATTTGTTATCTGGATTGTTAGAATCGGTAGATTACGAATTTTCAAACATAGAAAAAGAATATAATAATAAGTATTCTTATGTAAAAAAAATGATTACTCATTATAAAGAAAATGGCGAAGTTTTATCTTTTTATAAGGATAGTGATTTGGATGTTTTAGACGAATCCTCATTATATATATTTTTAACACTATTTTTTGGGGATAAAGCAGAGTTCGAAGAGAAAACAGAACGTAAATGTATAAGACTGCTAAATATTTATGGAATCACTACAATAAGTCAGTTGTTAATGTGTATAAATAATGTTGACGCAAGGAATTGTTCTTGCAAATTGAGTGATTTGTCCGAATATTGCTCTTTAGAAAAGCGAACATATAATGGAATTTTAAGAAACTTGTTAATTATATTTGATTTGGAACATTTTTGTAAAGTAGTTAATGAAAATCCTGAATTTTCTAATGAGAAAACATTTTCAAAAAGGGGCAGCTTGCAATTTTATCAGCATTATAATATTACAGAAAAGATGTTAAAAGATAAAGGTTTTGTTGAAGAATGATGAAGAAATCTATTTATAATATAGAAATTGAAAAAGACGGGTATCATTTAATATACAATCAATTTAAGAGCGCTGCTACTGTTTTTGATGAAGAACACTATAATAAATATTTGAATGGCGAATTAACTGATGAGGAAATAGCAAGGTTAACAAATCGTGGTTTTTTGGTATCGGATGATTTTGATGAAAAAAGTTTCTATTTAAAAAAAAGAAAAATTTTTCTAGAAGCGGATAAGACAAACAGTGTTATTTATAGAGTTTTTATTACGACAAAATGCAATGCAAAATGTTATTATTGCTATGAAAACAACATGGAAAAACAAAGCATGTCGTTAGATACTGTTGCCGCCCTTATTCGAAGAATCAAAGAGGAAGGAAAAGCCAAGAAAAAAATTATTATAGAATGGTTTGGAGGTGAACCATTAGTTGAGTATGAAAAGATAGATTTTATAACAAAAGAAGTTTTATCCTTTTGTGAAGATAACAACATAGTATATAAGTCGCAAATCATTTCAAACGGACTGCTTTTTAAGATCCCTGAAATCAGAAAAAAACTATTTGACTGGAAAGTTGATAGGGTTCAAATAACATTAGATGGGTTAAAGGAAAGGCATGAGAACATAAAAAATTTCACAGAAAAAAATGCTTTTGAAACCATTATTGATAATGTTGATTATTTAATTAATAATGGGATATTTGTTAATCTAAGAATAAACTTCGAAGAAAAGAATGCAGATGAAGTAATAGCTCTTGTAAAGTTTTTGTCTATTAGATTTAAACATAAAAAAAATCTTAATGTTTATCCATATCTGATTTTTAAGGATAATGATTGCATACAAGAAAAGACAAATCCAGAAAGTTTTAAAAAGATAATATGTGCCTTGTATGAAAATGGGTTTTTTGAAAACTTTTTTTTAACTATGGGTATGAGAATTGGATGTCAGGCAAATCGGTGTAATGGCGGTTCGATATTGCCAGATGGTACATTGTATCGTTGTCCGTTGGCAACAAACAACAAAGAGGATTCTCTTGGAAATATTTTTAATTCTATACAAAGTACAAATAATATTTGGTTAAACGAAGAATTGGATAAGGTGTGTGTTGACTGTAAATTTTTACCTATGTGTGGAGGTGGGTGTATATACGCAAAGTTAAAAGGTAAAAGTTTTTGTGTTGTTCAGGAAAATCAAGTTATTTCGGAATTAGAGATGGCTTTAGATATGTTTATAAAAAATAACGATAGGAGGTTATAATATGTGGGACTTAAATGAAGCAAAAGAAATTGTTTATATGGCAAGTTGTGATAACTTGGATCAAGGTTATTGCTCACGTTCTGTATCGGATTAATAAAAAAGAGGTTGGATTTTCTCCAACCTCTTTATACTATATAAGGGTATAGGTTTTATTCTCAACGGTTATTTGCTTTCCGCTTTTAATGTCTATTTTTTATAAATATACTCATATTGTATTGACATTTGAAAACTTTTCGGCTATAATATACTCGGTTGGGCGTTTGCTTGCAAGGACGCAAAACAGAGTATTTTTCAATCAAGAAGCGTAAAAATTACGAATTTTTACAAAAATCTAACGGGTTTAACTTGTTTTTTGCAAGACAAACAAGTTGCTTCTTAAAGATTATAATAATGTAAATCAGTAATAAAAAGAGGTATATATGCAAGAAAATATTATTGGATATAGAATAAAGTTATTAAGAGAAAAAGCAAAGTTATCGCAAGCAAAACTTGCAACGGCGCTTGGCGACGTAAAACAACCTGTTCTCGCTCGTTATGAGCTTGGCTCTATTATGCCGTCCTACCCCGTGCTTGTGAAGATTGCCGATTACTTTGACGTATCAACGGACTATCTTCTTGGTAGAACAGACAACCCTGAAGGAAAACTTTACGGACAACCCAAATTAGAAAACTCTGACCGTATGCAAGATTTTATCGAAATGTGTTTTGACCCAAGCACTAACGCGCACGCAAAACTCAAAGAAACCTTAAAGAAAATGTTGGAGGAACAAAAGTAACTTACACTATTACAGGAAAAGGAGATTTTTATGAACGAAAAAGAGTTATTAGATTATATAAAATTTTTTAGGGAAAAAGCAAACAATGGGAAGCTAATAATTTTTGTCGGTGCAGGTGTATCTCGAAACGTTGAAGGGATGCCTTCTTGGAAACAACTAATTCAAGAAATGGCACAATCAATTGGTTATACTAAATGTGAGAATTGTAGCAAAAAGACTTCAAGATGCAAGTATCGTTGTAAATTTAAAGATGATTTTTCACCCGATGAATTCTTAAAAATTCCTCAACACGTATTTAATCACGATAAAAAACTTTATAACAAAATTTTACGCGCCAACATAAAACCTGTAAATGTAAACGCCCCTTTGTCCAAAGCAATTCTTGATTTGCATCCTGCTCATATCATAACGACTAATTATGATAAATTAATCGAATCTTGCGAAAGTGAATTACGAGATAATTACGAATTAATTATATACGATAAGGATTTGTTGAAAACACAAAAAAATCAATACATTATTAAGATGCACGGCGATATTAGCAACATTAAAACCATTGTTTTGAAAGAAGCTGATTATTTGGAATATTCTCAAAAACACATTCTCATTGAAATGTTTGTAAAATCATTATTGACAGACCATACCATTTTATTTTTAGGATATTCGTTAAATGATTATAATATCAAATTGATTATAAGTTGGATTAATTATATTCGCGCTCAAAATAAAGCTTTTGACGCAAACACAAAATTTGGTTATATTGCATTAGACAACGAAAAAATTAGTGATAAAGATATTGCTTATTTTGAAAATAACAATATTGGTGTTATAAATCTTCACGATATGCCCTTAGTTAATAATATTCCGAATGAACTAAGTAATGAAATTGGTAAGAGATTGTATAGTTTTTTAAGAGTTACCAACGATGCATCATTGGATCGTCTTTTAGGTCAATCTTTACCCTATGATACTGCTGTATCATTTATGTCTAATTATAATTATGTCGATATAACAAACATATGCAAGTTATTATATATTGGCGCACATAATGTGGAAGGACATGATTTAGTAATGTATTCTGACACTAGTTATGATTTTTTAAAAAGCTTCCTTGCTAATTCAACCAACAATTCTAAAAAGCTAAAACAACTTATGGTTGACGCAGGAATACAATATGTTAAATTAGTTTCTACAAGTGTACATCGCCACGAATCCATTTCCCTTGCCGATTCCGATAAAATAATAAAAAGTTTATACTTTGAAAGATATTTAAACAATCAATATAATGAAATAATCGAAGATATTGAAAAGAATTCTAATAATTTATTTTTTGAAAATAGCTTTTACAGAGTATTGATATATAGTTATTCCAAAGAAACGTTTGATGACTACGCTCAAATAAAATTTGAAGAATTATCTACTCAAGATAAAATACGATATTTATTTAATTCATCAATCTTGGAATCTCGTAAAACATATTCTTATACTGGAAAAAATATAGAGAAATACATAAAAGGCATTGAAAATATTCAAGAAAAAGGGATGTATAATCTCTATTTGGATATATTGGATGGCAATTGTCGTAAACTACTTTTTATTGAACGTTCGGTGAAAAAACTAAAAGAACACTATTATAGTGGAAATTATTCATTTGTAGGCTGTGGCAGTTTGGGTGAATTTTATAAAATTCAACGTATTGCTATCGAACAATATATGTTTTATTTTAAAAATACACTATTTTTCAACGGATTCTCTGACCTAAAAAGCATCCTTAAAGTTTACATTGAGGCGATTGTCTGTACAAATGGTTTGTTTATTGAAGAAATCGCAGATATTTTTGGAGGACATTCAAAGAAGGTTCGGTACGAGATTAACCCGTTAGATTTAGATGTATTAACAAAATTTATATCAATAAAAGATTTATATTGTTTTATTCAAGATTATAAATTGGAGTATTTTCAAGCAGATAGTAAAACTATTGATTTTGCTATTAAATCATTTGAAAACATTATATTATCTATTTTGAAGAAAAAACTTTTTAGTAGATTTTTAAGTGCCCCCAACATTTTGATGAATAGCGCTTTAATACTGATTCATTTGCGATTAGATGAACAACAAAAAGAGACAGTGTCCCACTCTATCAACTTATTGTTTAATGATTCAGATTTTGTTAACTTTTTCTTTTCTGTTGAATTTCCAGAAATATCAACAAGTTTGAAAATTTTTGACCAATTGCTGTCTCTTATACCTCTAAAAAACGATTTTGAATTTGTAAAAAATATAATTCAATGCTCAGAGTTTAAGCATTATTATATCAACTCTAATACTTATAAGTTAAAAAATGTTATAAAAAATTGTGTTGACAAAGAGAACTTAACTTCTATTCAATCTGATATTAGTAATTTTATTCTATCGTTTGAAGAAAAGGATAGAATAAATGTTACACGTTTATTAAAAGCTCTTCTTGTTGATGAAAATATTATAAATATTCATAAGGAATTTATATCAAAGCATTTTAATCTATTGAGTTCAGATGATATCTTTGATTTTGCTTTTGATAAGTGGGTAAATATTTCAGAAGAAAACACACAAAAGATGATAGACGATGCAATACAAATGCACAACCATAGAAAAACAACTAAAATGCGAACCACGCCAGATCACTTAAAATCACAATTAGATATAATCTGCATCTTATACATTACAGATAAAATTAAAGATATTACTAGTCTAAAACAAATGGCGATTGAAAATATTTATTTGCAATTTTTACTGGACAGTGAAAATTTTGATTATTCTCAAGTTGATTTTTCGGATTATATGTGGGAGAACATTATACGTCAATCACGTTTTATGGATAAATTTATAAAACACAAAAACGACTTAATTCCATCAATTCAAAGAAAAATTGAAATGGATGCAGCAACAGAATTTGAGAAAAAAGTTCTCTATGGAATTTTACTTTCAAATGATGAACTACTTAAAAACTAAAATTTAAGACATCAACTGTCAT
Organism: Christensenellaceae bacterium; assembly: GCA_045613505.1. GTDB lineage: Bacteria > Bacillota > Clostridia > Christensenellales > Borkfalkiaceae > UBA1259. The sequence continues at coordinate 6,936 of JAZLBC010000014.1, forward strand.
ATTTAGTGTGGTAAAATAGAAATAATAGGAGGAAAATCAAATGAAAGCAGTTATATATGCGCGATATTCTTCAGATAGCCAACGTGAAGAATCTATTGAAGGTCAACTTCGTGAGTGTTTGGAATTTGCGAATAAAATCGGTGTGGACGTCGTTGCAAACTACATTGACCGTGCAATGACGGCTACTTCGGATAATCGCCCCGACTTCCAACGTATGATTAAAGATAGTTATAAGCACTGCTTTGATATGATTATCGTTTGGAAGTTAGACCGTTTTTCTCGTGATAGATACGACTCTGCCCATTACAAACATATCCTTAAAAAGAACGGCGTTAAAGTTGTTTCAGCAAAGGAAAACATTAGCGAAGGTCCTGAAGGAATTATTCTTGAATCTATGCTTGAAGGTATGGCTGAATATTATTCCGCAGAACTTTCTGTTAAAGTTAAGCGTGGACTTAAAGAAAACGCATTAAAAGCAAAAGTAAACGGCGGACAAATTCCTTTCGGTTACTACATAGACGAAGAACAAAAACACGCTATTGACCAAACGCTTGCTCCTATTGTTGTGGAAGCGTTTACAATGTATGCAGACGGATATCTTATCAAAGATATTGTAAACCATTTCAATGCAAAAGGTATAACGACAAGACTTGGCAAGAAAATGTCCTATAATATCGTTCAATATATGCTTGCCAACCGCAAATATATAGGCGAATTTAGATATAATGACATTGTAATTCCCGATGCCGTGCCTGCTATCGTTAGTAAAGACTTGTTTGAGAGAGTTCAACGCCGTATGGCGCAAAATAAACACGCACCTGCCCGTCATAAAGCGGAAGATGATTACCTTTTAACGACAAAGTTGTTCTGCGGTAAATGTGGCGCACTTATGGTTGGCGAAGCAGGAACGGGTAGAAAAAAAGAAGTTCACCGTTATTACAAGTGCGTAAACGCTAAAAAGCATACTTGCGACAAGAAAACGGTACGTAAATTGTGGATTGAAGATTTAGCCGTTCAAAAGGCTATGGATATTCTTCACGACAAAGTTGTAATTGATTATCTTATAGATAGAATTTTCGACTTGCAAGGCGAAGAAAATCCGCGTTTACCGAGATTACGTTTACAATTAGAAGACGTTGAAAATCGTATTAAAAACATAATTACAGCGATTGAGCAAGGTATTATCTTCGACTCAACGAAAGATAGACTTGCAGAACTTGAAAAAGAAAAGAGCCAACTTGATTTAACTATCATTCAAGAACAAATTAAAAAACCCTTCCTTATGAAAGAGCAAATACGCTTTGGAATAGAAAAGTTTAAGAAGTTGGATATTTCAACGAAAGAAGGCAAACAAAGGCTAATCGATGGATTTATCAATGCGATATACCTTTACGATGACAAGATAACCTTTACCTTCAACTACAAGGACGGAACAAAAACAGTATTCCTTTCGGAGCTTAACTGCACCCCGTCCGGTTCGGATTTGAAAGGCCTTGGGGCACCAAAAAACAAGCGCTCTCGCTTGTTTTTTTTGTCAAATTCGCAAGAAGTTGACTATAATGGCGCTTTGCGCCTATAATTTTTATTTTATAGTTTAAGCGTATTTGAATTATAGTGCTTTCGCACATTATAGTTCGCTTCGCTCACGTTTGGGCAACAAAGTTGCATTTTTATTCTTGATTTTCTTTTTTGGGTGTGTTAAAATTGTATCATGAAAACTAATGTATTATTACAATTATCCCAATCCTTTGCAGTTGACGTTATTTCTCTTGCAAACAGCCTAAAAATAAAAGGCGAAAAAAGTTTATCCGACCAGTTTAAAAGAAGCGGAACAAGTATCAGCGCAAATATTGCCGAAGGCAACCACCCACAAAGCAGAGCCGATATGATATCTAAATTCGAAATCGCGTTAAAAGAAGCAAACGAAACGGAAAATTGGCTAGTTATTTTTAACAACGCACAATTAGTTGACGAGTTAACGTATAAATCTTTTAAACAAAAACTTGTAAAAATTAAAATTCTATTAATAAACTCTATAAAAACGTTAAAGTCTAAACTTTAAATAACCAAAAAACTTCCCGTTGCGTTACGGGAAGTTCTTATTTTAAACCTAAAATATCGTCTGCTGAAACGTCTAATATTTCGCAGATATTTGCAAAAGTATCTAGTGACGGGTATTTGTCTAGTCGCATATACTTGCTAACGGTTGACGGATTTATATTTAACTTTTCGGCAAGTTCTTTTTGCGAAACGTTACTATATTGTATCGCTTCTCTTAACCTTTTTTGTATTTCTTCTATCTTAATCATATTAAAATAATAGCACATTGTGCAACTTCCACTTGACAAATAGCACATTGCGCCTTTATAATGTGTCTAATAAAATTTTATACTCAGGAGAAAGTTATGAAAAAGATTTTTAATGCGTTTTTTATAACGCTTTTAACTTGTTGTTTGTTCTTTTCTACTGCTTGTACGATTAATTTTAATAGCGATAATACGCTACAGGAAAATAGCAATAACGCGTCACAAGAAAACGTTGACGGCTATTTGATACATACTGGAAGATATCAAGTGGTTTCAGCACCGATGGAAAACGGCCCTATCGTTTGCGAATCTTTTACCGACGGGGAGGCTAACTACTATATGCTTGACTTAGGCTACGTTAAAAACGTTCCGTTATCTTCAGGCTCCACTATAATGTATAACGGACAAACCCCTATCACTATTTCGATAGAAAAAAGCCAAATAACCGAAAAAACCGTTGAAGAGGCTGTTGAAAAAACGGTTTCAGAGTCTACGACGGTCTCTAGTTCGGGTAGCGCTAGTTTTTCTGTCGGATGCGAGATAGGAAAACAAGACTGGTGGGGGAAATTTAAATTAGAGGCAAGTTATTCTCGTTATTGGGGCACTAGCACCGAAAAAGCCTATTCTACTAGCAACACTTGGACTACTGCCGAATCTTGCTCGAATTCCATTAGCGAATCTTTAACGACGACTATCGGCTCAAACAAGGAAAAAGCGGGCTACTATAGACTTTCTATGTTTGCGACTTGCGATTTGTTTGCTCTTGTTGAAACGAATTTAGACAACTCTCAAATGACTTCTATTACTTACGTAGTTTGCGCTAGGGACAACCCTAAATTCGTTATAGACTACGACGAAACGGGCGAAAATTTTGATTGTTCTACCGATGAAGAGGTTAGCAAAAAAATTACGCTCGCCACCGACTTTTATAAAGTTTTACCAAAACCGACGAAAACTAGCGAGGATTTTACTAGTTGTATAGGCGAGGTAGTAACTTCTAGTTTTACAGCAGAAGTTTGGGCAGAAAACAGAAAACTCGGAACTGCAATTTTCTCCGTCACGGGCATTAAGGTAAAATACAACGGAAAATATTACGTTTACGGCAACGCTTGGTATCGTGGAATTCTCGGCGCAGATAGGTTTAACGACGTTGACTCTATTTTCCTTAAAGAAAGCACTAAAAACATACTGCTTGGTGGTATATTTTATTGGCGTAGTAGCCCTAACGACAATAACGAAAGTGGCGTTGCTAGTTGGAACAAGAACCTAGGTATGGACTCCAACTCTATTTCTTATATGCCCGAAGACCCCGGCAAAGATATTTCTCCTAAAGAAGAAATAAGCCTTTCGATAACGGATATTTGCGTAGAGTATCAAGGCTCTGCCACGCAAAACGATAAAGTGCCCGAAATTGCAACAACGACTTTATCTGCCGATTTTACATTAGAAAACAACTCCTTTGGACAAATAACTTTCGACGTAATAGGCATAAAAGTAAAACACGAGAACCGTTATTACATAATGGGCAACGCCTTTTACTCTGACAATATGGGAGGTCAACGCTTTAACGACGTCGCTAATATTTATCTAAACAATTGCGATAAAAAAATATTATTCGGTGGAACGCTTGGTTGGAGAGGCTCCGTTTCTGACAATAACGAATCGGGGATATGTGCTTTTGATAAAAACGGTGGCTTTGATACGACAAGAATTCGTTATATGATGGAGGACCCCGGCAAAGACTTTGCAGGGAACGAAGATGCAATTATTTCTATATCGGGAATATGCGTTAATATTGAGGGTGACGCTACTAACGACCTTTTTGTCCCAACAATCTCTACTACTTCTTTTAGCGCGTCTATAACTTGCGAGTCCTCTCCTAACGGCAACGCTAATTTTACTTGCGTGGGCATAGAAACGACGTATAATGGAGAAACCTATATATACGGGAACGCATATTATTCTAGCAACCCTGGTGGGAACAGATTTAACGATATAGAGTCTTTAAAGATTAGCGTATCTACAAAAAACAAGATTTTAGTCGGTGGGCTTTTGCATTTATACGGCTCGTATAGCGACAATAACGAAAGTGGCGTTTTAGGCTTTAGCAAAGCCGATAGCACCGACTCTAAAATCGTGTATATGCCCGAAGACCCCGGAAAAGATTTTGCCGGAGATAAAACAATTTCGATATCAATCACGGGAATACTAGTAAAAAAATAAAACTTTTTTAAGATTATAACTCCTGCGTTTTAGCGCAGGGCTTAAAACCATTTAAAACAGAAAAAAGTTCGGGGCAATACCGAACTTTTTTCCTATTATACTGGGTGGTATAACGTGCCTATTTAAAATATGGACCGTCTTTAAATAGGCTATATCTGGAGTAAATGACGATTCTTATTTATTAAAAAACTCTATGGTCTTCTTTAAGATTTCCATTTGTTTTTGTGCTCTATCTAAATCCCAATAGTTAGTTTTAAATTGGAGCATACGAGGTTGTAAGTATTCTGCGTTAGGACAAATGCCACGTTCGTAGTTATACTTGCCTGCTTCTTCGATAATTTTTTCTCTACCTAAAAGTTTTCTTTCGGTAAACATTGGTTCTAGGTAAGTTAGTTGCCAAGCAGCGTAAATTCCGTCTCCACCAAGTTCCATATATTTATCTCTAAAATCGAACCAAGAAATATCGTCGCGTTCTAAAACTACGCTATAAGACCAGTAAGAGTTGGTGTTGTCGGCAAATTTCTTTTGTGGGCGAAGCCAAGCGCAATCCTTAATAACTTCTTCGTACATTTTAGCAACTTCGAGTCTTACTGCGCAAAGTTCTTCTATTCTTTCGGTTTGACCGAGAGCCACTGCTGCGCAAAGTTCGCTCATACGATAGTTCCAACCCATAGAAACGTGTCTAAAATAAGTTGGAGATTGGATATCGGTTTTAAGAATTTTACCACGAGTTACGCTAACGCCCGCATAGCCTAAACTAGAAACGCGCCTTACTGCTTGCGCATAGTCTATATTGTTAGTGATAACCATACCGCCTTCGCCACTAGATAGGTGTTTAGAACTTTGGAAACTATAAGACGCCATGTCGCCAAGCGTGCCTACCTTTCTACCCTTATATTCTGATAAGAAACATTGTGCGTTATCTTCTATAACTACTAGGTTGTGCTTTTTAGCAAGTTCCATAATTGGATCCATATCTGGCGATAAACCAAATAGCGCAACGGTGATGATTGCTTTGGTTTTTGGGGTGATACATTTTTCGATATTTTCTGCGGTTAGCACGAAACTTTCCATGTCAACGTCGGCAAAAACAGGAATTGCGTTTGCGTGCAAAACTGCGAACGTTGTTGCTGACATAGTTAGCGGTGGAACGATAACTTCATCCCCATAGCCAACGCCTGCGGCTTCTAGGCAAGCGTGTAGCGTTGCCGTGCCGTTGCAGAAAGAAACGGCGTATTTTGCATCGAATTTTTCTGCGAATAATTTTTCTAGTTTAGAACCCATCCCACAACCACTAGAAGATGAGAATTGAGAATCTATAACTTGGTTTACGTATTGTCTTTCTTTTTCGCCAACTCTTATAACTTTTTTCATAATAACTCCTTTAATATTAAATATAATCTATTTTAAGTATAATTTTTTACCATGCGCTTGCGCTGTTATTTTGCCGTATAGCCACCGTCTACTGCGATAACGCTACCTGTGATGAAAAGAGATGCGTCTGACGCTAAAAACACGCAAATACCTTTGATGTCTTCTTCACCTGCCATGCGCTTTAAGAACGTTTTGTCTTTATATTTTTCTACAAAGCGTTCGTCTTGATTATTAAAGAACCCGCCAAGAACTAAAACGTTGCATCTAACCCCGCTTGGTCCGTAATGACTTGCTAGGTATTTAGTTAGGTTAGTCATACCGCCTTTATGAAAGTAATAGTCTGGCGCAGAAGTCTTGCAGTTGTTTCCCCTATAAAGATAATCGTCTGGACCTAGAACGCCCATATAAGAACCTATATTTATAATACTGCCGTTACCTTGCTTTTCCATAATATCGCCAACAATTCTAGATAGCGCGAAAAGCCCCGTTGCATTTACTTGCATACTCTTTGCAAAATTTTCTATATCGTCGTCGTAACTTTGCATTTGGCGAAGAACTGAATTGTTGATTAAAATATCAATTTTGCCTTCTTTTTCGATAATGCGCGATACCATATCTCTGCAACTATTTTCGTCGCCTTGGTCGTAGCAGTCTGCATAAGCAAGGTAACCCATAGCGCGAAGTTCAGACGCGTATTTTTCGTTTTTTTCTAGGCTTCTAGACGCCGTGTAAACGATAGCGCCCGCTTCTGCCATAGCAAGAGTGATTTGTTTGCCGTATAGTCCGTGCCCACCGGTAACTAATGCAACCTTGCCTTTTAGTGAAAATTTGTCCATAATACTCATATTTACACCACCTTTTATATTGTCTTATTATCAAATATGACGTTTTTAAGTTTTATTGTCTTTTTTGCGTTTATCCTTGACAAACAGCAAAAAAACAACTACAATGTACGTATATTGTAAGAAATTTTGGCTCTGCCGTCAATAAATATAATTGCCAATAAAAAAAGGCAAATGTCCGTTTTTTTAATAAGGAGTTTTTATGCGCACTTTCTCTGCACAAATAGAAAATTACAACCTAACCGTTTTAGACAGCACGCTTGATAACCCCGTTACTTGCTGGAAGGTAGATGCGCACCTACACAACTTTTACGAAATACATTATATTCTTTCGGGCTCGGCAAGTCTTTACGTTAACGGAAAAACCGTTGAACTGCACGAACACGAACTTGTTTTTATTAACAAAAACAACTTGCATTACTCTATTTCGCATTCAGAAGATTTAAGGTTTGTTTCACTAGCGTTTGAACTTATAAAGAACAACAACGAAACTTCTGCGTCGTTAGACTACGTTAAGATAAAAAAATACTTGTTTGGCGCAAGCGATTTTATGATTGTAAAAAACAAAATTATCGAACAGGTTTTTAGCGATTTATATAAAGAAACTAGCCAAGAACTTTTAAACGCTAAAATTTATCAATCAGTGTTATTGATTTTTTTATCTCTTATCAACGAACTAGTTGAGCAAACCACCCTTTTAGATGAAGATATCCCCTTTGAAAATTCGCGAAAATATAAAGATGAAATTATTAAAATCGACAAGTATATTTCTGAACATTATATGGAAGACATTAGCATTAAAGAACTTGCTAAAATGTTTTATTTAAGCGAAAGGCAAATGTCTAGAATTTTTAACGACTTAATAGGAGAGTCTTTTCATAAAAGTCTGCTCAGGCAACGTATGAACGTGGCCATAAAACATATAAAAGACGACGACGTTGCGCTAACTGAAATACCCTACGTTTGTGGTTTTAATTCTTATAGTGGGTTTTTTATTGCATTTAAAAAATATTTTGGGCGTTCGCCTAACGAGTATAAGGATATGTTAAAAAATTTAGAAGATAAATAGTTAAAAATAAATTAAGCGTAAAAAGCCTAGCAATTTTTTGCTAGGCTTTAATTCTATAATAAAGGTGTAAAAAGCAGTTTTATTATAGAACGCGCTAAGTTTATACAATATAATTATAATCGATACTTATAAGGAGACATAAAAAATGTATAAAATACTAAATATCGGCGACATTACTAACCCAAAAACACAGATTAGAGAAACTAGCGGGTCTAGGGCGGCTGTTCTACCCGACGGCAGTTATATTGCCATCGTTAACACTAAAACTACGTCTAGTTCAAACGACTTTATTCCCGTGGTTTCTTATTCTAAAGACGGGCTTACGTGGACAGAGCCTAAACTCTTATGGCCAGAATACGTTGATAAAAAATCTGTTTACGTTTCGGTTAGAAATACCGACGATGGAAGAATTAGCATTTGCGGTTGGTGCGCTGATATTGCTTACCCTGGCGAAGATTGGTGGAACGACGAACTTAGTGCAATGAAAGAAAATCAACTTTGTTATACTATATCAACCGACGGATACGATATTCCACCACTTAAATTTTTAGACCTACCTTTTTATGGTGCAGCAGAAATCCCCGGTGGTATGCACGTGGATAAAAACGGAGTTATTACCATAGTTTATTCTCCTTACACCACCATAGAAGCAAAAGAAGTTGCCGACACAAATTGCCTTGTTAGGATGATTAGCCGTGATAACGGAAACACTTGGCAATCTGATAAAATAGCCGTTGTTGATGGCGAAAGTTTATATGCCGAAACGTGGATAACCGAACTTGCTAGTGGTGCTAAATTTGTTTCTACCTGGCAAACGGCAAGTACTACTGCACCAGACCAATGGTTATTTGCAAAAGACGGTATAAATTTCGGTGAGCCAACACCTTATCCTTTTAAGGGACAATCTACTTCTCTACTTGCACTTAAAGACGGCAGAGTTTTAATTGCCTATAACCAACGTAAAGAAAACCCAGTTGGTGTTTGGGTGGCAGTTGCACGCCCCGATGAAAATGGGCTAAACCTTATAGAAAACGCACCCGTTTGGACAACTAGTGCGGGTAATACCAAAGGTAATAGCGATAACGAATTTAGCGGGTGGACTACTTTTTCGTTTGGCGAACCACAAGTTATCGAACTAGAAGGCGGAACTTTCCTTTTAATTTTATGGTATGCCGAAAACGGAATTAACGGCGCAAGATACGTTAGATTTAGCATCGAATAATTATAAAACTTAAAAAATAAAGCCCCCTACCGAGCACGGTGGGGGGATTAGTTTTTTAAAATTGCTTTTCGCTAGAATTTTTTCTAAAATCAGACGGAGATTTGCCAACGAGTTTCGCGAAGTAATAAGAAAAATAGTTAGGGGTTGAAAAACCCACTTCGCTTGAAATTTCGGTAACGTTTTTATCCGTGCAAAGAAGCAATACTTTTGCTTGTTCTATACGAGTTTTTATCAAGTATTTGATAGGCGAACAGCCGTATTCGCTCTTAAAACTATGCGCGAGATGGCTTTTAGAAATAAAAAATCGTTTTGATAGTTCTTCTATCGTTAAATCTTTATCAAAGTTTTCTTCGACGTAGCCTTTTATCTTTTGGGTAAGCGTATGCTTTTCTTTTTTGCTTGTTTTATCGTCTTTAACGGAAAGCGTTTCTACGATTAAGTCTAGAATTTCGTATACTACCGAATACGCGCGAAGTGTGCTAACGTGCTCTTTTTTTGCTTGAATTTCGAATCTACGCATAATCGAATAAATATTGTTCTCTTTACTTTTTAGCGATATCTTTTCGATACCGCGGGAAGAAACGCAGTTTTCTTTTAAGTCTGAGCGATAAAAACTAGAAACGGCAAGGTTAAAATATTCTAGCGGTTCTTCTTTAGAATATAGCCTATGCGCAGTGCCCGCGTTTACGATAATAATATCGTTTGCCTTGATTTCGGTTTTGCCGTTTTTAGTTTCGAACACGCCTTTGCCTTTTTCGATATAGAAAATTTCTAGGTGCTCGTGCGTGTGAAAAATGCAGTACACAAACTCGCGCGAGCCGAACGATATTTCGTCGTGCACTTTGGAAAAATGTTTTAGCGTTGGCAAAACGGCTTTAAGCGAACTGCCCTTTTCGACTAAATCTAAAAAATAATATTTGGTGTTTCTGTCTGGGTTCTTCATTTTTTATTCCAAAATAAAACGGGCGAAAGGTTGCCCGTTAGTTTTTTATTAGATAGGCGAGATGCAAGTAACTACTAGATAGCCCACGTATACCGCAAGTAGCACTCCGCCCTGCCACTTAGAAAATTTAGAAGATATTAGCATTGGCACTACTGCGATTAAACCTACTAATAGGCAGGCAGATACGTCTATAACGGTAGAACTAAACGATATAGGTAGCGTTGCGCCTGATACTATTGCGCAAAGTGGCATTATCATAGTCATATCAAGTATGTTTGCGCCTAAAATATTGCCAACCGATAAGTCTGATTGTTTTTTTACTATTGCCGTTATGGTAGTAACGAGTTCCGGAAGCGAAGTTCCTACCGCCACGATAGTTACGCCGATAATGCGTTCTGAAACGCCTATATAGAGCGCGATTTCGGTTGCGCTATCTACTAAAAAGTCTGCGCCAAAAATGATACCGGCAACGCCAAGTACGAATTTAACGATATTTATTATTATAGTTTTCTTGTCTTTTTTAACGGTTTTTGCCGTGTTTTCTAGGCTATTCGGGTCGTTTTCGTTTAACGATACGGGCACTTCGTTCTTGCGCGCTAGCATAACGTTTTCTACTAAGAACACCACGAATATCAATAGTAGCGCAATCGAGAACCAAACGTTAACCCCGCCAGTTAGCCCTGCGATAAGCGTTAGGGCAACAGCAAGGATTAGATAAGAAGATTTGCCGTAGAAATCTTTGCGATTTATCACGGACGGCATAAACAATAGCGATAGCGCCATAATAAGCCCCGTGTTTGCAGTAACGCTTCCAACGGCGTTGCCAACAGCCATATCTACCTTGCCCTGAGAACTTGCGATTAAAGAAACTAAAAGTTCAGGGAGCGTTGTTGCCACGCTAACGATTGTTGCGCCGATTATTAGTTTAGGTATTCCGCTAACTTCGGCAATCCAAGACGCAGCGTCAACGAAGAAATCCCCACCCTTTACTATAAAAATTATTCCTACCACGAAAAGTAGTATAGTTACAAAATCCATTTTTTCC
>JAZLBC010000015.1:0-172771 GCA_045613505.1 Christensenellaceae bacterium
TCTTTTTTTGTTGGTTGATATAGTTGCAACAAATGGGATTTGATGGGGGAAGAAATCGGCGCCTGCCGATTTGTCCGCTTTAAAAAGTAATATATAATAGTTTGTATTTTTAGCGGACTAAAATGTCCAGTGGACATTTTACTGGGGCGTCGTGCAAAACGACAAATCCCATTTTCTCCGCCAACAAAATAAGACCATCGTTTGATGGCCTTTTTTTGTTGTATGAAGTTCGTGAAAAAATAAAAATGGGATTTGAATATGGAGAAAATTGCGTTAGCAATTTGTCCGTAGGACTAAAATGTCCAGTGGGCATTTTATCGGGTAGGTCGCACAGGCGAAAAACCCATTTTCTCCGCCAAAAGCGATTCTATTTGAACCCAAATAGAGTCGCTTTTTCTATTACGATAATAAAATATATCTTCGTTAAGGGAAATACAGGAATTGTTTTTGATTTTAATAGAAACCAAAAGTAAAAAGTGCACGAAATTTCGCACACTTTTTTTATCAATTTATGGTTTATTTGCTATCTTCTCTTTTTTGTTCTTCTTTTTTTCGAACGTCATTATTCTTGTCTTCATTTGTTTCTTTTATAATATTTGCAATATATTCAGGAATATTTTTCACTTTTTTATACCATTCCTTATGTTTCTCTTTCTGATATAAGAGGTTAGTTCTTAGAGTATCAATGTCCATCTCATAAATATCAGTCATTAGTAAATTTAAGTTTTCTTTATACATGTAAAGTGAATCTACAAAATTGTTGTAATTCTTCAATGCGTTTTTTACAAGATTTCCGCAAACTTGCTTATCATATTGGATTTCTTTATCCATAATTTCATTAAAATAATTCATTAGAAATAACTGGGTTGTGTAAGATTTTAATAACGCATCATACACTTCGCTGTGTTTGTCGTTAAATATTTGACTTTTCCTTAAAAAAATTAAAAAATGAGTTATGATTGATTCAAAGTCGCTTACCATCAATTCATAATCATAAAAACATTTTTCTTCCAAATTTTTTAAGAACATCCTTTCTAATTTTTGTGGATAATATTTACTATAAAGTTGCCCATGTTCACATAATTGTGTAAAAAACCTACGGCATAAATCTACATAATTGTTTTTCCATGATAATTCCTTTTGTTCTTTTATAAAATCATCATTTTCTTTCTTGTATTTTTTATTTTGCATATAAGCTATCAATCCAATAATAAATGTTGCAAGAAAACTTACCCAACCACTAATAGCTGTAAAAACATTCGAATATTCACCCTCAAACTTATATGCCATAAAAATATTGATGATAGCTAAAACAACAACTAATGTTATTAAAAATAAAAAAAGTATTTTTAAGCAATAAACTTTTAGGAACTTTTTTTTCTTTTGTTTATCCATCTAGTCCTCCAATATTTATAAATATATTTAATCATTGAATTTGTTAAGTTAAAAACTATAACATATTTAAAATTACGAGAAATATAAACTATCAATCTCTTATGTAATTATAAATTATGGTATATGAACCTGCGTCTAAATCCCAAGAAGAATCTTTGTCGATTTTAGACCATTGAGATAATGAGCCACAGTACTCAATAGTACTTAACGAATAGCACCCCCTAAATGCTTCAGCACCTATGCTTGTTACTTTATTATCAATTGTGATATTTGTTAACGAAGTGCAATAAAAAAACACTTTAGAAGATAATGTTGTTACGTTTTCTGGTATAATTATTTTTTCTAAGCCACAATAAGCGAAGGCATAATAACTTATACTTGTTATACTATTTGGTATTACTATATTTTTAAGTGAATTACAATGCTCAAAAGCATTTTTACCTATACTTGTTGCGCTATTTGGTATTAGCACATTTTTCAATGAATCACACCAAGAGAACGCATAATCGCCTATAAATCTACAATTACTATCTATTGTTGCTGAAGTTATATTAGTTGCCGTTGTATCTGCAAGATATAAATATTTGTTGTCACTATTCCCTAAATATTTCAAACTATCTTTTATATTAAAATTTAATGAATCGCAATAATCAAAAGCAGAAACACCTATGCTGATTACACTATTTGGTATTATAACACTTTTGAGTGAATCACAATAATAGAACGCTCTAAACCCTATATTAGTTACGCTATTTGGTATTACAACATTTGTTAATGTATTACATTCGGCGAATGCAGAATTTTTTATACTTGTTACAGGGATATTATCGTGCATTGATGGAATAATTATTTTAGTATCAGTGCAAGTTCCAATACCTTTTACTTGATATTCCGTGCCATTATTGATTAGTTCATATTCCAACCCTGAACTATCATTAGAGTTTTCTTTACATGCCGTAAGAGTAGGAATACTCAAGCATAAAATAAGAATAAATATCACAATAGATAAGATTTTATTTTTCATAATTTTTTCTCCTAGTTTATTCTATCATTTTTCGCAAATGTTTGCAATAAAAATAAAACTTATATCAAAAAAGGTTCAAACGCAAGCACCACTTGCCCGCCATGGAAAAACTAAAACGTAAACCCAAACCAGTTTTTTGGTTTGGGTTTTTTCTTGGCGTTTTTGCTTTGCGTTTTATATTTAGGTTTTTTATTTGCACTTTTAGTTTAAGTTTTTTTGATTTTTCGGCTAGGATATTATAGGCAATTTTTGAAACTTAGCGCCATGTAAGTTATTTTTTACGCGATAAGAGAGTAGCATAGTAGGCTAAAATTAAATTCATCTTATTTTATATTAAAATAAATATTGCTAGAATTTATATTTTATGGTATTATGTTTTAGTAATAATATATCGAATTATGAGACAAAACGGCGAAAAAAGGAAAATATTTGTAGATGAAAAAAGACTTGAAAACAAAAGTCGTGGCAAGAAAGATTAAAAAGCCAAACCCTTTTGTGATGGGCATAGTTAGGCTGGTTCTAGGGTTTCTTAATCGAAAATACAAGGTTAAGTTTAGCAGAGATTACAGCCCAAAAGCGTTAAAAGGCAAGCCGACTATACTACTTGCGTCGCACTCTTCTAGATTAGAATTTATTTATATGGCGTATGGGTTTAAGCGTTGGGATATCAATTTGGTTTGCGGATTCCAAAACGTGTTAGAAAAAGGGTTGTTTAGGATAATGCTATCCCTTGGCGTTATTTCTAAATACCTATATCAACCTGATATGCTATGCGTTAAGCATATGCTTGGCGTATTAAAGCGAAACGGCGCAATAGGGCTATTTCCCGAAGGCATACAATCGACAAGCGGAAGCACGCACCCCATAAACCCTGCGACTGCGCAGTTTATAAAGCGTAGCCGTGCGAACGTGGTTGTGGCTACGTCTAAAGGGGCGTTTTTAGCGACTAACAGATATTCGCGCGATAGAAAAAAGGGGCGCATTAGCATAGACTATACCCTATTATTCACACCGGAAAAGTTAGAAACGCTTAGCGAAAAACAAATTTACGATTTGATACTAGAAAAAATCAGTTATAACGATTTTGAATTTAACAAAACGGCTAGAAACAAATACGTTGGCAAAAAGCCGAACGCTTACGGTATAGACAAGATTTTGTATAAATGTTCTAACTGCGATAGCGAACACGAGTTGTTTGTAGATAACGATACGATTAAGTGCAAAAATTGCGGGTTTAGCGTTAAGGTTAACGAGTATTACGATTTAGTAAATGCTAATGGCAAGTGCTTTGACGATATAGACGAGTGGTACAAGTGGCAACGCAGTTGCGTGAGAAAAGAAATACTTAGTAATGATTTTGCGCTATCACTCTCCGGCACGCTTTCAACGATTAGGCTTGACAAGTTAAAAAAATCGCCGAAAGACAGAGTAGCGCTTTCGGTTGGAAAAGCAACGCTTACTAAGCACGGGCTTAAATTTAGCGGAACGCTTAACGGAAAGGACGCGAACTTTGAATTCGACGCAAAACACGTTTACTCGCTAACGTATTCGATAGCCAAAGGTTTCTTAGAGTTTTACGTTCTAAACGATTACTTTATGTTAGTGCCAGACGATAAGGATAAGTGCTATATTAAGTGGACGCTTGCATCAGAAGAAATACATAACTTATACGACGAAAAGTGGAGGCTTGCTTGTTTAGACGTTTACGGCACACAAAAGGAGAAAGAAAATGAGTAAAAATAAAGAACTAGACGTTAATATGAAGTTTGGGCTAAAAAGTTTTATTGCGGTAATCATAATACTTTTTGCCGTTTTAATATTCGTTGGCACGCTAACTTTTATAATCCCCGCGGGCAAATACACCGTTTATACCACGGATATTTCTAAACTTGGCCAGCCGTTTTACGAATACACTACCGACGTTTCGCTTAATAAACAAATTATTATTGATTCTTTTAGGCTACTTACTAGCGCAGAAAACACTTCTAGACTACCTATTTATCGCTGGCTAACCGCGCCTTTCGAGGCAATAATTTTCGGCGCAAACAGCGCTAACGCGATTATGATTATTGCGCTACTTTTAGTGCTTGGCGGAACTTTTAAGGTGTTGGAAGAAAGCGGTGGGCTCGTTTCGCTAGTGAGAGTGATTATGGCAAAGTTAAAAGAAAAACGCTTTGCAGTTATTTGGGCGATAACGGCAGTTATTATGCTTTTATCGGCGGTGTTCGGCTTACAAGAACAACTGCTTATACTCTACCCCGTTTTTGCAATGCTTTGCACTGCGCTTAACTGGTCTAGATTTACGGCAATTTCGTTCGTGTTAATCGGTTCGGGCGTTGGCTTTACAACGGCTATTACTAACCCGATGACGATAGGCACGGCGTCGATTGCGGGTGGCGTTAGCGTTACCGACGGGCTCTGGTATAGATGCATTATTTTCTGCGTGATGTACGTTGTTACGTCTTTATTCTTAGTGTTTTTAGCAAAGCGTGATGAAAAACGCGCAACGGAACGATTCGATACCAAAGCGTTCTTAAACATTACCGACGAACAACGCAAAGAAGACCGTTACAAAGCAAAACTTATTATCACGCTATTTTCGGTTGCGCTTTTGGCGGTTATAGTAACCACGTCGATTGCGTCGCTTAGGTCGCTTGCTATGGTGTTTATGGCTGTGGCGTTTATCGTGGGAACGGCTATTATCGGCAGAATCTTGCTAGGTTCTTATAAAAAACTTGGAAAGTGTTTTTTGGCGGGCGTTAAAGCAGTTTTACCGTCGATTTTGATTATTATTATTGCGTTCGGTATAACGCATATCGCACAGCAAGGCAATATCCTTCACACGATATTTAATTATTTTTACAACTCGATAGCAAACATTTCGCCTTACGTTGCAGTGGTTATTTTATACGTGTTCGTTCTTATTATCGAATTCTTTATACCAAGCGCTTCTGCAAAAGCAGTTTTGATTATACCTATGCTTACGCTTGCGCCGATAGAAGGCATTAGCAAAACTATTATAATTTTAACCTATTTGTTTGCAGACGGCTACACCAACGTTTTATACCCAACTTGCGGAACGCTTTTAGTTGGACTTGGGCTTGCAAACGTAAGTTTTTCAGAGTGGTTTAAGAAAACTATTTTATTCCAACTTATCTTATTCGTTTTATCACTTGGATTTATCATGCTTGCCGTTCTTATCGGGCTATAAACGAACTATCTACTAAAACATCCCCCCTATGCTACTCTCGAATACTTCGTGGCGTAGGGGTTATTTTTTTGCCTTTTTGCGCGTTTAACTTTTTATTGCTTTTTTTAAGGTTATTTGGTATAATATTTTTATGTTTTTATTAAGGGGTTCTTATGCAAAAAATTAAAAAGCAATACGGTATATGGACTGGTGTTGCTATGGTTATCGGCATAGTTATAGGCTCGGGCGTGTTTATAAAGGCGGGTGGAGTGCTCGCCAGTTCTGGTGGAGATCTTAAAACTTCGCTTCTTGCTTGGCTTATCGGCGGGCTTATAATGGTTACGTCTGGGTTTTGTTTTGCAGTTTTCGCAACAAAAATCACCAAGTTTAACGGAGTTGTAGATTACGTAGAAACCGCCACCAACAAAAAAGTTGGTTATTTTATCGCGTGGACGATGACCACCTTATACTACCCCATTATCACTTCGGTAGTATCGTTATTTGCAGGGCATTACTTTTTTAGTATGTTTGGGCTAAACTTTTATTACGGCGACTGGCAAGTTATTCTATTTGCATTTATTATAATAACGCTTTCGGTGGTGCTTAACTACTACTCGCCTAAAATTTCGGCTAAATTTCAGGTGTCTGCAACGGCTATAAAACTTATACCGATTGCGCTAGTTGTTATCGTGGGGCTATTAGCAGGGCTATTGTTCGGCAAAGAATTCGGTATCGTAAACGCCTTTACTAATAGCGCGAACTCTGGTGTTAATAACTTTGGCTCTGCCGTAACGACTACGGCTTTTGCTTACGAAGGCTGGGTGTGCGCCACTTCAATTAACGCTGAACTTAAAGATTCGAAAAAGAATTTACCTAGGGCGCTAGTGTTTGGAACTATTGCTATACTCGCGTTTTATATTCTATACTACGTGGCACTGTCTGCAACGCTAGGAAATCAGGACGTTATAAACGCTGGTGCAAACGCGCCTATTATGGTGTTCGAAAAGATTTTCGGTGGAGTTGGCGGTATTTTATTCACGTTGTTTATCACTATTTCGTGTATGGGAACGGTTAACGGACTTACTATTAGTTCTTGCCGTGGCATGTATACCCTATCTTGCCGTGGGCAAGGCATTTGCCCTAAAAAGTTTTCTAAACTATCTAAAAACGGCTCTACTTCGTTTTTATCATGTGTTTACGGCTACGCTTGCTCGATTATTATTCTAGCGTTATGGGTGCTTATATTTAACAACGCTTGGTTTTTAAAACATTTGGGCGCATTAGACGAACTAGTGTGCGCTATAATCTACGCGCTATATATCACGATGTACGTTTATATTATCCGCAAATTTAAAGACGTGGGCGTATTCAAACGTTTCGTTATGCCGATTATCGCTATAATCGGTTCGGTGTTCTTTACGCTTTGTGGAACGGGGCTATTTAGCCTTATAACTACTGGCTCTACCGACGGACTAATTAACTTTTTATTATTTTTTGTGGTGTTTATAATCTTCGTTGGGCCGTCCGTTTTCTTCTATCATAAAAACGCCGTGCCACTAACTAGTAACGAAGAAACAACGAAAGAAGAATTTTAATATATAATCTTTAATTACAAAGGAGGCGTTATGACCAATATAGAAAAATGGAATTTAATAGTTAACGATTAT
This sequence comes from Christensenellaceae bacterium, assembly GCA_045613505.1. Classification (GTDB taxonomy): domain Bacteria; phylum Bacillota; class Clostridia; order Christensenellales; family Borkfalkiaceae; genus UBA1259. The sequence continues at coordinate 7,277 of JAZLBC010000015.1, forward strand.
AAACAGTTATATGGTTCGCTAGAAGCAAAGATACAAGAAAAATGGGAACAATACTGTTCTGCATTGTTTAACTATCAAAAATTGTTTAATGAAATCGATACACAAAAGCACCTTGCAGTAGGCTCTGGAAACACACTTATCCCAGATATAATTTTAAGAATAAACGATAAAGACATTTTTGATATAGAATTAAAGCAATATAATTTAATTTTTAATAATTCTTTCGAAACACAACTGATAAGTTATTTTAATCAAACACACTTATCTGTTGGCATGGTAGTTTGCCATAAAATTTATTTATTCTATTACGAATACGAAACTGCTACGATTAATAAAATAGAAATCCCTTTCGAAAAAGATAATCAAGACGGCATTACGCTTGTAGAAATATTAACTAAAGATTATTTTAGCATAGAAAAAATAAAAAATTTCGTGTTAAATAAAATCAAACACGAACAAAACGTTTTAGCGATAAAGAAAATTTTAACACCTGAATTTATTAAAGATAGCATTAGAGATAAACTACTTGAAATATATCCCGTTGAAGACGTTGATAAAGCGCTACAAGGTTTTTATTACAGTAACCCCATCACTAAAACTAGTGAAAAAAACTCTCCCACGCTAGTTCCAATAAAGAAACCAACTTCTTTTGCAAACGACATAAGGTTGACTTTACGTAATTGGCTTACTACTAAATCCCTAAATGGCGAAATTAGTTCTTCTCGCCTACAATCCGATAAAGGACATATACGTTTTACAACACAAGATTTAGATGAGCACCTACCATATCACGAAAATCTAAAAGGCAGTTGGGGGCACGGACATTTTTACGCTTACGAAATCGTAGTAGAAAAAAACAAGTTTAAAATTCAGATTGCTCTTAACAATAAAAACGCTCCACTTTCTATAAGAAATACGTTTGATAGAATTCCCAAATATACTAATCTAAGACCAAAAAAAGCAGATTGGGAGTGGTGGACGATTTTTTCCACTAGGCCATTTGTATACGGAGATGAAACAACTCCAGAAGAGATTTTTAATGCATTAGATTTACAATTTAACGAAGTTAGACAAAAAGTAAAAACTTTGGTTGAAAGACTAAAAAATTATGATTAGAGCAACTAAAAAAGACTGCTAGATGGCAGTCTTTTTTTATAGGTATTAAATTAAAAAAGTTTAATACTTAAAAAGTCCTTTTAATTTTTTTTTATTTTAATTAGTTTTTGCTATAACGCTATTCTTCGTGCCAAACTTCTACGGGTTTATCTTTGTAGCGTTTTCTAAAAATCTTTCTTCTAAACAAGAACGTGGTGTAAACTATCCATAAGACGAAGAACACCCCGCACGCTATAACGGCGTTAGTTAGCGATTTGCCTGCAAAGCCTAAAAGGAAAAGTAGTGGCGCAATCATAACCATTGCCGGAAAGTTTGAAAGAATATATAAACTAGAAGTAGGCGTTCTTAAACTTGGGTCAATTTCTTTCATTAAAATCATGCCGTTAGAAGCCGTGCCGGTCAATGTGCCAAAACTCATTAAAAAGAATTCGTGCTCAAAACCCTTAAAGCATTCTTTTGCAACTAGGCGTATATAAATATAACTAATTATAGTGCCTACAAGACTTAAAAAGATAATCGGAAGAATATAATTTTTGATATCGTTAATTTCGATAGCTGCAACGCCGGCAACAATCATAATGTCGAACGAAAAGCCCGAAATCCTATCCATTTGATAGTTGTTTATATAATCCCTTTTCATAACGTTGCGTTTACGCAAGCGCTTAACGATAAATTTAATAAGCATAGCTGAGAGCGACGCCCATAAAAAGTTAAAGCCCCAAGCAATACTATTTGTAAAATTAGAAATAACGCCAAGTAAACTCATAAATCCAAAAGCAAGCGCATACGCTAACGCTACGAACCCTGTTTGAATTGAGAATTTATCAACTGATTCGCTGTCAGGAATTTCGTTGCCACTAGGGTTTGTTTGGTCGATAAATCCGTCGGTCATTTTACTATTTCTAACTGAAAGAGTCCCGCGTTTTTTATGTAGGTTAATATAAAACACGCCGAAAATAGATGCAACTACAAAGCCGATTGATGCAAGCGACAAGCCGAAACTACCGTTTCCCGCAAATTGTGTCGCAGGGGTGTTGGTATAGTTTATATCCCAACTGAGCGCGTTTCCTGGGCCTTGACCAAAGGCAAGTGGCAGTATTAAACCACTTACGTAAGATACAACGTTTTCGCCGTAACGCGTTAGTAAAAACATGATAAGCGTTATACCTAGCCCCACGAACGCTTGTAGCATATAAGAACCACCTTGTAGCGCGCCGAACTCTAAAACTTGTGTGCGATTGGTTTTGTGCTTGCTTTTTTCAGTTTTAAGCGACATTGAAGCAAAGCCGATTGCAAGGCAATGATACGTTATAACTTGCATTATACGATTATCAACCAAAACGAAGCCCGATTGCTTGCAAATAACGTTTGCAATCAATAATAGTGCCCCGCCAAGTAGTGCCGATGGTATCAAAAAATTCCTAAACAAAGGAATTTTACATCTTAAAAAATTGCCTAGCATTAAGCTTAGCATAAGAAGCCCAAACTGAACCACGAACGACCAAACGTCGCCGTAATTAGCCAGCGTAAAGTCCCAACTTCCGCCCATAACAAATCTCCGTATTATTCTTTAGAAATTACAAAATTATTAGCAATAATTTTGCGTACTTTCTTATTCTAACACCAAAAGTTAATTTTGTCAACTTTTTCTCTTTGCGGGTAGATATAATCGATAGTATAAATAAGCGCGTAAAAATTATTGCGTTTTCTCTCGCGCAGTCGGCAGATTGAAATTACAAAAAATATTAGTAATAGGCGCAAAAAGTTGAAAGAATTTCGCTAACGTGCTATAATATTTAGGTCTTAATAAAAAAAAGGAAAACTTTTTATGTCTAAAAAACTTGGTGCTAACTTAATGCTTTTAATCGCTGCGCTTATTTGGGGTAGCACTTTTGTTGCGCAAACAACGGCAAGTGGCTCTGTTGAGCCGTTTACCTTTTTGTTTTCAAGAAGTTTTTTGGGCTTTCTGTTTTTAATACCAGTAATTTGCTTTTTTAACTATAAAAATAATAAAAAGTTACTAGAAAACCAAAAAAAACACGTGCTTAAACCAGACAAAATAACGCTAATAGCAGGTGTTTTTTGTGGCGTTGCGCTTACTATTGCTAGTTTTTGCCAACAAAAAGGCATTTCGCTTATGACGGATAACGCGTCTGGTAAGGCTGGTTTTATAACCGCGCTATACATTGTGTTTACGCCTATTTTTGGCGTTATGCTTAAAAGGCGCATACCTAAAATCGTTTTAATATGCGTGCCGATTGCTACGCTTGGGTTTTATCTACTTTCAATTAAAGGTGGGTTTTATATCGAAGTTGGCGACCTTTTAACACTTGTTAGCGCGTTCTTTTTTACCTTTCATATTTTGATAATAGATTATTTTATGGAAAAAGGCGCAGACCCGATTAAAACGTCTTGCATACAATTTTTAGTGGTTGGGATAATTTCGCTAATTTTGGCGTTTGTTTTAGAAAATCCTAGTTTTGCTAGTATTTGGGGTAGCAAACTAGAAATAATGTATGCGGGCTTTTTATCTAGCGGTATTGCCTATACCTTGCAAATCGTAGCGCAAAAATCGGCAGACCCCACTAGTGCAACACTTATAATGAGTTTAGAATCGGTTTTCGCCGTGCTTTCTGGCTGGATAGTTTTAGGCGAAAAATTATCGCTAAAAGAACTTTTGGGGTGCTTACTCGTATTTGTTGCGGTATTGCTAGCGCAAATTAAATTGCCTGTTCGAAAAAAGAAAAAAGACTAAAATTTACAAAATGAAAAGCACGGAAAACTCCGTGCTTTTTTATTATATTTTTTTGGTTTACCATCTGCCTTTATCGTAAATTTCGCAGATTAGTTTTTGGATTTTAAGCGCGCTCTCGCCCGTGATTTTTGGTTCGCGATTGTTTATTACAGCGTCGTAAAAATCTTCTATTTGGCGAATATGTTGAAAGCCCCAATAGTCTTTGCCGTTTTCGTATTCTATATCGCCTGCGCCTTGGCGAACGGATAAGATAGTGCCGTCGTTAAACTCTATTATAGCGTCGTTATAACTCATACGCACTTTGCCTTTTTCACAACATAGTCTAATTTCTATATCGTCGTCGCACGCGTAGTTGTTCATAGCCCAAAAAGATAACGTTGCCCCGTTTTTATATCTAATTAAACCTTCGCCCGTGTCGTCTACTTCCATAATAGAATGCCCGCGGTTTGCTAAATGCGCCTGAACTGAAACAACTTCGTCGTTTATAAACCAGTTAGCAAGGTCAAGAGAGTGAATTGCTTGGTCGATAATAACCCCGCCACCTTCTTTTTCCCAAGTGCCTTTCCAGTCGGATAGCGAATAATACTCGTCTGGCTTACACCAAGTTAACACCACTCTACCAGACAACACTTTGCCAAGTCTGCCGTTTTCTAAATTTTCTTTAACTAGTTTTGAAGTATCGTTAAATCTGCATTGAAAAATTATGCCGTATTTAACGCCTTTTTCCTTGGCAATTCTAACGTTTTCTAACGCGTCTTCGTATTTTATCGCCATAGGCTTTTCACAAAGCACGTTAATACCGCGTTCTAGCGCGTATTTAGAAATTATGGGGTGCAAATAGTGTGGAACGCAAATATGCACTACGTCTAACTCTTCGTTGTCGATAAGTTCTTTGTAATCGTAATACGCTTTAACGCCGTATTTTTTAGACGCCCTGTCTGCCCTTTCTTTTTTAACGTCGCACACGGCAACTAGCGTTGCGGTTTTTAAGTAGTCGCAAGAAGTGGCGTGCATTGTAAATATATTACCGCAACCGATTATGCCTACTTTAAGCATTTTCAATTTCTCCTAACACGAATTCTAACGATTTTGCCCCGTCTTTTAGGGTTGCCTTTTCAATTTCTTCGCCTTTTTTAACTCTATCGGTAAAATATACGAGTTCGTTAAAATATCCGCCTAAATCCGAAATATTGCCGCCTTTTGCGCCTTCGCCTAAATCTTTCTTTTCGATTTTAATTTCGGTTGCGCCATCATTTGTATAGCAAACGAATTTACCACCTGCATTTTCTATCGTGGCATTTTCAAAAACCACTCTAAACGTTGCTTCGAACGGGTGCGTGCTAGGTAAATCCCAAGTGCCTTCTACTGAAACAGCGAAGTCTTTATATTTCATAACGGTGTTGATATACGAATTCTTTTCGCCCGCTACGTTTTTAACCGAATAAAATTTCTCTGGCTCACCGAATACCGATAAAACGTAGTCGGTATCGTGTATGTGAAGGTCTTGCGCTGCGCCACCAGATAACGATATATCAAGTAGCCAGTTATTATAACCCCAAGTTGGGCGTGGGCTAATTCTTCTAAAATTAGCGTTGATAACTTTGCCGTAAACGCCACTTTCGATTATCTTTTTAAGTTCTACGTATTCGTCCCAAAACCTAATTACTTGCCCAACTTGAACTCTGCAACCAGTCTTTTCGCTCTTTTTAAGCATGTCTTTTGCTTGTTTTTCGGTTAGAGCAACGGGTTTTTCTACGAATAAATATTTAACTTTTTCCATAGCAAGAATAGCGTATTCTGCGTGCAAATAAGTAGGCAAGCAGATATCTATAACGTCTACGTCGGCATTAGCGATAAGGTCTTTGCCGTCTGCGAAAATTTCAGCACCGTTTGCTAGTTCTTCGGCTTTTTCGCGCCTTACGTCTGCAACGGCGGTTATTTTAACGCCTTCTATATTCTTATAGCAGTTTGCGTGCATACTGCCCATAAAACCACAACCAATCAATCCTACTTTTATCATATTATTTTCTCCTTAAAATTTTATCCATAGCGTTAGAAGTGTTATAAATTATAGTGTCGGAATAATATTTATACCCCGGTATCATTTCGGCAGAAACCCAGTCGTTATAGCCGATTTCGTTAAGCGCGTTTACTACTTCTGGATAATTAACGTCGCCTGCAAGCAAGTCTACGAAACCGTGAAGTCCGCCTGCTTCTATGCGGTAATCCTTAAAGTGAATTTTTTTAATTCTATCGCCTAAAATTCTTATCCAGTCTTCTGGGTAAGAACAATACAAGGTGTTGCCTATATCTAAATAACTACCAACGTATTTACTGCCGATTTTATCAATAAAGTCGCGCATTTCGATTGGAGAAAGTAAAAACTTGTTCCAAACGTTTTCTAGCCCGATATTAACCTTTAAGTCCTCTGCGTGTGTTTTAAGTTCGTTAAGCCCTTCAAGCGCCCTATCGTAAACCACGTTATACGCAACCTTTACTTCTGGCATAGAAAAACTTACGTTAACTGCGCCCGGTATAACTAAAACCGTGTCTGCGCCAAGTTTTTTAGCAACGTCTAGTTGCCTTTTAATCATATCTTTTGCCTTTTCGCGCACGTTCTTGTCGTCGTCAGATAGCCTATAATCCCAACACATACCACAAGATAAACTGTAAAGCGCCATACCCATATCGGTGGCAAAATCTTTAATTTCTTTAATCTCTTTATCAGTAGAATTCATAGAAAGTTCGCCCGTAGCGTTAAGGGCAAGTTCTACACCTTCAAACCCCGCCTTTTTAGCAAGTGCGATATTTTCTTTAATAGTTCCACCAGAGAAAGACCAAATATTGATACCTTTTTTCATATAAAACTCCTTGCAATAATTTTTATTTTTGGTTATAATAATTATAAGTTAAAACGTTTATTATAAACATATATTTTTTTATCTTATATGTTCAATATCGTACACTAATAAATTTTTAGGTGTTCTTTTATGAAAGCAACTTATATTAAAACTCAAATTAAAAACGTCCTTAATATTTCTAAAATCGTTACCGTGCACTACTACGAGTTTGACAAGAATTTTTTATATAAAGGCGAAAAGCACGACTTTTGGGAAATGGTTTACGTTGATAAAGGCAAGGTGCTTGTTAAAAGCGAAGAAGAAAGCATAACCCTTTCGCAAGGCGAAATAGTTTTTCACCGCCCCAACGAGTTCCACGCAATACGCGCCTTTGATTCTTCGCCAAACTTTTTCGTTATATCGTTTGTGTGTAATTCGCCTATTATGAAATATTTAGAAAAACATCACGGCGTTTTAGATAAAAACTTAAAGCCATTTATTTCGGCTATAATACACGAATCTCAGTCTACTTTTATACTCCCTAAAAACGACCCCGAACTTAAAGAACTAAAAAAGGTTGCATCCCCCGTTATCGGTGGCGAACAAATGATTAAAACCTATCTTGAACAACTTTTAATTTTGCTTATAAGAAATATTCTTAAAATCGAAAAAATGCAGGTTTTTTTGAACAAGCAAAGCATGGAAAGCCACATTACCGTTTCTACTAAAAAATATATAGAAAACAACGTGGATAAGCCTTTTAGAATTGCCGACCTTTGCGCTAGCCTAGGGTATTCTAAAAGTTATTTGAGCAGAATTTTCCAAGCGCAAACGGGCGATTCTATTTATAACTTTATGCTTAAAGAAAAAATTAAAATCGCCAAAAACCTTATACGCGAAGGCAACCTTAACTTTACCGAAATTTCAGACGCACTCTCTTTTGACAATCCACAATATTTTTCGCGCGTGTTTAGGCGCGTTACGGGTATGTCGCCTACCGAATTTAAGAACACACTAGATATTTAGGTTTATTAAAACGCAAAAAAACCACTCTTTCGAGTGGTTTTTAATATTTTAAATGTTTTATTAGGTTATTTTTTTGGGCAAGACCAGTCGTGAATAGGTGCAATATCGTCGTAAGGAATTTTAGACTCGTATTTAGGCTTTCTGCCTAGCATGCCTTCTAAAAAGTCGAAGTATGCCGTGAAGTCTTCTTTTGAGTGAACGTGCCCGCCGGGGCGATAAAAGTAGCCCGTATTTTCTTCCTTGTTATAAAGTTTCCAAACTTCTCTTGAAGCGATATGCGTTAAATAAGAACCCCTTGGGTTTGCCCAAATATCGCCGTATGCGTTGGTTTCAAACAGCCCCCTTGGTGCGATTAGTGCCTTGAAAAAATGTTGGTCGTAAAATAGTTCCCACGCTTTATCTTTATGCACTTCTAAATCTCTTGGCATCCAACAAGGGAATTGCCTAAATAGGTCTGCCATAGTTTCGCTACGATCTACCGAATATACACCTTTTTCTTCGCGTTGCTCGTAACGATAGCACCCACAGCCGTGCGCGCCACTGCCGTTAGGGTTAACGGCAAACACTCTTTCATCAGTAGCCGAGGCAAGCATAACGGTTTTTCCACCCCTAGAATGCCCTGCAAGGCAAATATGTTCTTTTTCGATAAAAGGTAAATCTACTAACGCGTCTATTACTCTATGATATCCCCATGCCCAAGCCGAAATAGCACAGAATTTAGAATCTGGGAATAGTTCGTAAATACCACCTTTTCTTCTAGCGTTGTTTTCGATACCGTGCATATCGTGCGCTAGTTCGTTGCGATTAAACTTAACTACTGCAAAACCACGAGAGTGCGCTTCTTTCATAACTTCTTCGTTAAGGCACCAAACGTATAACATATCGCCAGAAAGTATTGCTGGATACTTTTTATCCTTTTCGTTACTGGGAAGAAACACGTTAAAAGTAAAGGTAAAGTCTTTATCTTTTACTTCGCAATGTATTCTATAACTATATATCCCGCGAAAATCCATAAAAGTTAAAGGCTCTACCCACATTTTATCAGGTTTTGGTGGCATACCACCATATTCTACTTCTAGTGCAGTGGCTAAAATTTCTTTTCTTCTTTTTTCCCAAGACGGAATATCGGTTACCCTAGTTCCATCAGAAAAAGTAAAAACGTCTGGTAGTTTTGCGTGGATAATATCTTTTCTCATAAAGCGTCTCTTTTTTTGTTTTTTTAAATTATAACACTTAAAATATTTTTATTCAATACTTAAAACTAAATTAAACGTCGTATTATTTTATTTTGTTTTAGTTCTTTTAGCACATAATTATTTAAGCGTTCTTTTTGATAAGTTTTTATAAACACTTGCAACCTTTCGGCTTTTATTTTATAATAAAACAAAGGAGATTTTATGAACGTTTTAATCACGGGTGCGCTTGGCGGTATAGGACGCGCCGTTACGAATTACTATATCAGTAAAGGCGTTAACGTTTACGCGTTAGACGTTTTAGATAATTGCGACGTAGAGAGCGTTAAGTATTTTAAGGCGGATATCACCGATAAAAATTCGCTAAACGAAATTTACGATAAAATTAGTGCTAGTGGCGTTATATTAGATGCTATCGTTAACGTTGCAGGTATATTTTTTATTGATTCGTTTATCGAAATTAAAGAAGAAAACCTAAAAAAGATTTTCGATATTAACCTGATGGGCGCGATGCTCGTTAACAAAACCTTTTATCCGTTACTCGGCAAAACTGGTAAAATTATTATCACCACTAGCGAAGTTGCGCCACTCTCACCCATGCCGTTTAACGCTATTTACAACACGACTAAAACCGCGCTAGAATCTTATGCCAAAGGTTTAAGGCAAGAACTTAACCTTTTAGGACAAAAAGTTATCACTATTCGCCCCGGTGCGTTTAACACTTCTTTATCTCAGGGCGCGCTAGTAAAAACCAAAGAACTTCAAGAAAAAACCACGCTATATAAAAAGCAATCTTATAAATTTTATCGCCTAGTTAAAGGTTTTATGGGCACGCCTAAAAACCCCGTAAAAATTGCAAAAACTTACTACGTAGCATTAACTAGCAAAAAAAATAAAATCGTTTATAAAAAGAACACGAATAAACTGCTTAAACTATTAAGCATATTCCCCGATAGACTACAATGCTTTATAATTAAACTAGTTCTTAAACCTAAAAAATCTAAATAACAAAAAACGCTTAGCGCACTTGCTAAGCGTTTTTTTATTAGTGAATTTTTATATAACTTTTTTGCCCATTACGAATACCGAAGAAACGTTTACGTTATCGTCAAACACGATAATATCTGCGTCTTTGCCTTTTTCTAGTCTGCCCTTATTAACGCCAAGAAGTTTTGCAGGCGTTTCGGTCATCATATACACAGCATCAGCAAGACTAAAACCACACTCTTTGGTTAAAACTCTAACAAGTCTATCGCAAGTTGCTATGCTACCCGCAAAAGCCGACCTATCTTTAAGCCTACAAACGCCTTCTTCTACTATGTATTCAACTCCCGAAAGGTTGCCTTCTTTTACGTCTGTTCCCGCAATTTCCATACTATCGGTAACTGCAATAACTTTGTCTTTGCCTTTAATTTTAACAATCATTTTAACAAGTTCGGGTGGCAAGTGTCTGCCGTCGGCAATAATTTCGGCGTAAATTTCATCCATTAAAAAGGTGCTTTCTATAACGCCAAGACTTCTAAACCCTTGGTTTCTAGTAACAGTAGAAGTTGCCGAATATAAGTGCGTGGTTATATTCATACCATTTTCTACGCCCGTTTTCATATCTTTATAAGTGGCGTTAGTATGCCCTGCCGATGCTATTATTCCGTTTTCTACTAAATACTTGCAAAACTCTCCGTTTTCGTCGCGCTCGGGTGCGTAAGTCCAACGCTTTATGTCGTTTTTATATTCTTTAATTAGCGGAATATAGTCTTCTTTTTTAGGCTCGGTAATATTTTCGGGGCTTTGCGCGCCTACTTGTGCTGGCGAAAGGTAAGGCCCTTCTAAATGCGCGCCTAAAATATTAGATTTGCATTTATTCGAGCGTTTTGCCTTAGAAATATTTATAACGCCTTCTTTCATAACGCTAAAAGGAGCGGTGGTAACGGTTGGCAAAATACTAGTTGCGCCGTGGCATAAATGATGTTCGCACGCTTTTATAACGTCTTCTACTGTGTTATTTATAAAAGAATAACCGCCTGCGCCGTGGGTATGCACTTCTATAAAGCCTGCCGAAACGTATTTGCCGGTATAATCGTAAAATTCTTGGCTAGGCTTATCATCTTTACTAACTTCTACTATTTTATCGTTATCGATATAAATATAGCCGTTAAAAAGGCTTTCACCTATTATAATTTTGTCGCTTTTAATCTTAATCATAAGAGTTTAGAACTATCCCCGTCAAGATATAATATAGCGTTGTCTTGAAGTCTTAAAATACTTGCAGGGCAATGCTCGTCTATTTTTCCGTTTAAGGTTTCGTAAACGGCGTTTGCCTTGGTAGGCGCTGGAACGATACAGAATAAATATGGTGCTTTAACTAAGGTTGGAACGGTAAGCGTCATCGCGTGGGTTGGCACGTCGTTTATAGTCTTAAAGCACCCGTCGTTTACTTGTTGCCTACGGCAAATTTCGTCTAGTTTAACGGGTTTTACCCATCTAGAATCGTTAAAGTCTGCAACTGGTGGGTCGTTAAAAGCGATATGCCCGTTTTCACCGATACCCATAATTACTATATCTGTTGGGTTGTTTTTAAGTAGTTCGCCATATCTATCTGCTTCTTTATCAGGGTCGGTGGTGGTGATATCGATATAGTTAATGCTTTTAAATGGAACTAGCCCGAAAATATGGTCTTTTAAAAAGTTGCCAAAGCCTTGTGGCGCGTTTTTATCTAGGCCGATATATTCGTCCATATGATAAGCGTTTACCCTATTCCACTCGATAGTTTTATCTTCTACAAGCGATTTTAGCACGTCGTTTTGAGAGGGTGCTGCTGCAAAAATCATATTGATTTCGGGTTTTACTGCTAATAATTCTTTAATCTTTGCCGAAATTTCTTTTGCAGAAACTTCGCCCATTTCTTTTCTCGTTTCGAAAATTTTTACTGTTAATTTATCTACTTTATAACTTTTCATATCTATCTCCTATTTAGAAGCCTTTTGAATTTTTAGCGTTTGTTCGGTTGCAAGTAGCACTCCGTTAGTAAACGTTCTATCCCCAGACTTAATTTCTGCAAGTAGGTCTAGTAAATAGTCGCTTTCAGGAACTTTTAGTTCTACCGTTTTAGGTCCTTTTTCGCCTTCTTCGTAAACGGTTACTACGTTAGAAGTAATGTTATAGTGTATCATAGCCGTGCTACACCAAATCTTAAAGTCCCAATAAGTTGGCATTGTGAAAACTTGGCTTGGCGCAGAATAAGATACGTCTGCAATAACGCCCGCCCTATTTTCTAGTTCTAACATAAACATAGCGCAGTCTAAAAATTTAGGGGTTTTATAAGCATAAGAATTCCAGCACCTTGCAGAGTGAACTTTCTTAATTTTTAAGCCCGTTAAATAGTAAAGCATGTCAATTCCGTGTATTGCTAGGTCGTTTATAGTGCCACCGTGCATACCGTCTTCAAAATACCAAGCAGGGCGGTTAGCATAGTCTATACAATGTTGACCGGTAAAAGAAATGTTTTTAACTTCGCCGTAAGTTTTTTCTTCTAATAATTTCTTTACTATTTGCGTAGAAGAAAAATATCTAAGGTCTAACATACAAGCAACTTTTAGATTGTTCTTTTCTGAAAGCGCTTTGATTTCTTTAAATTGTTTAAGCGTTGTGCAAATAGGCTTGTCTGCAATAACGTGCGCGCCACTTTTAAGCGCTTTTATAACAGCCGGACCACGTTTGCCGTATTTATCGCCGATAGCAACGATATCTACGCCTTTTTCTAGCCAGTATTCTAAACTTTCGGTAGAACAAACGATATCGCGCGTTGCTTTAAGTTCTTCTCTCTTTTTAGCATCGTCTTCTACGCAAGCGATAATTTCTACGTCTTTGTTGTCTTTTACTTTGTTGTATAAATTAAAAATGTGCCCGTGTTGAAAACCGTAAAATAAAATCTTCATATTTTTCTCCTTTTTAAGAAGTTTATTTTTCTCTTTATTATATTATATAACTTAATTTCAAATATGTAAATAATTTTTTTGCAAACTTTATTGCATAAATTTGACAAAACATTGCAAATAGTTTACAATTTTTTTATAGGGGAACAAAAATGCCAAATAATCGCAAAACAATTAAATCAAAAAATTATTTCGAGGCCTATACCGAAGACTTTTACTTTGCGCATAGATACAACAAACTCTCTAAAAAAGACATACTTTCTAACCACACGCACGATTTTTACGAACTAGTTTTAATAAAAAAGGGCGCGTTTACTTATCATTACGAAAATTTTTGTTTAGACGCACACCAAAACGACTTGATAATCACCCCACCGGGAACTTACCATTACTATCAAGCAAAGGGCGATAAAGATTACGAACGATATATTATTCAAGTAAAAAACAAAGACTTAGTTAAGTATCTAAATTATAATTCGGTAAAAAAAGTAAATATTTCTAATCATAACCCCCTGCAATCCGTTTTTAGCAATATAGATTATTTTTGCACAAAACTAAGTGGTCTTGACAAAGAACTTTTTCAAAAAACGGTTTTTTCGCAAATAGAAACTTTACTTATTAGTCTATCTCTTCGAGAAGAACTAAAAACGTTTGAAATACCTGCCACTTCTAACGACACGCTTTCTAATATCTTGCGATACGTAAATAATAATCTATCTTCTATTTCTCGGGTAGAAGAAATTGCCGATAAATTTTTTATTTCTAAAAACTATCTGTTTAAGTTATTCAAAAAGCACTTAAAAATCACGCCTAATAAATACGTTTCACAAAAGAAAATGCTACTTGCTAAATCCTTAATCGAAAAAGGCGAAAAACTTGCTTACGTGGCATTATCTTGCGGTTATAAAGACTACACGGTTTTTTACCGAAACTACGTTAAGTTTTTTTCTAAAAGCCCGTCTTTTGAAAAACGAAAATAAAGCCTTAAACAAACGTAAAAATACAGAAAAAACGGAGCGTTGCGCCCCGTTTTTAATTAAAATTTAAAATACTAAAAACCACTCTACCTTGAATAAAGTGGTTTTTTTGTTTACCCTAAAATAAACGCCGTTTTTTAGTTACGCGTTTTTCTCTTTTTTAGTTTTGTCTACTACTAAAACACCATTATAGTAACCGCATTTTGGGCATACTCTGTGTGGGGTTTTTAGTTCATGACATTGTGGGCATTCTACTAGATTTGGTGCTGAAATCTTCCAGTTAGCGAATCTTTTATTCGTTCTTTGTTTAGAAGTTTTACTTTTTTGTACTGCCATTTTTATTTACCATCCCTATTTATTATTACAATTGCATTTTTTTAGGTTAAGATTAGTTCCGCAAGTTGGGCATAACCCTAGGCAATCTTCTTTACACAAAAAGTTATAAGGCATAAACGCCATTATTGTTTCGATTACCGTTTGCGTTAAATCTATCCTATCCCCTTTAATTGCGCCTTCGTTTTCAGTTCCTATCCCAAAGTCTTCTGAAAAATCTGCATAATACGTTCTATCAGCGCGCTCTAAACAACTTGTGCAGTTGCCACTTAAAGAGAATTCTATATCGGCATCGATAAGAGCGCTGTGTTCACCAGTTAACGTAACCGTTCCGTTTATTTTAGCAGGAGCGCTAAAACTGACGTTTGGCAAATCGATAAGTGAGTTATCTAGCGTGTATTCAAAGAAAAAATCAATCCCGTCTTTCCCTTGCCTTTTAATATCTCTTAAATCAATAACCATACTGTTCCTTTCGGTAAGCCATAAAAGTATATAACATTTAACCGCCTTTGTCAACGATTTTTAAGTGTTTTTTGGCTTTTTAGACTATTATTTATTTTCAGTAAGAATTTTGGTTTCTCTTGCGATAGAAAGTTCTTCGTTGGTAGGTACTACCATAATTTTAACTTTAGAGTCAGCAGTGTTAAGATAAGTTTCGCCACGAACAGCGTTTTTATCTTTATCAAAGATTGCTCCGCAATATTCCATATCTTCCATAACAAGACCACGAATTAGTGGTGAGTTTTCGCCGATACCACCGGTGAACACGATAGCGTCTACCCCGCCTAAAACTGCGATATAACTGCCAACGTATTTTTTAACACGATATGCAAGCATTTCTAAAGCAAGTTTTGCTTTTTCGTTGCCAGATTCTGCTGCCGCGGTTAGGTCGCGAAGGTCGCTTGAATATTCAGAAACGCCTAAAATACCGCATTTTTTATTTAGGTAATCTACAACTTCTTCTGGTTTTAAGCCAACTTTAACGCGCATATATTCAACAGCCGCTGGGTCGATATCGCCACTTCTAGTGCCCATAATCAAACCTTCTAGCGGGGTAAAGCCCATAGAAGTGTCTTGGCACTTTCCGTCTTTAACGGCAGAAATAGAAGAGCCGTTGCCAAGGTGGCAAATAACGATTTTAGAATTTTCTTTGCCAAGAAGTTTAATGGTTTCTTCGCTAACGAACTTATGAGAAGTGCCGTGGAAACCGTATTTTCTAATTTTGTATTTATCGTACACGTCGTATGGAATAGCGTACATATACGCTTTTTGTGGCATAGTTGAGTGGAAAGTCGTGTCGAACACGGCTACCATAGGAACGCCTGGCATAACTTCTCTGCAAGATTTAATACAAGCAATGTTGCCCGGCATATGTAGTGGGCCGAATTCTGCGTTCTTTTCGCAAATTTTAATAACTTCGTCGTCGATAACTACTGAAGAGTGGAAGTCTTCGGCAGAGTGAAGAACTCTGTGCCCAACTGCGCCGATTTCGCTAACCGATTTAAGAGCGCCCTTTTCGCTATCTAGCATTGCTTTAAGAACAAGTTCCATCGCTTCTTTATGAGAAGGCATATCTTGAAGAATAACCGTTTCTCTGCCGTCGAAAGTTTTTTGGGTAAGTTTACTACCACTAAACGTAATACGTTCGCAAATACCTTTAAGCACTACGCTTTCGTTAGTCATATCAATAAGTTGGTATTTAAGTGAAGAACTACCTGCGTTTATAACTAAAATTTTCATTATTGTTTCTCCTTAAAAATTATTTTGCTTGTAGTGCGGTGATTGCAACTACTGCGATAATATCTTCTACAGAACAACCACGAGATAGGTCGTTAATAGGTTTTGCAAAGCCTTGGCAAATAGGACCAAGTGCTAAATATCCGCCGAATCTTTGAGCAATTTTATAGCCGATATTGCCCGCGTTGATGTTAGGGAATACGAACACGTTTGCGTTGCCTGCAACCTTAGAATCTGGCGCTTTAAGAAGCCCAACTTCTGGTGCAACTGCTGCGTCGAATTGGAATTCGCCGTCTAGAATAAGGTCTGGCGCAAGTTCTTTTGCAATTTTGGTTGCTTCTTGCATTTTAGGAACAGACTTAAAGAACTTATCGTCGTTACCAGAGCCCTTCGTAGAGAAAGAAAGCATAGCAACCCTTGGTTCAATACCAGCGATTTCCCTAGCAGTTTCAGCAGAAGAAATTGCGATATCTGCAAGTTGGTTAGCATCTGGTTCGATATTGATAGCGCAGTCTGCAAAAACTGCAACTCCGTCTTTATTATATGGGTTGTTCATGTTTGGAGCAATCATTACGAACGAACTTGAAATAGTGTTGATTCCAGGTGCGGTTTTAATAACTTGTAAGCCTGGGCGTAAAGTGTTTGCAGTTGAGTGGCAAGCGCCTGAAACTAGCCCGTCTACGTCGCCTGCTTTTAGCATTAGCGCGCCGTACATAGTGTAGTCTTTAAGAATACTTGCTTTTGCTGATTCTACGTCGGCATATTCAGGAAGACCGGTTTTTTTGTTGATTTTGCCCTTTCTTGCTTCAAATAAAATACCAGCGTATTCAATAGTTTTATCGTATGTAACGGGGTCTATAATAGTAACGCCGTTAAGGTCTACGTCTGGGTTTTTTGCCTTGATTTCTTCTGGGTTACCAAGTAAAACGATTTTTGCTAAACCTTCTTTGATAACTTCGCTTGCGGCTTTAACTACTCTAGAATCTTCGCCTTCTGGAAGAACTACGCATTTGTTTTTTAAACTTGCTTGTTTTTTAATGTTTTCTAAAACGTTAGACATAAAATTTTTGCTCCTTAAATTTTTAAGATAATTTTTTGCATTTTTATTAAAAATGTAGTACAATATACTTAACGTATATATTTTACACCAATATTTTAAAAAAGTAAAATAAATTTAGAGGTTTTTAAGCATTTATGAAAATTTGCGGAATTATTGCCGAATATAACCCCCTTCATTTAGGGCACGTTAAGCAAATTAGATACGTTAAAGAAGTTTTAGGCGCAGAAAACGTTGTAGTTATAATGAGCGGGAACTTCACGCAACGCGGAGAGCCAGCAATATTAAACAAATATAAACGCGCTAAACAAGCCGTTCTTGCAGGCGCAGACCTCGTTATCGAACTCCCCACCGTTTTCGCGACTGCTAACGCCGAAATTTTTGCAAAAGGCGCTATCAGTATTTTAAGCGCGCTAGGGGCGTTAGACGGGATTTGTTTTGGCGTAGAAAGTGGCACGAAGGAAGATTATATTAGCCTTGCAACCGCGATGAATAACGAAAGTAAAGAATTCAAAAAAGCGTTAAAAGAAAAACTAGACACGGGCGTTTCGCTAGCAAAAGCAAAATTTTTAGCACTTAAAGAACTAGGCGAAGAATTCGACGAAAGTTTAATCGCAACGCCGAATAATATTTTGGCGCTAGAATACGTTAAGGCGATTATTTCTTACGGCGCGAATATAGAAATTTTTCCTTTACTTAGAACGGGCAATCACAACGAGATTAAGTATAAAAAAGGGCTTACTAGCGCGAAGAGTATTAGAAACATGGTCAAAATCGGCAAGACGAAGAAAGTAAAAAGTTCCGTGCCGAATTTCGTTTATAAAGACCTTAAAAGTTATCCGTTCGAGTTTAATAAACTAGCAGTATTAAAACTCTTAACCACTACGACGGAAGAACTTAAAGAAGTTCTAGACTGCACCGAAGGACTAGAAAACCGCATTAAAGCACTTTCAAAAGATAACCTTTCTCTTGACGCGTTAGTTGAAAAAATCACTACCAAGCGTTATAGCGAGGCAAGGATTAGAAGAATTATCACTTCTAATTTGTTAGGAATAAAAAAAGACGTAGTAGTTAAGGCTTTATCAACGGAAACTTACGCCAAAGTGCTTGCCGCTAACGCCGAGAAAAAAGACTTAATTTCGCACCTTTCTAAAAATTCTAGCGTGCCGTTGATAACCAGAAAAAGCGAAGTTAGCGGACTTAAAAAACACGCTATGGCGTGCTTTATGATAGACGCGATTGCAAACGATATTTATAACCTTATGCAAGGCGAAAAAGAAAACGAATTTTACACGCTTTTCGTGTAAAGCCATAACAATAACAAAACAAATAAAAAAGCACACTAAATTTTTATTTAGCGTGCTTTATTTTTTTAAGCGTTAAATTTTAATACATACCGCCCATACCTGGATTTGGTGCTTGTGGTGGTTCTGGTTCTTTGATATCAGCAACAACTGATTCTGTGGTTAAGAACACACTAGCAACGCTTGCCGCGTTTTCTAGCGCCGAACGAGTAACCTTAGTTGGGTCGATAATACCGCGTTCTACCATATCAACGTATTCGTTTGCAAACGCATCGAAACCGTAGTTAGGGGTGTTTTTAGAAAGAACTTCGTTAAGTATAACTGCGCCTTCTAATCCTGCGTTGGTTGCGATTTGTTTAAGTGGGGCTTCGATCGCTTTAAGAACTATCATAGCACCCGTTTTAGCGTCGCCATCTAAAGTTTCGATATATTTTTTAAGTTGTGGTATGATAGAGATTAACGCGATACCGCCACCAGGAACGATACCTTCTTGAACGGCTGCCTTGGTTGCGTTAAGCGCGTCTTCAATACGAAGTTTCTTCTCTTTCATTTCGATTTCGGTTGCCGCGCCTACGTTAATTACTGCTACGCCACCTGCAAGTTTTGCAAGGCGTTCTTGTAATTTTTCTTTATCGTAATCAGAAGTGGTAACTGCGATTTGCGCTTTAATTGCTTGTTTTCTTGCTTCGATTTGCCTTGGATCGCCTGCGCCGTTAATGATAGTAGTGTTGTCTTTATCAACTTTAACGGTGCCAGCCCTTCCTAGCATACCCATATTGAAATCTTTAAATTCCATACCCACTTCAGAAGAGATTACGGTTGCGCCAGTTAGAATTGCAATATCTTCTAGCATTGCTTTTCTTCTGTCGCCAAAACCAGGGGCTTTAACTGCAACACAGTTAAACACGCCTTTAAGTTTGTTTACAACGAGTGCTGCAAGCGCATCACCTTCAACTTCTTCGGCGATTATAAGCAATCTCATGCCTTGTTGCGCGATAGGTTCGATTACTGGTAAAATTTCTTGAATAGAAGAAATCTTTTTATCGGTAACTAAAATAACCGGAGAATCTAAAACCGCTTCCATTTTATCGGTATCGGTTACCATATATGCAGAAGCGTAACCCCTGTCGAATTGCATGCCTTCTACGGTGGTTAGTTCGGTTTTCATGGTTTTGCTTTCTTCGATGGTAATAACCCCGTCTTTGCCAACTTTTTCCATTGCTTCTGAAATAAGTTTGCCAACTTCTGGGTCCCCTGCAGAAATAGACGCTACTTGCCCAACTGCTTGTTTAGTACTAACGGGTTTACTAATATTTTTAAGCGCTTCTACGCAAACTGCAACTGCGCCTGCAATACCTTTTTTAAGAATTACTGGGTTTGCACCGGCAGCAACGTTTTTAAGACCTTCGTCTATCATTGCTTGCGCTAAAATAACCGCGGTGGTAGTTCCGTCGCCCGCTACGTCGTTTGTTTTGGTAGAAACTTCTTTAACGAGTTGCGCGCCCATATCTTCAAACGGGTCTACAAGTTGAATTTCTTTTGCAATCGTAACACCGTCGTTAGTGATTAGTGGTGCGCCGAATTTTCTCTCTAAAACTACGTTTCTGCCTTTTGGACCCAACGTGATTTTTACAGTATCAGCAAGGGTGTCTACGCCTTTTTGAAGGGCTTTTCTTGCTTCTTCGCCGTATTTTATTTGTTTTGCCATAATAATCTCCTTAATCTTCTACTATTGCTAAAATATCGCTTTGGCGGATAATGGTAAGTTCCTTTCCGTCAACCTTAAATTCGCTACCAGCATATTTAGAGTATAAAACCTTATCCCCTACTTTTACTTGCATAACGATTTCTTTGCCGTCGATAACGCC
Organism: Christensenellaceae bacterium; assembly: GCA_045613505.1. Lineage (GTDB taxonomy): Bacteria > Bacillota > Clostridia > Christensenellales > Borkfalkiaceae > UBA1259. The sequence goes on from JAZLBC010000015.1 coordinate 27,415, forward strand.
ACCTGGGCCGACTGCTACTATCCTTGCCATTTGTTGTTTTTCTTGTGATGCCGTTGGTAGAAATAAACCACTTTTGGTCTTTTCTTCCATTTCAAGACTTTCGACTACTACTTTGTCGAACAAAGGTTTAACCTTCATATTGTTGCCTCCTAATAGTTTTAGCACTCTAACAATTTAAGTGCTAATATTTATTATATACGCTAAAAAATTTTTGTCAATGGAATACGCTGTTTTTTTGCCAAAATTTGAGAAAATTTTGTCGATTTTACCATTGTTAAAACGAAAAAGTAAAAGCCCTTAGCAATATCGCACATACGACTTTTACTTTCGCATTTAATATATCATTAAAAGTTTATACAAAGTTTTTAATTTATACCCACTACTTCCATAATTTCTTTTATAGCGTTTATTTTTTTATATCTAGTTTTTAATTCTACGCCCTCTTTTTCGCCAAGAATTTCTATTAAACGAAGTGCGTTTTTAAGACCGCGTGCACTCTTAACCTTAACGGTAAACGGCACTTCTTCATACGCTTTAACGCTCGCCAAACTAGTTTGGAAATACACGTTTTTGTTAAACGCCAATGGGTCTAGCGCAAGGTGAAGTTTTAACGTTTTGCCTTTTATGGTTAGTTTTGCAATTAGTTTTCTGCCGTGCCTAAACGTAACGTGCTTAAAAGATAGCCTTGCGTTTACGCCCCTGTAAGAGACGAACTTATTGTAAATTTCATCATAAAATAGCATTGCGTGTTCGTCTAGTTTTAGCAGTTTTTGAGCAAAATGAACTCTCTTTATGTTAAGTTTATCAGCCATTTCATCTTCTTCATCTATGTCGGCGATAACGATTCCGTCCACTTCGGTCGTGGCAACTTCTTCGATAGGTTCAGCGGTTTTCACTTCGCTAAACTCAGTTGGCGCGATAGGTTCAGGTTCTACAACCGTTTCTTTGGGTTCTACGGTTTCTACAACTTCTATAGTCGGCTCCACAACTTCGGGTTCTACTGGTGTTTCGATAGTTTCTTCTTCTGGATTAACCACTTCTTCTTTAATCGGCATAACGTTTTTTACTTTGTAAAAACTTTTGCCCATTTTTATCGCTATATACACCAAAAACAATAGCGATAATCCCCCTAAAACGTACAAAAAGATTAACATTGTTGGATTCATAATATTATTCCTCCTAAATTATTTTCACCTACATCAGTAAAGATTTTTTCTTGCTTTTTGGCTCACACGTTACGTCTATCCCAAGTTTTTTAAGCGTTTTATTATCTACGTGTGATAGTATTACGGACGAATGGAATTGCGCACCGCGTAGTTTTGATAATTGTTCTAGCGCGAGTTTTGCTATCGGGTTAGTTACTGCGGAAACCGCTAGTGATAAAAGTATTTCATCCGTATGTAGCCTTGGATTTTCAGAGCCCATGTGTTCTACTTTTAGTTTTTGTATAGGCTCTATAACGGCAGAAGATATTATATCAATAGAATCGTCTATATCGGCAAGAACTTTTAACGCGTTAAGCAATACAGACGCGCTTGCGCCCAAAAGTTTGCCCGTTTTGCCGGTAACGATTCTTCCGTCAGGTAAAGATAGCGCCGAACAAGGCGTGCCGGTTTCTAGTTCTTTTTCTAGCGCAGGACCAACCACTACCCTATCAGTCGTAACTAGTTTCATTTTTTGCATTATGATTTCCATTTTAGAAACCGATTCTTTAGAAACGTTGCCTTTAAGGTAATCTAGGTTAGTTGCGAAATATCTTCTTATAATCTCTTGCTTACTTGCTTCGCGACAATCGTCGTCGCTCGTGATGCAAAATCCCGCCATGTTAACGCCCATATCCGTTGGCGATTTATAAGGCGAATTACCCATAATCTTGTTCATCATAGCAGATAGAACAGGGAAAATCTCTACGTCTCTATTATAGTTTACAGCCATTTCGCCGTAAGCATCTAGATGGAACGGGTCTATCATATTAAGGTCGTTAAGGTCAACCGTTGCCGCTTCGTACGCAGCGTTTACCGGATGGTTAAGACCCAAATTCCAAACGGGGAAAGTTTCGTATTTAGCATAGCCTGCCTTAACTCCACGCTTGTTTTCGTGGTAGAGTTGAGATAGGCAAGTTGCCATTTTACCACTACCTGGGCCGGGTGCTGTCACGATAACTAGTGGGCGTTTGGTTTCTACGAAATCGTTTTTACCAAACCCTTCTTCACTAACGATTTTTTCTACTTCTGATGGGTAGCCTTCTATATCGTAGTGATGATATACTTTTATGCCAAAGTTAGATAACTTCTTTTCAAACACAAGTGCAGACATTTGCCCTGCAAACCTTGTTAGCACAACGCTTTCAACGAAAAAGCCTTTGTTTCTAAAAACATCTACTAAACGGATTACTTCTAGTTCGTAAGTAATACCAAGGTCACTACGGGTTTTGTTTTTTTCTATGTCGTTAGCGTTAATAACGATTAAAATTTCGGCTTTATCTTTAAGAGCCGATAGCATATTGATTTTGCTGTCTGGCATAAAACCTGGTAGCACCCTAGACGCGTGATAATCGTCAAATAATTTGCCACCAAGTTCAAGATATAATTTATCGCCGAACATTGAAATACGTTCAAGTATCTTTTCGGATTGTAATTTTAAGTATTTCTCGTTATCAAACCCTATTGCGTTCACTTTTAACCTCCGTAAAACCCTTTCCTTACGCCAACAAGTCGGCTTTTTGTAATTTATCTAAGAACTCACCAACGTCTTTTATAGCGACGCTTTTTTCAACCCCGTATTCGCTTGTTAAAGTATTAACTAGGGTATCAAAATCCGTGCCGTTTTCTAGCAATTTCCAAAGTAGCGCGCCCGTTTCGTTTAGAGTTATCGCACCGTTTAACACCTTAACGGCAGAGCCAACTGCAACTACGATATAGTTTCCTGCGACTTCTTTAAGTAGTAGCCCTTTTTTAACGTTCATACATAACTCCTAATTAAACGCGCCAAATCGTTTATATGGTTTAATTGTATCAAACGCGCGCTTTTTTGTCAATACAAAAACCCGTTTTTATACGCTCTTAAAAACAAAAAATTCCCTTTTTTTAAGTGCAAGGGAATTTTTACGATAATTTAGTTTACGCATACGGTATTAGGGGGTTTTATCTCCACTCGCCTACGCGCGAAGAAATTTTGTTAAACACGGCTTCGATGATTATGCCAAACGCCACCGACGTTATAACCATTGCAAGCATAAGCGCAATTTCAAAATCGAATTTTGCGCCGTTTAATAAACTGCCTAGTGATTTTACGGTTGCGCTTAGCACTTCGGCTGCAACCATTAACTTAAAGTTAAGTGAAATTTCGCTACCTATCGCACTATAAGTTTGTGGTGCGATTTGTGGGAACTCTACTTTAACAAAAGACTGAAACTTGCTAGCCCCGTCTACCATACCTGCTTCTACAACCGTTTTGTCTATGGAATCAAACGCGCTTTTAATGTGCGTGTAGGTGGTTGGCATTACTACAAGCATAGTGACAACCACGGGTGCAATTTGAGAATTTGTCCAAAAGAGTAGCAATAAAACGACTGCAACGGTAGGAAGCGCCCTTAAAATACTCATTATCGTTAAAATAATACTTTCGAAGTTCTTGCTTTTATACGCGAAGAACGCGCACAAACTAGAAACAATGAAAGATATGCTAAAAGCGATTAGCGTTCTTAGAAGAGTTAAAGAAAAGGCAAGGTAAAATTTTTGGTCTTTTAGTAGGTTTATAAACGCGCTAAAAGTATCGGCTACGCTTGGCAATATATATTCGCTATCTATTGCTTTTGCCAAAACCGACCATATTAACAATATCCCAAAAATAGTTATTATGGGAAGTATTACGTTTAATAGTCTACCTTTTTTATTCATTATTCTACTACCGCTATACTTATATTATGTTTTTTTAGTGCCATTTGAAAGGTCCAGTCAGGAACTGCACCCATCATAGGAACTGCAACGCGCTTATAGGTTAAATCATCAACCGTGAGTGGCTCTGTACTCATTATATAAAAGTTGCCGTGAGTGACAACTGCAACCATAACGTAATGGTCGAAATTGTCGTGCGCTTTATAAAGTTTGCTTGCTAAATTTATAGGTGCAAGCACGAATTCTGCTTCGCCTTTTGCAAGTTTACTGCTAATAAGGTCCGAAGTGACCACGCTATAAGAAACGCTTTTGCCCGTACCTAAATCGTCAGCATCGTTCATTAGTTTAGAAATAGCAAGAGCAGGCGCTCCGTCTGGTGCTATAAAAGTGTATTCTTGTTTAGAAGTAGTTAACGAAGATGAAGTATAGAAAAAGTCGTCTTGCACTTGGTTTGCTTTGGTGCTATCGATTTCTATGATTCCGTTAACGTATTCTTTTACCGATTTTTGCGCATCGCTAGCGCCTTGCCAATAAATTTTGCAAGAATCGATAACGCTTTCGCTTAGCGCTGGGGCTTTAAGCGTGGTTGTGCCGTGATTAGAAATTGCCGTTACTGCAAGTTCTTTATTTTGTTTTGCCCAGGCTACGCTATTAGTAATTCTTTCTTCTAACTTGCCGGCAAGATTAACAAAAGAACCTAAAACGCTCTTTTTAACCATTAAAACGGCTTGTGGGTAGGCTTTTTCTTGACTATCGTATAGTTCTTGAAGGTCTAACCTATAAATAGTTTTGCCTTGCTTTTTCGCGTTGTTAGTTAGCGCTGTTGCAGCAGGCTCTGGTATTAAGCCTATGGTTTCGTTTCCAGCAAGAAGTAGTGGAACTATGTCGTTTGGTGTGGCGTAGTATTTAACGTTTACTTTGCCTTTTTCGGGTTCTTTGCACCCAAAAGCACCAAGCATTGCAACACACAACACTACCGCCGTTAAAATTGAGAGTAATTTTTTCATAGCAATCTCCTTCGTTTTTTGACAAAAATAAGAAAAACTCCCTTCACCACCGCAAAGAGAGTTACGCATATAAATAAGGCATAGTTTGCCTTAAATCCGTATTTATTCCTTTGCTATCAGGCGAACCTTTTAGTTTAGGTTGTACTTTTATTTTAATATTATTCTTTCTCCGTGTCAAGCATTTTAATTAGACTTGCCTTTAAGTTTTAAAAATTTAAGTCTTGTTGCCTCTCCACCACGCACGTGGCGTTCAATAAGGTTAATTTCAAGCACCTTTTTTACCTTTTCGGCTAAATCTTTATCTATTAAAGAAAGCCTTTCCGTCACGTCCTTATGAACGGTGGATTTTGAAAAGTGAAAAATTTCGGCAGTTTTTCTTACCGTTGCGCCCGTTTGCGCGATATAATACCCTTCTTCTAGCACTCTATCCGTTAGGTCTTTTAGCATAACTCTATTCCCCCAAAAAAATAAGAATAGTAATTTTTATGCTAAATTTCGACAGAATATTACGCTTTTTTCTCTAATATCGCTTGGCCTTTGTTTATTATCACTAAATAAATGGTTAAGGTTAGTGCCGTTGTTAGTATAAACATTGCTAAAAGCAATAACACAGGCTTAACGTTTATATAATACGCGCTAACGCCAAACACGCCCGTGATTAAAAATCCTAAAAGCATTGTAAACAACACCGAAGAACCTTGCTTTATTACTTTGTTTTCGTTTTCCCAGTCTAGCATAGGGAACGTTAAGTTTATAAGTAGCCCCGTGCAAGATGCTAAAACCGGAATGAGCACGGCAATTAGCGCAAACAAAACACCCACTAATAAATCCACACCGAAAGAAATAGGCACTAGCACGGCGGAAACAATGCCAACCGGCAAGTAAAAGGTTAGCGACGTTAATATTTTAGCGTTAAATATTGTATTAAACGGCACGGGTGAAGTTCTTAAAATCCAAAAACTTTTGCCTTCTAGTGAAATTGAGCAGTTTGTTGGTGGTGCCATAAAACAAGTAAACGTTAGAAGTGCCGGTGCGAAAATTATAATCGCTTCGCCAAGACCTTCTACTGCGCTTAATTCGATTTTAATAAAAAACACCGAAATTACGATAACAGAAACAAGTGCAAAAAACGCGCCAACTAAAGAATTCATAACGTATAGCGAAGAAGAAAATAGCCTTTTGATTTCTTTTTTGTATAGTGCTTTCATTGCCCCGCTTGATTTTTGGATTTTATGCGAATAAGTTTTAGATGATTTTTTAGAAACGAACAGCGTGTGTATTTTTTTATAAAAAGCACACACCATTGCTACGGGTATCACTACTGCTACTATTTCGATTATAAACACTAAAAGTGCATACTTTGTTATAGTTATGCCTTTAACGACTAACGGATACAAAAAGTATAGTTTTTGCACCATTGGTATAAACATCGCTTCTTCGGTAGTTTGGGCGTTTTTACTAGTTATAATGCTTACAGCAAAAAAGCCAGCCAAAATTACCAAAAAGAATAGCGTTTCGATAAGTGCTTTTCGTTTTGCGCGCGAAGATATTAACGCTACCACTAAGCCAAGTATTGTTGAAATAAATATAGAAAATAGTGGCGCGCCTAAAATCATTATTATAACGTTAATTAGGCTTAAAGCGTTTAACTCTATGCCGAATTTTTCTCTAAATATTAAAGATGGCAACACTATTAAAACCGTAAATAAAAGGTCCACTAAATAAGAAAAAACTAGTTTAGAAACAACTACTTGGTGCGCTCTTATGGGCATAGAAAAAAGCATATCGTAGTCGCTAAACCCAAACAGTACCTTTGTTGCCGAATAAAACGAAAAGATTAGCGCCACCACAACGGACACGGCAAGCATTATAGGTAAAATATCGCTTGTTTCACCCGTTAGAGACAAGATTTCGTGAAAAATAGAAGTATATAGGTAGGCTGATGCAAAAATTATTCCGCCTAAAAAAATGAGAACTATGTATTTTGCGCCTTTATTTTTTTGAGATGGTTTTTTAGTTTTACTCTTTCCACCCATACCCGAAAGAAAAGATAAAAACTGCGCTTTAAGTAGCGCCTTAAAATTACGCATTTTCTATCTCCAAGAATATTTTTTCTAGCGATTTATCACCAACAACGTCTTTCATAGCGCCTTCTACAATTAGTTTGCCGTTAGAAATTATACCAACTCTATCACAGAGTTTTTCGGCAACTTCTAGTATGTGCGTAGAGAAAAAGATTGCGCCCCCATTAGAGCAAATTTCGCGCATTATTTCTTTTAGTTTATGAGTTGCAATAGGGTCTAAGCCCACAAACGGCTCATCAAGCACCAAAAATTTTGGGTTATGGCATAGCGCTGAAATTAACACGATTTTTTGTTTCATACCGTGCGAATAAGAAGATATTAAGTCGCCAAGGTTGTTTTGCATTTCAAAAACTTTGGCGTATTTTAATAGCCTTTCGTTTCTATCCTTTTCGCCAACGCCAAAAATATCGCACACAAAGTTTACGTATTGAACGCCCGTTAAATGTTCGTAAATATCAGGATTATCAGGCACGTATGCTATATCTTTTTTATATTCAACGGGATTATCTTTTATATTAACTCCGTCTATTATAATATCACCTTCGTCGTAGCCAAGCGTGCCAACGATTGCTTTTATAGTGGTTGATTTTCCCGCGCCGTTATGACCTATAAACGCGTAGATTTCGCCTTTGTTTACGTTTATAGAAAGGTTATCTACTGCCTTAAAATCGCCGTAGTACTTGGTGAAATTCTTGATTTTTAACATATTAACTCCTATTTGTTTTGCGCATTAACTTTTGATTTTTATTTATCGTAGAAATTACTGCCGAACCTATTGAAAGCCCCAGCATTATAATATATAACCACGAAAGAAAGGCAAGTGCCGACACAATAGACCCCGAAAGCACGCCGTATGGCTTAAAAAATTTTAGGTATAGCGAAAATAAAAGCGTGCCTAAAACTATTATTACTAGCGAAACTAAACTGCCTATAAACACTTCCGTTGCGCCAAGTTTTACGGGACTTATAAATTTATTAAGTAAAATAATTATAACATAACATAGTATAATAAGCAACACTATTGCCGATATTTGAGCGAATATAAGAGTAAACCCTTCGTTTAGTTTTTGTTTAATAGCGTTAGAAAAGGCAAAAAGTATTGCCGTTATAAAAAATATAACGAACAAAAAAACAAGCCCGATAATTGCTTTAATGCGCCTAAAAATCCCACGCCGTTTAGACTTCGTGCCGTAAATAAAATCTCCATCTTTGCTCATTTGATTAAGAAGTGCCGAACCCGAAAATATAACGGTAAAGACAAAAAACACCGTTAGCCCCTTGCTTTTATTTTGCACTTCTAAAAACACGCTTTCGCCAAAAGACTTAAACTGCGACGGAAGATATGCTAAAAACACGCTAGATGCGTCTACGTTAAACGCACTAAACGCCCAAACTAATAGGAATACTAACGGCACTAACGCTAGGCAAAAGTAAAACACCCAAGAGCCTGCAACCGTAGAAATTCTTTTTCGTTTTATCGTGCTGATTATTTGGTATTTTTTGGGCTTTAACATAAAAATAGTTTGCGAAATCGCAAACTATTTTATACTTTTATAGATTTTCTTTTCTACACTTTAATACAAGAAATTTTATCGTAAATCTCTTTGTATTTATCGTAGTAGAATAAGTTAGTACCACTAGTTGTAATTGCGGCTGTTCCCGCAGCGACAGCCATTTTTAGTAGTTCTGGAATATCTACGCCACGTTTTAGCCCCACGCACACAGCGGCAATCATACTATCACCTGCGCCTACCGTAGAGTTAACTGCTACGTTTTCGCTTTTACAATAATAACTCTCTTGCCCGTTAGTAAACACTGCTCCGTCTGCACCCAAAGAAACTAAAACGTTTTGAACGCCTTTATCTAGATATTTTTGAGATGCTTTAACTGCGTCTTGATAAGAACGAATAGTAAGCCCGCTAAACGCTTCTAGTTCGCTTATGTTTGGCTTTACCATAAACACGTTTCCGCTCGATAGCGCGCATAACATATTCTTTCTTTCAGTATCGATAATAACGTTTGCGCTAGAACCAACTGCCTTAACCATTTCGCCGTAAAATTCGGGTTCGACACCCTTAGGCAAACTACCGCTGATTACCACCGTTTGCGCGTTTGGTGCGTGTTTTTTAATAAGGGCGAGTAGCATGGCTTGTTTTTCTGCGGTAACTAGGTCGCCCCGATCGTTAATTTCAGTAAGCATTGCCTTTTTATCAATGATTTTATAGTTTACCCTTGCGTTGCCTTTTTCGTAAACGAAATCGTAATCCACACCTTCTTTTTTTAAGTTTGTTTCAAAGGTATGTTTAGAGTTTTCAAACATAAAACCCGTTGCCAAACATTTTTCTGAAAGTCTTGCTACGCCTATGGCAACGTTAAGAGCCTTACCCGAATAGGTTTCTACCTTATTGTCTATACGATTAAGTTTTCCAACGCTTAAATTGTCTAACTCAATAGTACAGTCTATACTTGGGTTAGGGCACACTGAAAGTATCATTTTATAAAAAGTTCTCCTTTATTATTTGTTGCTAGACGCCACTACTTTTTCTTGAATTTCGAAAGGCAACTCTTCGTATCTAGCGAACACGCCGACGAATTTACCTCTGCCTTGCGTTATACTGCGAAGGTCCGTAGCGTATTTAGTCATTTCCATAAGCGGTGCTTCGCAAGAAATCACTTGTTTGCCACCTACGGATTCCATACCTAAAATTCTGCCACGGCGCTTTGTCATATCACCTAAAATATCGCCTGTAAAATCGTTAGGAATTGTTATTTCGTAAGCGTATATCGGCTCTAAAATAACGGGTTTTGCCCTACGGCACGCATCGTCGTAAGCGAGTTTTGCCGCCGAAATAAACGCAACTTCTTTAGAGTCTACCGGATGCTCTTTACCATCGAAAAGGGTGCACTTTAAGTTAGTCATAGGGTATCCCGCAAGAACGCCCTTTTGCATTGCTTCTTTAAGCCCTTTTTCAGCCGCCAAAGCAAATGGTTTAGAAACAGCGCCACCAACTATTGCGTTAACGAATTCAAATTCACCGTTTTCTGCGCCCGGTTCGAAACGGATATTAACCACGCCGAATTGCCCTGCGCCACCCGATTGTTTTTTATGTTTGCCTTCGGCTTCTACCGAAAGTTTAATAGTTTCTTTGAAAGGAATTTTTGGCTCTGATAAAACGGCTTCCGCACCGAATTTTGCTTTAAGTTTTTTGCAAAGCACGTCTAATTGAGTTTCGCCAAGCCCACGAATAACCATTTCGCCCGTGGTATTGTCTTTTTCAACAACGAAAGTCAAGTCTTCTTCGGCAAGTCTATTTAGCCCTGCGAAAACTTTGTCTTCTTCGCCCGTTTTTAATGCGCGAATTGCCATCGTTAAAACTGGTTTAGGTAGTGGTATATCGTAGAATTTAATTTTATGCGATTCATCACAAAGAGTGTCGCCAGTGTTGGTTTTGTTAAGTTTGCTAACTGCACCGATATCGCCCGCAACGAGTTCGTTTACTTGCTCTTGTTTTTTACCCTTCATAACGTAAACGGCGTTAATACGCTCTTTTTCGCCCGTGGTTGCGTTATAAACGGTCATACCGCTAACGAGTTTACCAGTGAACACCCTAATCATATTAAGTTTACCAACAAACGGGTCGGCAACGGTTTTGAACACTTGGCCAGAAAACGGTTTAGTTTCGTCACACGTAACGTTTTCGATTTCGCCGTTATCAACTATTGTTGCTGGAACTGCACGCCTTTCTACCGGCGAAGGCATTATTTCTACTATTTCGTTCATTAGATTGATAACGCCCATATTTTCTAGCGCAGAACCACCCATCACTGGGATAGTTTCGCCGTTAAAGATACCTATTTTAATACCTGCGATAATTTCGTCGTTAGTTAAAGTACCTTCGGCAAAGAATTTATCCAAGAATTCTTCGCTAGTTTCGGCAGCCGCTTCGATAAGTCCGTTTTTAAGAACTTCTAGTTCGCCAATCATAGCGCTAGGAACGGCTATTTCGTTGCGCCCACCCTTAGTGAATTCATAAGCCTTGTTAGATATTACGCTAACGTAACCTTTCATTTTATTGCCCACTAAAATAGGAGCGTGCATGGTTGCGATCTTGTTGCCGAACATATCTCTAAACGCTTCTACCGTTTGAACGTAGTTAGCGTTTTCTTTATCTATGCCGTTTATAAAAATCATAAGTGGAACACGCCTTTTTAGGCAGTATTCAACGGCTTTTTCTGCGCCTACTGAAACTGAACCGTTTGCCTCTGCAACCAGTATTGCGCCACCTACTGCGCGCATCGCTTCTTCAAATTCGCCTTCGAAATCAAAAAATCCAGGAACGTCTATAACGTTTATTTTCACGCCGTTCCAAGTAGTGTTTGCACAAGCAAGTGAAATTGATATCTTGCGTGCTAGTTCTTGATCGTCAAAGTCCATAACGGTGTTTTTATCAGCCGTCGTACCGATACGGTCTATCGTTTTGCCGTTAAAAAGCATTGCTTCTGCTAGCGAAGTTTTCCCTTCTCCACTATGTCCAATAATCGCTATGTTTCTAATGTTTTTCGATTTAATTTCACTCATAATAGTTTCCCCCTTTAATAGTTTATTAAATTAAATCCCTTATGCCCTAGTGGCTCATATATTAATTTAATTATAATACTATTAAATTCGCTTTTCAAGGGGTTTTTTAAATTAGGCCCAAAATAATTTTTAGTAGTCGCTAGTATCTATTCTAAAATCCACGTCCTCAACGCGCGGTTGTGGAAAAGGTGGCTCGCACGGATTTGACGGAAAAGGTGGTGGGCAGGGTGGTGGGCAGGGTGGTTCGCAAACGGGCGCGCAAGGCGGTTTTTTAGGCGGACTTGGTTTTGCTTTTTTCGATAAATCCACCAAGATAACGTCGCCACCGATTTTCACAATGTTGTTTCGCGCGATAAAAATTTGCGTCTTGTTAAAACACTTGCTTAAACCTTTTAATTTCTTCCCCGGAACGAAAATACCAGTCATTATCCCGCTGGGAAAACTTAGCCCTATATCTTTTACAAAGCCTAAACTTTTGCCATCGGTAACGCTAATTACTTCTCTTTTTGTTAGTTCTAAAAACGATAATTCCATACAAGCATTATATTCTTGTTAGCCTAAAAATATGAAAAAAGCCCGACGAGTTCGTCGCGCTTTTAGTTTTAATTTTTTATTTTGGTTTTTTATACTCTTATTCTGTTTTTGATTTCTTTTAAGGCACTCTTTTCTAGCCTGCTTACTTGCGCTTGCGAAATGCCTATTTCGTTAGAAATTTCAGTTTGGGTTTTGCCCATAAAATACCTTAAATATATAATTTTACTCTCTCTTTCTTCTAGTCCTTTAAGCGCAAGTTCTAGTGCGAATTTCTCGGTTAAATTCTCGTCCGTATTCTTTTCGTCGCCTATTTGGTCCATTAGTAGCAAGGTGTCGCCGTCTTTGTTAAAAACAGGGTCGAAAAGTGATACCGTGTCGCTGATCGCGTCTAGCGCGTAAACCACTTCCGAATAGGCTGTATCCATAGCGATGGCGACTTGTTCTAGGGTTACTTCTTGCTCGCCTTTTTCCAGTTCGTTTCGAGTTTTTAAGGCGCGATAAGCAGTATCGCGAATAGATCTAGAAACACGCATTGAATTTCCATCTCTAAGCAAGCGTTTTACTTCGCCTATAATCATAGGCACGGCGTAGGTGGAAAATTTTACGCCGAAAGATACGTCGAAGTTATCTATTGATTTAATAAGCCCGATAACGCCTGCTTGAAAAACGTCGTCTGGGTTGGCGCTCTTTAATCTAAAACGTTTTATTACGGATAAAACCAGCCTTAAATTAGAAACTATAAATTGTTCTCTTGCCGTTTCGTTTCCGTTTTTTGCTTGTAATAATAGGTCTAGCGTTTGTTCTTCGGATAGATGCGGAAGATTAGAAGTATTTATTCCGCAAATCATAACTTTATTGCTCATTATTCTCTCCTTTATGTACCGCCAAGAAAAGAAAACGACTTTTAATTAAGTTTGCGCCATTAAAAATTTTTTATACCATCTTTTCACACATAAAAAAAGCAAACCCCTACGATTTGCTTTTTAATTTTTTCGTTTTTGTAATTATTTGCCTAGTTTTTTGTCGAAGAAATCCATGTAGGCTTTCCAGTCTTCTACTGAAAAGAAGTGCCTAAAATCTCTTAAATGATATCCGATATTTCCTTCTATAAAATTGTCGCCTATTTCAGGAAAACGATTAGGGCAAACTAACCCTTTTTCGCCTAGCGCGTTCCATAATTTAGAAGCCTCGTAGGTGGTTAAAAACTCTGCAAGTGGGTCTGCGTTTACGTCTTCATAAGCAGAGCCTACGCAAAGATATCTTGGCGCGATTAAAGAAAGTAGTTGCACTTGGTCGTAAGGCTTAGAATTTTCTTTTTCGCCTTTAAATAATTTGAAATTTTCGCAGAACCAGTCGTACGTGCCGTATTCTATAAACGCGGTAATTTTTTCGCCGGTGCTATATTTACTAGACGCTGCGCCACCATAGCCAGAGTTATTTGAAACAACGCCCCACCACCTAGTATCTAATGCACCGCACCATAGTGCAGTTTTGCCTAGGCGCGAATGCCCTATTACTATCGCTCTTTCGCCGTTTATATCTGGCCTTTCGTTTATTATATAGTCTAACACCCTAGAACCAGCGAAAGCCCACATACCTATCTTGCCCCACTCGGTTGGTTTTCTAGGTTTTTTAGTTCCAAAAAGTTCTCCTAAACCATCGGAAAAGTCTTCGTAGCCGTTATCGTTAACCACGTCTTTATAAACTAAAACGGCATAAGCGTATCCACGGCTAACGATATCTTCTACGGGATGATATCTATCGGGAACAGGACGAAACGAAAGTTGCAAGAACACGGGGGGCTTCTCTACTTTATTAGGGACAAATAATGCAATAGGAAACGTAAAACTTTTTTCGCCGATTTTAACGGTTATTTCAATATTTTGTTCTGTACACTTACCTGCGTATGCAATAGAATCGCTAGAAAGAATTTTGCCACTAACGCTAAAATTAACGTTTGGAGTTACGCCATAAGAATATTTTTCTAAAAGCCCGATAAGTTCGTTTCGATAATCGGCTAAATTGCCTTGATTAACGCTTATTCCGTTAAAATTTTCGGTTACCGAAGGGATACCGCGCCTTTCGATTTCTTTTTGAATTACGTTCATAATCGCACCTTAAAAAGTAAAAATAATTTTTATTTATTATAACACCACCCAAAAAATTTTGCAAGGGCGTTTTCTTCGTTTATTGAGATTTTTTAAACTTATTAGGCGTTATGTTAAAACGCTTTTTAAATAACGCTATAAAGTGCGAACAATCTGTAAAGCCCGATGAAAAGCACGCTTCCGTCACAGTTCCACCGTTTTGCAAAATTTTTTTTGCGTTTGCGAGTTTAATAGTTTCTAGATATTTACCTGGGCTAATTTTAAGATATTTTTTAAACCATCTGTTTAATGTTGGCGCACTTAGATAAAACTCTTTAGCGATTTTACTAACCCCGTCTATTTCAGCAAAATGTTCTTTAACGTAGTCTAAAACGCTTTGAAATTGCTTTGGAATAACAGGCTCTACGTTCGTGCTACTTTCAAGATTTTTTAGTTCAGAGAGAAGTTCAAAAAAATAGGTTGCTTTGTCCAACTCGTCGTTATACTCTTGCGCAAGATATAGTTTAAAAAACAGTTCTGAAAACCTTTCTTTTTTAAGTGCCGATGGTGAATACAACGGCCCACAACCTTCTTTATCCAAAAAAGAGAGAAGTTTACTGTTTTCGGGCACGCTTATCCACAAGCAATAGTGCTTGTGCACGCCTTCTTCTTGGTAAATACACATATGCACTTCATTGGGCTTTGAAACTAGTATTTCGCCCGTTTTTACTTGGTGAACGCCCCCACCCACTAAAAACGAAACTTCGTGCGATACGTTAAAAAATATCTCTACGTATTCGTGTAAGTGTAGTGGCTCAACTTCGTTAGGGTTTTTACTTACCTCACTTTCGTGTTTTGAGATATAAATCTTAACGTCTTTCATAAAAGAGCCTATCTCTTTTAGTTGTGGCAAAAACTTAGGTTTATACATATTCACCTTTTTTGAAAAAAAATTTATATTTTTAGATAATTTTGTTATAGAAATATAATTTTTATAATGATATTATAAAGTAAAAACGATACTATGTCAATTGTATAGGAGATATTATGGCAAGAAATTATTCTAACGTTTTTGGCGATAATTTTTTTAAAAACATTATCGATAACCCCGAACTTTTTCCCGTAAACTTTACTTATGGCGATAAAGAATATAAAGGGTTTAACAAAGATTTTTCGCTTTTATCTAAAAACGTTAAGCGCAAAAACCAAGTAGAAAGCGTTTTATTAGAGTTCTTGCTTGAAAACACGCTAAAAATTAGCCTTAAAGTTAAGCATTATTATTCTCACGGTGCTACTGAGTGGACTGTTTATTTTAAAAACGTTTCTAGTTCTAACTCCAAGGTTTTACAAAACTTTTATACAAAACTAACCCTTTTAGGAAAATACCCTATGGTTAAAGGCATACTTGGCGACCATATAAATCAATATCGCCCTTATGCTTTCGACCCAACCCTAAATGTTTTAGAATTTTCTTCTTTAACGGGGCAAACTTCACACAACAACTTTCCTTATTTCAACGTAGAACACGGTGATATGGGCGCTATGCTTGCTATCGGCTGGGCGGGAACTTGGAACGCTCGTTTTTATAGCGACGGAGAAAAAACCACATACACTGCAACGGCAGTTAACGGATTAAAACTATATCTTAAACCAAACGAAGAAATTCGTTCGGCACTTTTCGTTTACGCTCCTTACGCTATTAGAAACGAACACTACGCCACAAACTACTGGCGTGATTGGTTTGTTAAACACAATCTACCAAAATTTGATGCTAGTGGCAAAGACGTTGAGCCGTTCTCTACCCTATTCACCGCACTAGACACGGGGAGACCTAATTCAGACGGCAGTATTTCGGAAACTTACGAAACGTATAAGCCAACCTACGAAAAACTTTTTGCAGAAGGCATACGCTTTGATTTTAGGTGGCTAGATGCTGGTTGGTACGTTGCGCCAGACGGCAAAAGCGCTATTCCTTTTTCTAAAGATAGGGATTGGTGGCACACCGTTGGAACTTGGGAAGAAGACCCTATTAAGTGGCCAAAAGGCACGCTTTTAGAATCTACCGAATATTTTAGAAAACACGGTATGCGCTCGCTCGTTTGGTTCGAACCTGAACGGGTAACCGACGTTGATAACCTAGTTAAAAACTACGGCTATAAAAAAGAGTGGGCTATTGAAGTTCCGGGTAGAATCGGCATTTGCAATAACATAGGCGACCCTGAGTGCTTAAAGTGGACTTTAGATAGAATTACCAAGTTCTTAAAAGAGAACAAGTTTGAAATGTACCGTGAAGACAATAACTTTAAGCCTAAATACTTATGGGAGTTTTTAGATAAAAAAGAAGGCGAAAACCGCAAAGGTATTACCGAAATTAGAAACATCACGGCACACTACTTAATGTGGGATGAAATTATTAAGTGCACCACTTCTTACGGTGGTTGTGCTTTCGTTGATTCTTGCGCTAGTGGTGGTGGTAGAAACGACCTTGAATCGCTTCGCCGTGGGCTTCCACTTCTTAGAAGTGATAGCGACCGTAAAGCGATTGCGCATAGGCTTTCTATGAGTTCATCGCTTAATAAGTGGCTTCCTTTTAACGGCGCTTGCAGTATAGGGGACAACCCATCTAACACCAACGCTTTTGCTATCGGAACGACCGATAAGTATACTATAAGGGCGTCTTACCTTCCTACGATGCACGTTTCTACCTTACAACCTGTGCAAAACCCTGATACCGACTTTGAACTTTATCGTTTTGCACTTAGCGAGTGGAGAAAGGTTAACCCTTACCTACTTAAAGAGTTCTACTGCTTAACGCCTTGGCACAAAGAAATCGACTACACCAAGCACGGCGAAATCGACACTACCGATTACACCGTTTTCGCCTACTTCGACCCGGAAACTGATACGGGCGTTGTTTTAGGTTTTAGAGAGGGCGAATGTACCAAAGATTATTACGCGCTTTCTTTGCCTTTTGCTAAAAACGGCGAAACCTACGTTTTAACAGACGAAGATACTAAAGAAGAAATTAACGTTAACGGTATTACTAATCTTTATTTCGACAAGCCTAGAACGGCAAGGCTACTATGGGTTAGAAAAGCATGAACCCACCTCTATTATTAGCAATATCTATGGCGTCGGCGTTATTTGCCACGACCATTACTAAATTTTGCACTAAAGATTTTGGTTCTTCGTTTTTGACTGCGTGCGTGTATAACGCCCTTTCGTGCATATCGGCAGTTTTAGTTCTCATAATCTGGGGCGGTGGACTTTCTATTTCTATCTACACACTTTTACTTGGCGTTGTTTTTGGATTAATAACTGCTATTCAAACGACTTCTAATCTAAAAGCGATAAGTCTTGGCCCTATGGCGTTTTCGCAGTTGTTTTTATCTTCTTCAATGATAATTCCCGCGCTGTCGGGCGTGTTGTTTTTTGGCGAAAGCATTTCTATTTGGCAAATTTTAGGAATCGCGCTAACGTTTTGCGCGTTTATTTTAGCGCCTTCACAAAACGCAAACGATAAAAAAGCGTCATTTAGTTGGCTAGCGTTTTGCCTAATAGTGTTCTTTAGCACGGGCTTTATCGGCGTTTTGCAAAAAATTCATCAGTCTTCTAATTTTAAGCAAGAACTTAACGGGTTTTTAATAGTGGCGTTTTTAACTACTTTTTTGGTTTCTAACGTTTGCTTGATAGTTTTAAGAAAAGACTTTAAGCCTCTACTTAAAAGTAAAAGCACGCTAAAACTCGTGTTTTTTGGACTTTTGTTCGGCGTTTTCGTTGCAGTAAATAATAAACTAAACCTATTTTTATCAGGCGTACTCGATAGCGCGCTGTTCTTTCCGTTAATAAACGGAGGCGGACTAGTTTTGACCACCTTGTTCTCTATAATAATATTTAAAGAAAAACTTACTCTAAAGCGTTGGATTGGCGTTTTGGTCGGGCTAGTTGCCGTTATACTTTTATGCCTGAACTTTTAATTTTTTGGATTAAAAAAACCTTGCAGTTTTGCAAGGTTTTTATTTTATTCCCAAATGCTTTTGAGTTTATAGGTTATGCCTTTTACCTTTTGATTAGAAGATAAGAATTTTTCTCCACCAAAGATATAACTTGCCGTTGCCTCTCCGTTAAAGAAATACTCAACGCTCCTAGCGTCGACTATTATTCGAACGGGGATTTTATCGCAGTCTTTCGTTAGGTCGGTGTGTTTTCCGCCACTAAAATTAACGCGTTTAGTTTTTGGATTATACTTAAATCCGTGCCCGTTTACCGTTAGGGTATAATCTTTATCTGCATCTAGATAAACGAGCGTGTCGCTTGGGATATTTAGTTTATAGTCGGTTGCGCTAAACTTTTTGCCCTTTCCTACCCTTAAACTAGAAAAACTTTCTATCGGCTCTCTAAAAATAGCGTAGCCTTTTTGGGTTTTACGTAGCGTTAGTTTAGTAATTAGGGTTGCGCTTTGCGAAAATGCAGGCTTAATAATTAAATCGGGCTCTGATTCTCTTGCCCAAGCAACGTAGTATCTAAAATCTTCTGATGGATAAGAGTTAAAAGTTTGCCCAGCGTATGGGTAGTCTAGCGCCATATCTATATAAAAAACTTCTTGGTTTTCTGGCACGAATTTATAGTCGATAAAATCGCCCACTCTATACGCGCCGTTGCCACCGTATAGCACCCATTTCTTTTCGTTAGTATTTTGAACTTTTAGCCTAAAAAAGTCTGGACATTCGTAAAGGTCCATCGTTCTTGACTTAAATTCCCAGTCGATAAGGTTTTTAGACGCGTAAAATGATACGCAGTTCTTTTTTTCGAATAGTTCGTGAACGGCTATAACGAAAGTTCCGTCGTCTAGCGTTAAAATTTTAGGGTCGCGCCAATGCTCGTTTGGTGCTGATAAAATAACGGGGTCTTTAGTTAGGCGTGTAAAGGTTTTGCCGTTATCCGTGCTATAACCTATATATTGCCCCTTTGTGTCGCCCTTTTCTCTACCTTCGAACACTTCGGTATGATAATCGGTAAAAGCGCAAATAATGGTATCCTTGCCGTAGCCTAAAACGTTGTTTTCATCTAAAATAGCCGAGCCCGACGCGATAGAATTTTTATAATTAGTTGGGCGAATAGCGTCTGGGTATTCCTTAAAATGCACGCCGTCTTTACTGATTGCCCTGCCCCAACTAACGTTCACCCCGCCGTGTCTTCTACCAAACGGGTTGTGTTGAAAGAAAAAGTGGAACTCGCCGTTTTTATACACTAAGCCGTTAGGGTCGTTCATCCAACCGCGAAGTGGTGAAAAATGCACTTTTTGTCTATATTCTTCTTTATATAGGTTTGGGTATAAATCTTCTCTTTCAAGTGGATTACCGCCTACTACTACTTTATCAAAAGCAAGTTCGTCAAAGTCTTCCCTCTCTACGGTAAGTTTAATGGTTTTAGCGGTTTCCGTGTAGGTGTAAAAAGGAAAATATGCATCAAAATTATAACTTAAAGCAATATGAAGTTCGGTCACACAAACGTCGTCTTCGTAAACTTTAACGTAAAACTTTTCGCCGTCTAACGATACAGGTAAGTGCAATACGTCGCCGTTATTTTCTAGATTAAAAATTTTCTCTTTCATAATCAATCCTTAAATTATCTTTTTTAACCCCTCGCATATTCTTTTTGCTAAAAGGTGCTTTGTTGGCGGGTGAATATCGTTGGTTTCGCATACGTCTTTAGACACTATAAACACGCTGTTTCTATCTTTTTTAGCAACTTTTTCTTGCGCGTTTTGAATATTAGTCCAGCCCTCGCCGGCACGCTCGTCGCAATCGGCAAGACCTACTATAGCGAAAGGTAGATTTTCGTCGTTAAAGGCTTTTCTATAACAAGAAATTAAAATTTCTAACTCTTTATCGTATATTTTCGCCTCCCCACCGTAAGCGTCTGACTCGCCTTGATACCAAATTATCGCGCTCACCGAAAAAGGAAGAATTTGTGAAAGTGCAAAGTCGTATAAAAACCCGTTTTTATTCCAAGTATATTGAGGAACGAAGTGGTCGATAAACTTTTCTTCTATAGGGATATCTATGCCGTGTTTTTTTAGTTCACCATTCGGTAGCCAACTCTCGATAACAGACGCGCCTTGATAGCAAGTTATAACGCCAACGGCAACCCCTTTTTGTTTTTGGGTGGCGTTAGATGCAAGGTATCCTAGCGCAGTCCATTTGCCAACCGTATCTTTTTCAGCCATAACCCACCCGTCTTTTGGAAAGAAAAACTCTTCGTTATCTAAACGATTTGGTGAATAGAGCCTAAGTAGTGAGTTAGTTTCGTAAAGTTCTTTTGGCGCAGTTGAAGACTCTAATTTAAACTGCAAATTAGACTGACCACAATAAACCAAAACTTCTCCGACGTAAACGTTTTTTATAATCGTAGTTTCGCCGTTTAGCGTTGAAATAATCTCGTACGGTCCGCCGTAGTCCCTTGGACTAAACTCTACGCACCAAAAATCGCTATCCGACGCGACGCGTATAGTTTCGCCCATAAAAATTATTTCGCCGTTGCCTTTGCCCGTGCCGAAAATTCTTATCGGCTTACCTTTTGCAAAAACTAAATTGTCTGAAAAAATCTCGTTAAGTTTCATAGCATATTCCATAAACTTTTTTATCTAATTATACAACTTAAAACGTAGGCTGTCGAGATTATTTTTTTAATTGAATAAAATTTAATATTTAATGATATTTTTATTACAAAAAGGTAGCCTAACTGCTACAATTTTTTACTTGTTAAAAATTTAATTTTTTTACCATATCGTTAATCGCTTTCCAAACGATATCTTCGCACCACCAATGCCCTTTATCGGTTATAACGAGTTCGCAAGCGTCTTTTTTGCCCGACATCTCGTATGCCGTTTGTATCGTGCTAAACGCTTCTTTTACGCCTTTTATAGGAAAGATTTTATCGTCTTTACCAGCGATAACAATAATCGGTTTTGGTGCGATTAAAATTGCCAAATCTTGCATTTCAAACCACTCGTAAGAACACGGAATATAGTTACAAGGACAGTGGTGGATATTCATTATAGAGTCTTTATAAGAACAAACGGCGCAAGACGGTGCGGTAAAGCGTATTCTTTCTTCTATAATAGGCGCGTAATAACTAATCGTTCCGCCACCCGAGTTGCCTGTTATAAAAATCTTGTCAAGGTCGCACTCGCTAAAATATGATAGCGCGTCGATTGCCCTTGTTATATCGAAAATTCTTTCAGCGATAACCGTTCTTCCTAAACTAATTGCAACGAGAGACGGAAAAGTACAACCATAGCCCCAAGAGTGCCTTGTGGTCATTCTTTCGCCCATAGCGCGCTGTTCGATGGCAAGCGCAATATACCCGTTCTTAACTGCTTGAACGGCAAACTGCCCTCTGCCAATCGCGTAGTCTTTATCTTCATCTTCGTGTGGTTCGCCAATAGAGTTATGAAAGCCCGTTGAGTGCCCTTGCATAGTTATTGCAACGGGATATTTTTTCTTTTCGCCTTTTGGGATTAAAAGATAGCAAGGCACAAAAGCACCCTTTTCGCTTTCGAATACAAAACGAATTTGCCTATACTCGCCCTTGTCTACGTCTTGTTCGATTTCGATTTTAAGCGGGACGCCGTTAGCAACCACCTTATCGTAGCCAGAAAGTTCGATAAATTTGGATTTTAGTGCTTTTTTATGCGCGTTTATATCTTTTGCGCAACTTAAACTAAACTTTGACTTAATTTCGTTTAATAATAAGGCGTGCGCTAAATCTCCGTCTATTTTTTGCATTTTATATTCCCCCTAAGAATAAGGTGTTATATCTCCAAAACCTAACTGGTTTTTCTAGCATAGTTTCTTCTAATTCTTCTATAACGCTAATCTTGCCTTTAACGAAAAGTTCTAGCCTTTCTCTGCACTTTTCTAGCCTAAAAATTAGACCGCCAAATCTGGTGTCGTGCGTTTCAAAGCCAAAAGGCTTGTTTTCTTTATCCCAAAGCGTTTTAAACGATTTATAAAGTTTTTTAGTAAGCGCAATAGTTTTGTCGTAATCTTTTATTAACGCTTTTAGGGCTTTTATATCTTTTTCTTGATACGCTTTTCTGGTGTTTAAGCCAAGTGGAACTTTTTTATCTAAAACTAACGCAAGGTCTTTTACCACACTAAATAAATACGCTAGTTCGCCACCCTTTTTTTCTATTTTTTCATATTCTTTCGCTAGGCGCAAGTAATCGTTATTAACTATATCTTTTGCCAAAGCATCTACACTGCCAATAAACGGGTCGTTATATAAAACTAGCCTTGTGCGTTGCGCGTCTTTCCAGTTTTCTTTATCTGCGCCCTTGGTTTTATTTATATCGCCAATAAGTTTAATCTCGTCGTAATTAAGCCCCGTTTGCGCCTTAAACCCAGCCTTAATGCTTTCTATATCAAAGTTTCCGTTAGCATACTGCCTTATAGTGTATAGCACGGGCAATACCGAAAAGAACGAACACTCTGCGCCGTCGTCTTTCCAAAGTGCAAATAAAACGTTCTCTATCTTATGCTTTTTAACGGCTTTAACCGCTCCTTTCATAGCGTTAAGCGCATAATCGTTAAGGGGCGCGAAACTACGCCACATCCAAACACCGCCAACGAACCAAATATCTCTATCAAATTCTTTATGCGCCCTAAACATTTCGTCGTAAAGTTCGCCGTCGTCCGTCATATAGTCCCAATATGCTAGCGCAATTTCCTTAGGCAC
Source organism: Christensenellaceae bacterium (assembly GCA_045613505.1). Lineage (GTDB taxonomy): Bacteria > Bacillota > Clostridia > Christensenellales > Borkfalkiaceae > UBA1259. Next base: position 50,344 of record JAZLBC010000015.1, read on the forward strand.
GCTGTTTTTAACTTCTTCAGAAACTTTAATTCCCTTAGCGTAATAATTTCCACCGGTGATTAGTTTAAAAAACATATCACTCCACATATGTGGCTTAAACCCGTATTTACCCGCTATTTCTACTATTCTTTTTAAATGGTTAGATAGTATTTCGAAACGATTTTTATACCCGTTTAAAATTAAATACCTGCCTAGCCCTGCAAGTTCGGCTTCGTCCATACCGATGTTAACGTTTCTAGAAGTAAAACTTTTAGCAAGCGTGCTAAAAATGTTCTCTATAAGCGTGTAGGTCCTTTCGTCGCCAATTAAAAGCACGTCGTCCGCATCGCATATATGTCCGTATTCTTCCCAACGAAATATAGTCTCTAAGTGCGCAAGCGTTTGCACGCAAGGTATAAGTTCTACGCCCTTAGATATGCAATACTCGTCTAACTCTTTAATTTCTTCTACCGTGTAAGCGCCACGCATGTGCCCGAAATACGGCTCGTTTTCTACTTTAAAAGTGTCTTCTGTGTAAAGTTCTAGCGCATTGTAACCAATTTTTACAAGATAGTCTACGTATTTTTTTAGCGTAGAAATTTTCATTACCGCCTTTCTAGAACAGTCTAACATTACCCCAAATCTTTTATATTCCATAATTTCCACCTAATCTACTCTCGCTCCGTAGCCTTTAAGTTTGTTTCTTAATAAGTCAGTATCTATTTCGTGCGTGTTTTTGCCCGTATTTTTTGCAATACCTATCGCCGTTCCTACGGCTTCGCCTAAATTTGCGCAAGTCGTCATTATTCTTACGGCAGAGTGCGCGTAGTGGTCTGCCGATAAACACCTACCTGCAACTAAAAGGTTGGTAAACTCCTTAGGCAGTAACGCCCTATACGGAATAGTATAATACTCTCCGTTTTTAAAAACGTGCATATACGTTCCAGACCCGTCTGGGCTATGTATATCTAGTGGATAATTTGCAACGGCAACGCTATCTTTAAACTTAACGCAGTTTTTTAGTTCTTCGCCCGTTAGAATATGCACGCCTTTAAGTTTTCGGCTTTCCCTAACGCCTATTTTAGTTGCTATCGAAATTATCCTTGCATTTTTATACGCCTTGCTATTTTCTCTTAAAAACTTATCCATTTCGAATATTTGTTTTCTAGACTCTACTTCTGCCTTAGATAGTTCGAACGGATTAGTTGGGTCGCAGTTGATTATTCTAGTGGTGTTAAAGTGTGCAACGCCTTTATCTATACCGCGTGTGTACCAAATATTCTCGCGCGGGTTTTTAATTTTTCCTTCGGCTTGGAATTTTTTGTAAAGCGCATCTAAATATTCTTCATCTTCTTTATATAATAATTCCACGTCTACGTTAGAAGATCTAAAACAAGTGGTTAAAGGTTGACAACGATTATCGCTTTCTCTGCCTAGTTGATAATCGCACCCCGCATAATACATTAAATCTCCGTCGCCACTCGCATCGATAAAATAGTCGGCTGTAATTTCTATCACCGAAGATTTTGCTAAAACTTTAATCGATTTAACTTTATCGCCCTCTGTTTCTGCGCCAAATACCGTGCTATAAAAAAGATAGTCTACGCCGTAATCTTCTATCATATCGTCTAGCACCATTTTAATATACTCGGGCGCAAACTCACGGTTATTACAACCGGTTATTTTTTTGTCTTGCCTTGCCTTAATTTCATCTAGTAAACCCTTGCTGTAACACTCGATTTCGCCTTTTTCGTTTTTAAAATAATGAACCATAAACGGATAAACAAGGCTATTAGAAATTGCACCGCCAAAACAACCCGATTGCTCTATTATTAAAACGCTAAGCCCTTCGCGCCTAGCAGAAACAGCCGAACAAACACCGGTAAGTCCGCCACCTACTACAACTAAATCATATTTTTTCATAATAACTAAACCTTAATTTCGTTAATTTTTTGATCGCTACAAGTATTTATAGCCCTAAAAATAGCGTTCATAATAAATACCGGCGAAATAAATTCTTTATAATCAGCGCCGTTAGTTTTGCCCATTATTAAATCGAAATATTCCTTAAACTCACGGTAAGAGCATTCTTTATAACAAGTGGTAAACACTTTACTACACTTAATTTCTTTTTCGGTATGAACCACTCCAAAATATTCGTAATTATTATCTACGTAAACGCCAAGCACGTCGTAATTATCGTATTTAAAAGTTACGTTTATCGTGTTTGCCACGTCGTTTTTAGTGATTGCCACGCTTTTTGGAAACCTACCGAACATTTCGCATATAATTTCTACTAAATGTTGCCCGTAAAAAAAGTATCCACCGTGCACGCTGTTTGGTTGATACGGCGCACGAGCAAATCCGCCTAAAAACCTTTCTCCGCTTTCTCTTTTAGTCTTTATTTCTTTAACGAAATCATCGTGCTTGCAAATAGACCCACCACAAATTTTTATGCCGTTTTCTTTTAGAACGGACATAAATTCTAAACCTTCTTCTTCGGTTATAGTAATAGGCTTATCTATATAAAAAGTAGCGCCTTTTTTTATATAAGGCTTTGCATATTCGTAATGTTTTGCACCGTGCCTAGCGGTTATTATAACCCCGTCTACGATGCCAGCAAACTCATCAAGTGCTTGCATTTTATAAACGCCGTATTTCGTGCTAAGTTCTTGCATCGCACTTTCTTCTTCGCTGTAAACGCCTATAACGGAAATTTCGCTAAATTCGGGGTGGTCTTTTATAATACTTAAAAAACTATCGGCGTGCGAATTTTCGCAACCTAGTATAACGACTTTTTTCATAATCTCTCCGATTTTAATAAATCCTTATTTATTAAAAAGTATTTTTTTCGTTGCTAGAACAAGTATAATCTAAATCTCACGAATTGTAAATAGCAAAATTTACTAAAAACATATTAAAAACAACTATTAAATAAAAAAGCGAGAAATTTTTCTCGCTTTTTTAAATTAAGATATTTCAAAGTTAATAACGTCATCACCAGTTACGCCTATGTAATACGTTGTATTTGCAGTAGCGTTAAACGTAGCGGTTTTTGGTAAAGACGTTCCGCTAACAGCAATTTGTGTGCCATTAGAAGAATAAACCGTTATGGTGCATTTTTCATTAGAAGAAACAACGTTAATCGTTCTTGCCGAACTTGGTTTTATGCGATAATAAACAGTTTGCATGCTGTTTGTTGCATAAGCCGTTGGGTTATCACCAACGAAAGTCCAAATAGCGTTAGTAGCGTTAGGTGCTTGGCCCATTTCCGCCGGCTCCCAAGTTTTCACGTCGAAACTAGGTATTTGCGTAGCATTTGCAGATGAACGGTTCTCATCGTACCAGTCAGACCTTGCTCTACCCCTAGTCGTTTCAACTATTTCCCAGTTAGCACTCGTATTCGGCCTAGTTAGTTTAGTTTTGTAAACGGGATAAATCCACTCGTTTATCGGAACAGACGGCTTACCAGGTGTTTTGTTGCTTGTGCCAAGCCAGTTAATTTCACCCCTTTCGCCAAGGTAAATACTAGTGGTGTAAATATAATACTCGGTATTGCTTACAACTTCTATTATAAAAGAAAGTCCTGCACCTTTGGTTCCGAACAAGTCTTCTACGTCGGTACCACCTGTAACTGCCATAGAGCCAAAGTAATCTCTCTCCCAACCCCAGCCACCATCTAAACGGTCGTTAATATAGTCGTTTAGTTTAGAATTAGGATTGTCTAAACCAATATTTTGTCCGTTTGAATTCGTGCCTGCAACAAGATTTCGTATAAGCCAAGCGTGGTCTTCTCCTTCAACAGTGTCGGGCAATTCTTCAGCACCACTCCATACAAATTCCGTCATGCCAACAGAAACAAACGTCTCTTTTTCTTGTGTGTCGTTATAAGAATATCTCCACGTGGCAAACACGCCTGCCGTAGTTAAGCACGATACGAAAATCAATACAACGAGTATTAGGCTAAGTTTAATTTTCATAGTTTCTCCCCGCCTAATATATCGTTTATAAGTTCTAACGCCCATTTAACTTGGCGAGAAGAAGTAAGTTTTACTCTCATACCATAGTTTTGGTGTGCTTTAACACTAGAAACGTCGGTAAATATGTATTTGCTATTTTCGTATTCTTTTGGGTTTAAGCCAAGATAAGCGTTAAGTGTTTTGCCTTTAATTATAAACTTAACGATAGGCGCAACGCCCACTTTATAAGTTCTTGATTTTTTGCTTTCGATAACGCGAACGCCTTTAACGCTTAAAAGTTCAGTTTCTAAAGTTTTAAGCCTTTCTTTAACTTCGGGCTTTGCCTTTCTTAATTTTTGATTAAACGTTAAACTCTTTTTCTTTTTTAGTCCTAAAAACCAAGCCTGTTTGTCTTTTGGTTTGTCGCTAAGAACTAATCCGTTTTTCTTACATAGTTCTTCTATAAGTTCGTTAGTCCATTTTGCTTGGCGAGAAGAAGTTAGCTTAACGCGCATAGGATAATTTTGGTGCGCTTTTACGCTAGACTCGTCGGTAAATATATACTTGGTGTCAGCGTATTCTTCTGGATTTAAGCCAAGGTATGCGTTAAGTGTTTTACCCTTAATTATAAACTTAACGATAGGCGTATTGCCCGCTTTATAAGTTCTTGATTTTTTGCTTTCGATAACGCGAACGCCGTCTAGACGAGAAATGGTATCTATAATAGCGTTATATCTTTCGTTTGCTAGTGGCAAACTTTCTAGTTTTTCTAGGAAAGTGCGAGTATCTCTATTTTTACCTAGCCCGTCGAACCATTTTTTATCACTTTCTTCGGTTTCTACGGCAATTTCGTGTGGTTTTTCAAGTAGTGCAATGCCAGATTTTACGCACAATTCTTCTATAAGTTCACTAGTCCATTTCGCTTGGCGAGAAGAAGTTAGTTTAACGCGCATAGGATAATTTTGGTGCGCTTTTACGCTAGACTCGTCGGTAAATATATACTTGGTATCGGTATATTCTTCTGGGTTTAAGCCAAGGTATGCGTTTAGAGTTTTGCCTTTAATTATAAACTTAACGATAGGCGTATTGCCCGCTTTATACGTTCTTGATTTTTTGCTATCTATAACCCTTACCCCGTTCACACGAGAAACAACGTCTATAATAGCGTTATATCTTTCGTTTGCTAGTGGCAAACTTTCTAGTTTTTCTAGGAAAGAGCGAGTATCTCTATTTTTACCTAACCCGTCGAACCATTTTTTATCACTTTCTTCAGTTTCTACGGCAATTTCGTGTGGTTTTTCGAGTAGTGCAATGCCAGATTTTACGCACAATTCTTCTATAAGTTCACTAGTCCATTTTGCTTGGCGAGAAGAAGTTAGTTTAACGCGCATAGGATAATTTTGGTGAGTTTTTACGCTAGACTCATCGGTAAATATATACTTGGTGTCAGTGTATTCTTCTGGATTTAAGCCAAGGTAAGCGTTTAGTGTTTTACCACGAATAGAAAGCCTTGCAATAGGCAAGTTTCCACTCTTATAGGTGTAATACTTTTTACCTTCTATAACCCTTGCGCCCGCTATGCGTGCAATGGTTTCAGTTATGGTTTCGTATCTATCTTTAACGTCTTTATTAGAATCGTTTAGTTTTTCGATAAAGGTGCGAGTATCGCGTTTATCGCTAAACTTATCAAAGACGGAGTTTGCTTTTTTAATAACTTCGGTTACAACCGTTTCTTCGCTGATAGTTTCGGTTGTGTCTTGTGGTTTTGGTGGGAATAAGATTAGTATTCTTGCTTGTTTAGCCTTTTCTATCTTCTTTTCGATAATAGGCGTAATAATAACTGCACCGGCAACTAAAAGCATACATAGCCAGCCCGCAGGCGATTGCATAAATAGTATGAAAGAGCCTATATAAGGAACTTTGTTCCCTTTATAAATGCCTTGTATTTGTTCGTATTTAACCGGAAAACGGTCGGCAGCGTCTACAGCGTCGCCTTGGAGTAAAAACCACCTTTCGTTAGGGTGCTTTTCGTTTGCTTCTTCTATACCTACGATACGGTGAACTATAAGCATACCATCCGTCTCATAAACCACGATATCGTAAAGTTTAAGGTCTTCTTCTTTAGGAACTTTATAAGTTAAAATTAAATCAAATGCAGAAATTTGGTCGTTTAAGTTGTTTTCGAAAAGGTATTCGTTCTTTTTATTCTTCTTTTCCATAGAAGAAGTTTTAACCACACGATAGGTAGGAACGTTTTCAAAATAAGCGTTTTGCGTGCAGTTAATATAAATAGAGCCTGAAAAGACAACGACGAAAACGACAAACATTAAATACGTAAAAGTATAATTTACAACTTTTCCGAAAACGTTTGCCTTTTTATTTTTGTTTTTCTCATATTCTTTTGTAATTTTCTCGTCTTCTGCGCCAACTTTAATTAAACGCACTTGCATTTTATATATATACGCAATGCACGTTATTGAAAGTGCCGTTAAAATAGCAAACACTATAAGCGCAAGAACGAGCGAATAAATCTCAAAATTCGTCATTTTTTCAGTCTTTTTTATACCTTTTATAAATAGCATATAAACCAGCCGTAATAATTACGGCTGGTTTAAGTATAAACTAGTTTCTTTGCAAGTATTTAATTAGCTAACAGTTCCGTCGCTTACTTTTAATGTGATGTTACCATTCAAAGCAGTTCTAAATTCGTCGTGTTTTGCTTTGGTGTCAAGAACGAATGGGTTAGTACCACCATTATCGTTAAGTTTAATCATCTCTTTAAGTTCTTCTCCGCCGATAGTGTAGGTGAATTTTTCGCAGAAATGCGTTACTGGGTCTTCGTTAACTTTTTCCCAAACAATTTCTACTCCATCGTCAATTACACCGTTGGGGCCTAAAACGAATATGTCTTTACCACCGTATTGCATAACAGTCGTAGTGTCGAAATATAGTTCCGAACTTACGCCTTCTTTTTTAACAGTTTCAGGCGCAACAGCAGATGGTGTAAAGGTTATCGTTAAATAAATTGGGTTAGTATCGTTGCTTTCGAATTTTAATTCTGCTTCGTGTGCAGTATTCTTTTGGTCAACAACAAGTGCTAGGTTAGATTTAATTTCATAAACACCGTTAGAACCTTCTTGCGATGCATTAGCAATCGTTGCTTTTACTTCTGTTAAAGCGTCGGTAATGTCGTTAGTACCTGAATAAGTCCAGGTTGCGTATACGCCACCAATGGTTAAACACATAAATAGCGCAACAAGTAAACTAAGTTTTTTCATCTTTTTCTCCTTAAAAAATAAATTTATAAATAAATTATATTCCCCTGAAATTACTATGTCAAGTATTTTTTTGATTTTTTTTCTTACAAAGCGTGCACGGGTGGCTTAAAACGCGTATTTTTGGCAAATTTTGCAAAAAAATTAGCGAGGGCGCGCCCTCGCTAAAATTTATCGTTTTATTTATAATCTTTTTTCTTTTTGCAGTCTGCACATTTTTTTGCAAATAGGCCTTTAAACTTTCCGCCACAATGTTTGCAACGGCCTTGTTTTACTAGTTCATCTTCGATTTCTTTTACTCTATTTTCGTAGTAAACCGTTCCGCCCTTAGTGTTAGTTATAACTTCTTTATACATTTTAAGTGCCTTAGAATAGTCTATTTCAACGCCAAGTCCTTTAGCGTAGCAATTTGCAATATTAGCAAGAGAGCCAAGGTCGCCCATATCGTATGCCTTTTGCCAAAATTCTATTGCTTTATTATAATCTTTTTCTACGCCGTAGCCACCGTAGTATGCCGTTGCTACTTGTTTAATACAATCAACGTCGCCTGCTTCTGCGCCTTTACTATACCAGTAAAAAGACCTTTCTCTATTTTTATCTACAAAGTAGCCTACGTCTGCAACTTCGTAGTATGCTGGAACGTAGCCCGCTTCTGCCGATTTTAAGAACTCGTCAAAGGCAAGTTTATAATATTCTTTGCCCATACCTGCGTCGATATAATAACTTTTAATAAATTTGCCGTATTTGTATTGCGCAACTGCATCGCCTTTTTGTGATGCATCTTTTAATAGTTCTTCGGCTTTAATCTCGTTCTTGTTGACTCCCTTACCCCTAAAGTAGCAAAGCCCTAGATAGCAAGTTGCCATAGCGTCGCCTTCTGCACTAAAATATTCGAAAACAGGAATAAGACTTTCGTGCGCGCTATATAGGTCTGTCGTAATATCCCAAATATCGTCTAGTGGGTCTAGTTCGTTATATTTTGCAATTGCGTTAAGCAAGTCTTGGTTTGTGTATGCCATAATTTTCACTCCTTAATTTATCGTATAACTAAATTATAAACCCTTTTTTGTTTAATTGCAATACCCGTTTTTATTTTTTATAGTTGTTTTATTGCACCATTTTAGAGAATTCTTTTTTTAGCCTAGATATTATCTTTTTTTCTAGCCTAGAAATATAACTTTGCGAAATACCTAAAATATCAGCAACTTCTTTTTGCGTTTTTTCTTCTTTTCCGTCTAGCCCGTATCTTAAACCTATTATCTCTCTTTCTCTTGCGCCAAGTTTAAGCATTGCTTGTTTTAATAGTTCGCCCTCTACACCGTTTTCGATTTTTTTGTAAACGCTATCCCCGTCCGTTCCGATAACGTCGGATAAAACGAGTTCGTTGCCTTCGCTATCAGTGTTTAACGGCTCGTCGAACGAGATTTCGTTTTTAATTTTATTAACCTTTCTTAAATGCATTAAAATCTCGTTTTCTATGCACCTAGACGCGTAAGTTGCTAGTTTTACGTTTTTATCTGCCGAAAAAGACGTTACTGCTTTAATTAGCCCTATCGACCCAACCGATACTAAATCGTCTAGGTCTAGCCCCGTATTAGTAAACCGCCTTGCTATATACACCACTAGGCGCAAGTTATGTTCTATAAGTTTATCCTGAACGGCCTTGTCCCCAGAAGATAAACGCTCGATTAAATGGTTTTCTTCTTCGGGTGTGTAAGGTGACGGCAAAGTTTCTCCACCACCAAGATAATGTAATAAATTTTGATTAAGATTAAATTTTTCTAATAACTTTTTTACTTTATTAAGCAGTAATTTTAACATTTTCGCCCTCCCAAAATGCGCTACCGAATAGCGTTTCTATATCTCCCAAAGTTTCTTTCGGCACTATAACGCACCAAACGTTAGTATATATATTCCATTTTCCCTTTACTAATACCGAAAATTCTTTTATCTTTACAGCGTAATGCTCACTTTGTCCGCTAGCGGTGTTTATTTTGATTTTTTTAAGCCCCACGTAATCTTTAACGCTTAATAATTTATGCGCCAAACGGCTACTAATAATAACGGCGGGCGCGCCTTCAACGTAGGTTAAGTTGCCAGTGTCTAAAAAACCCTTGCCCGTTATACTTTTTTCGCCGTGGGTAAGCGTTATATCGTAGGTAAAATTCGTTATCTCTTTGTTTTTTTGCCAAAAATTTATAACCGATACAAGTATTTTATAAAGCGCAAAAATAGGCAAAATTATCAGCGCGATACAAACTTCCGTTCCTAATTTTACGCCAAGAAAACCAAAAACCGCGTAAATGCAACCACCAAATATAAAGGTTACTATCATAAAAGTTAGTAGGCTAGAAAATCCGTCTTTAACGCTTTTATATTTGCGCGAAGTTAGCAATACTATAACGCCTATAAGAAGTTTTACGGCTAGTTCTAGTATTCCGCCAAAGGCGTATAGTGGGTGTAATAGCGCGAAAACTGCACCCAAAAAGCCTGATAGTAATAGCCGTGGTTTAGAATAGGTTTTTTTTAGAATATTGTGCGTGATTTTTAGTATTAGATAGTCTATCACTAAGTTATCTATTAGCACGTATTCGATATACACCGTCATTTTTTATAATTTAACACGGAGATTTTTAAGTTAAACCACGCTTTTTACTCTTTTATATTTAATTTTGTCGTTTTAACGGTTAGAAAACCTATTTTTTATTGCAATATGCCAAATAAAATGTTAAAATATTTATTGTTAAAGGAGATTGTTATGTTAAAAATTGCTTTGATTATGGCAGACGGAACGGAAGAAATTGAAGCGCTTACCACAAAAGACGTTTTAATAAGAGCAGGCGCAATATGCGATATCGTTTCCGTTTCTAATGAAGTTATAGTTTGTTCACGCGGGGTTCGTGTTGTTGCCGATAAAATGGTTGCCGATTTCCGCATGAGTGATTACGACGGAATTATTATCCCCGGCGGTATGCCCGGTTCGACTAATATTAGAGATTGCGCGGTGATTATTGATGCAATTAAAAAGGCGTTTAACGATAAAAAGTTAGTTGCTGGAATTTGCGCTTCGCCAGCAGTCGTTTTGAAACACGCGGGAATTTTGGGCGGTAAAAACGCAACGTGCTACCCTGCCGACGACTTTATTAGCGAAATAAAATCAGTTGCAACTTATACCGCTGATAGCGTTACGACAGACGGCAACTTGATTACGGCAGACGGGATTAAGTCTGCTATGGATTTTTCGCTTGCGATTTGCAAGTTCTTAAATATTGAACCTAAATTTTAAGAGATAATACTATGGAAAATAAGTTAGAAAACAAGATTATTGCGCTAACTGGTGCTAGTGGTGGAATAGGCGAAGACGTTGCAAAGCGTCTTATTTCGCTTGGTGCAAAACTTGCGCTTTTGGGTGGCAGAAACCAAGAAAAACTAAACGAAATTAAAAACTACGCGCTTTCGCTTGGGCGTGATTGCATCGTGCTTTCGGGCGATATTACCGATAGAGAGTTCATAGCGAACTGCAAAGCCGAAATAGTTGCTACGTTCGGTGGGCTAGACGTTTTGATTAACAATGCGGGGCTTGCGCACAACGACAAGTTTTTAGACGTTAGCGAAAAGTTGTTCGACGATATTATCGCGCTTAACGTTAAAGCGCCGTTTTTTATCACGCAGACTTTTTTAGAACTAATAAAAGAATCTAGCACGCCAACCATAATCAATATCGCGTCTGTCGTTGGGCATTCGGGATACGCAAACCAAAGCATTTACTCTGCGTCTAAACACGCGCTTATAGGTTTTTCTAAATCGCTTGCAAGAGAAACTTATAAAGACGGTGTTAGAGTGCACGTAATAAGCCCTGGTGGCGTTGCCACGGAAATGGTAAAACTCACCCGCCCCGATCTTGACTACGATAGTATGATTACCCCTACTGATATTGCAGACGTTATAGAGTTTTTGCTAACGCATAGAACTAACGCCGTTATTGACGAAGTGCTTATTCATCGCGATGGCAAAGAGCCGTTTTCACTATAATAAAAATGAAAAAATACTTATTTAACTATTCTAAAAATTTTAAGTGCTATAACTCTAAATGCAAGCACTCTTGTTGCGTTGGTTGGGAAATTTCTATCGACAAAAAAACGCGCGACAAGTATAAAGAACTAGAAAACCGCGACGATAGATTTAAAAACTGCCTTATAGGTAAAAATATTGCGCTTAACGAAAACTTGCGTTGCCCTTTTTTAGACTGTGATAATCTTTGCCATATAATTAAAAACTACGGCGAAAAGTCGCTTTCTAGAACTTGCAAAACGCACCCTAGGTTTATTAACTATTTTAGTTCTTTTACCGAAACGGGACTTGGGCTTTATTGTGAAGAGGCGTGCAGAATTATTTTATCGGAAACTAAAAAAATGAAACCCGTTTTGATAGGTAATCGAAAATCTAATAAACGCCTTAGCCAGTTTGAAAAATGCGTTTTAGAGTATAGAAAGAACGCGCTTGAAATTGCGCAAAACGATAAAATTTCGATAGAAGAAAGGCTTTCAGCGTTAGAGAATTTATCGGGCGTTGATTTAAGCAGAAAATCTTATAAAAACTGGGTTAATTTCTACCTTACCCTAGAAAAACTAGAAACTAACGACTTTGATTTAAGTAGGCTAGGCGAGAGAAACGCGTTTTCGAATATTACTGAAAGCAATAATAAACCTTTCGAGCAGATTATGGCTTATCTAATATATAGGCACGTATCGCGCGCGATAGATAATATAGATTTAAGCGTTAGGCTTGCTTTTTCGGTTTTAAGTTTTAGAATTATCTATGAAATTTTTACCGTGCTTGGCGAAGATTTTGATTGTCTTATAAACGCGTGCAGAGAATACACTTCTACCATAGAGTTATCAGACGATAACCTTGTAAGTGTGCTTAACGAAATAGAGAAATTAGTCGTTATGCGCTTTTAAGAAGTATAAAACGTTGTAAAATTTTTTAATATAAAAATAAAAATCATATTGACAAGGTTTTGTTCATATTATAAAATTAAAGTAATTTAAGGAGGTTTACTTATGATAAAAGGAACGAAAAGTTTTTGGGATTTACTTGGCGAAGTTTTAGCGGTTGCGCTTATTGTAGTTTATGCGATACTTATTCTTAACGCTAACTTTACGTTTATCCCACAAGGCACTTTATTAGGCATTTTAGAACTTATTAGAACTTACGGCTCGCTAGTGCTAATAGCCGTTGTTGGTTTCGAAGCGCTTGCCGAAAGAAACTTTGTTATTAAAATAATATTTATTCTTTTAATCGCGCTTATCGTTGTGTTTATGTTCTTCCCAGGAACTTACGCAAATCTAATCGGACTAGTTAAAAAATAAGCCGAATATAACCTATACACAAAAAAGGCAGTTCAAATCGAACTGCCTTTTTTATATTTATTTATCTTTGGGTCTTTTTCTTTCGTAGAGTTGTTTTGCTAAGTCGCAATATTTATCTCTTGCCTCACAAAAATCTTTGTATAGTTTTTCTTGTTTTTGATTAAAAGTCGCAACTAAACGAAATTCTAAAACCATCATTATTTCGTGTAATTCGGTAAACTCTTTATCTAACTCCTCGTTTACCTGATTTACTATATGGGTTATAAAATTTTTTACGTCATTTTCGTTAATTTCTTTACTCATACAATCCTCCGTAAAATAAAAAATGCGCCAACCAAGGTCGGCGCACCGTAAAACGCAAACCCCGATTGTCGCGAAACAAACCTAACGTAGTTATAGTGCAATACTACATATCTACCTAGTGGAATTTGCGTATTTACAAAATTCAAAAGGTAGAATATGTAAAAAAATTTTTTTTACACTCTATTGCACTATTTTTGTTGTTCAGTTTGTTTCGCATTAATAGTATAGCATATTTATAAATTTTTATCAAGAAATTTTTATAATTTAAAAAGCAGTTCGTTTTTGAACTGCTTTTTATATTTCTATTTTAGATTGTATTTTTATTCTTTTTTTAAGGTGTGGGTGCGTGAACTCTAAAACGCGCGCATTTAAGAAAAAAGTTTTATTCTCTATCCTTTCGCCATAAAGCGCGTCGGCGTAAAGTGGCAGATTAACGCTTTTAAGGTGCACTCTTATTTGGTGCGTTCTGCCCGTTACAGGCTCGGCTTTAATTAGCGAATTGCCGTTACCAAGCGTTTTTATTAGCGTGAAAATAGTTTTTGCGTATTTGCCGTTTATATCGCACACTCGTTCCATGCCATTTTCCGTTAAACGCTTTATGGGTTTTTCTACTATAAAAGTCTCTTCAATAGGAACGCCACAAGCAACGGCGTAGTAAACTTTGCTAAAATCGCCCGCTTTTATTTGGCTTGATAGCATACTTGCCGTAAACTCGTCTTTTGCGATAATAACCACGCCCGAAGTATCCCTATCTAGCCGATTAACTGCGCGAAAAACGTTAACGCTTGGCGCAAGATAACCTAAAACAAGGCTATCTAGCGATAAAGCACCACTCTTTGATGCGTGCGTGGCGATTCCGCTTGGTTTATCTACTGCTAAAATATAGTCGTCTTCGTATAAAACGGACAAGTCGCCCTTTACGACTTTTACGTATGGATTAACACTTTCGGTGGGCAGAACCATTTTAACCACGTCGCCAAAACGGATAGGCGTTTTTAAAGTTGAAAGCGTTTTTCCGTTAAGAAAAACGCCACCGAATTTTACTTTTTTTATTATTTCTTTAGAAACGCCGTTTTTTAGCAAAAAATCTTGCGCTAAAATGCCGTTCGAGTTTTTATCTACCGTAAAAACAAATTCGTTCATAAACTATTTTAGGTTTAAGTTTTCTTTGCATTTTTTAAGGTATGCGCTATATTCGTTAGCAAGAGCAACAACGTCTGCACCAACGTTAACAAAATCATAGCCCATTTTAACTAAATCTGCAATGTTTGCTGGTCCACCAACCGTTCCCGCAAACTTTCCGTATTTTTTAGCCATTTTTGGTATTAACCTTCTAACTCTGTCGATTTCTGGGTTAGCAAAATCTAGCGGTGCGCCTATGCCTTGGCTAAAATCTGCTGGGCCAAAGAAAATCATATCAATGCCATCTAGTTTGCAAATATCTTCTAGTTCGTTAAGTGGTTCTGGGTCTTCGATTTGAACTATAACGAATCTTTCGCGATTAGCCGTTTCCATATAAGTTTTTCCGTCTAATAAGCAATAAGCGCCGTCTGCGTTACCACCATCGATAGGTCTTCTGCCGATAGGGTGGAATTTTGTATAGTACACGATTTCTTTTGCTTCTTTAAGGCTCATTAAGTGCGGAACCATTATACCCGTAGAGTCTGCTTCTAGTGGCTTAATATAGTCGTTATATCCGCCTTTTTCTACCCTAGTTAAAACGTCGCAATCGTAAATTTTAGCGGCGCGAACAACGTTTTCTATAAAATCGATACCGCTTGGGCAGTGTTCTAGGTCTACCCAAACACAGTCGTATCCGCACATAGCGGCAATTTCTACACCCCTTGGGTCGGCAAGGTTTAGTTTTATTGAAATTGCAGGTTCGCCCCTGCGCATTTTTTCTAATACTCTGCTTCTTCTCATAAAATTTTCTCCAAAAAATAATATCTAATATTATTTTAAACCTCGAACTAAATTAAGTCAAGAGTTAACGGTATAATAAAACTGCTTTTTTTACGTTCTAGATAGCCTTTATTTTTAATATTCTTGCTTTCTAGTATTAAAATGTGCCAGTCGTGTCGGCAGGGCCTACTTCAACAGCCGTTTTAAGCCTAGAAGTTTTACGCTTTTCGGTTAATTCTTTTAGGTATCTATCAGCATCTACGGGTATAGAAATTCTTTCGCCGTCGTTCCAGCCCGAAAGTTCTATCGCGTTCATAAGTTCTACGCCGTTAATCCCTTCTACGCCAGGGGTAAATATTTCTTCTAAGCCAAGTAGCGCGTTTGCAAAGTTATTGATAATGCCGGCGTGTTGGAAGTTGTTTCCGTCGGTTTCTACTTCGATAACTTCACTTACCGGATCTACGAACATTTTTTCTAGTGCTTTATAGTGAGTTTGAGAGTCGTTATCAAGTTTGTGGAAGAAAAGTTTATTGTTTTCGCAAACGAGTTTACCTTTTGACCCACTAACTTCAAACCTATTCGTTCCCGGAGTTTCGCCGGTGGTGGTTATAAACACGCCCGTTGCGCCGTTATCGTATTCGAAATAAGCAGTAACTTCGTCTTCTACTTCTATATCGTGCCAGTGCCCGTATTTGCAAAAACCCCTAACTGATTTTGGCATTTTGCCAACTACCCAACTAACAAGGTCGATTTGGTGTGGGCATTGATTGATTAAAACGCCACCGCCTTCGCCTTCCCACGTTGCGCGCCAGTTACCACTATCGTAATAGTATTGCGTTCTAAACCAGTCGGTTATAATCCATGTAACGCGTTGAATTTCACCGATTTCGCCATTACTAATTAGTTCACGCATTTTTCTATAAACGCAGTTGGTTCTTTGGTTAAACATCATAGCGAATTTTGCGCCCGCTTTTTTTGCCACTTCGTTCATTTCGTTAACGTGTTTAGTGTAAACGCCGGCAGGCTTGTCGCAAATAACGTTCATGCCCCTATTTAAGCAGTTAATAACTATTTCTGGGTGAGAATAGTGTGGCGTAGTTATAATAACGGCATCAACTTCGCCACTTTCTATCATTTCTATATAGTTATCGTAAGTTTTAACTTTAAGATCGCCAAGTTTTTCTACTAACGCGTCAATTCTGTCTTGCTTTAAGTCGCAAATAGCAGTAAGTTCGCCGTTTTTAATTTTGCCTTCTTTGAATAAGCCGTTTGAATAGTAAGTGCCTTGATTCCCAACGCCTATAATACCAAATCTAATTTTTTTCATTTCGTTATCTCCTTTAAGTATTTAATGCTTTTTTCCACTTCGCCAAGTGGATTTTCGTATTTAATAGCGTCGTCTTGCTCTACTAAGAAATACTTAGTTCCGCTATCTAGCCCCGCTTTTATTAACGCCTTAAAGTCTAGCGTACCGCATCCGCACGGTGCAAACTCTGGCTTAAACGCGCCGTCGTTAAACACAACGCGATAGTCTTTAAGGTGCACGCACTCTATTCTACCATCAAAATCGTTAAACACTTTTACGGGGTTTAACCCACCGTATTGTAGCCAATAGGTATCTAAGGTGAAATTGATATATGGCATATTTTTTAACATATAATATAGTTTAAGTTCGCCGTTAGATAGCCTAGTCATTTCGGTATGGTGGTTATGATAGAAAAACTTGAATCCGTTTTTCTTCATCACTTCGCCCGCCTTGTTAAGTTCTTCTATCTTTTTCTTAAACTCATCTTCGTTGTTCATCGTTTCTATACTTAGTGCGCCAAGCCCTATGTTTTTACAGCCGAAAGACGCGTGCTCTTCCATAAGTTTAACTGTGTCGTTAATAATTCTATCGTCGCTAACGTGGGTTAGAACTACTGGCATAGCAGATTGTTCGCTTACCCTTTTAATCATTTCTGCATTAAAAGGCGCGCCAGAGAATTGCAAAACTTCGTAACCCATTTCTTTTAGGGTTAGCGCGGTTTTTAAGAAATCTTCTTCGGTTTGTATAAGCGTTTTTATCGAATATAAATTAAGTCCTAGTTTCATTGTTACTCCTTTCGTTCGTAAAATTTAGTCGTTTTTATTGACACGAACGTTTATATACGATATAATTGTAGCACAATACACTTTAATTTCAAGCGATAATCTTATCGTTTATTAGAATTTTTAGCACAATTTTAAGGTTTATATGAAACTTTTATACGGCACGCATCAAATTTCTTACACCCCTAACGTAATGCAAAAAAGCATTATACTCTTCGACGAAATTACTATACTTTTTAAGGGCACTTTAACTTATTACGTTAACGGCAACAAAGTGCACTTGGAAGAAGGCGATATAATATTCGTTAAAAACCAAAGTTTAAGAGAGCGCGAAAAAGCAACTTGCCCTTGCGAATACGTTAGTTTTAACTATACGCCAAAAAAAGAATATTCTTTTCCCACGCTAATTAAAGGTGGCGTTGATAACGAGATAAAAAAACTAATTTCTCTTTTCGACGAGTATGGGCAAGCAGAGGGCGAAGTGGTAGAAAAAAAGAAACTTGCTTTTTTAGACCTTTTGCTTTTAACTATATCCGAAAAACTTTCTAAAAAGGTAACTGACCCAACGGCAGACGTTATTATTTCATATCTTAAAAACAACTTATATTCTAACGTTTCGCTAGAAGACGTTAGCGAAATAACCTTTTATTCGCCAGTTTATTGCTCTACCGTTTTTAAGAAACAAACTGGCAAAAGCATTATAGACTACTTTTTAGACTTAAAGGTTAACGAAGCAAAAAAACTTTTAATCGAAGGCGAAACTTCGCTTAAAGACGTTGCCGATAAACTCGCTTTTTCAGACTATAACTATTTCTCTAGAACCTTTAAAAAACGCACGGGCTACACCCCGCTAGAATATAGAAAATTCTTTATGAAATAATAAACAAAAAAATAAACAAAAAAGAACTCCTAAAAGGCGTTCTTTTTTTATTTTTTCTTTTTGAAACTATCGGTTATATCTATAAATAGCCAAACAAAAGATAGGCACATAATTAAGTAGCCTATACACTCTAAAATAAATAGCGTAACTTTGCCTATCATTTTAAGTGCGTTAAGCCATTTATTTTTGCGTTTTATATCCGTTTGAGTTTGAGTAACGTTAAAATTTTCTTCGTTCATTATTTTTCCCTTTTATATATTATATCATAATACATTTTTCAATACAATAAAAACACGCTAAATTTTAGCGTGTTTTACATTATTTGCTTTTTTACAAGTAAACTAAAACTATGGCTTACTACAATTATCACGCAACGATTAAACGTTTAATTAAAGAAAATAAACTTATTTCTTACCACTACGAACAAAACTATAACGGAATAAGCCCAGCCTTAGTTCTTCTCTTTAACGATAACCGCCACCCCGTTATGCCCGTTAGAGAATACAGGTGGCACGAATACCAAAAAATTTTACCAAAAGAACTCTTAAACAAAAAGGTGAGATAGACCTTACTCTCCATCGAAGTTTTTTGCGCAGTCAGTAAACGCTGTATTGCGAAGTTTATGCTTGTTTATGTAAGAAACAGGTTAGAAACAAGCGTGGCTAGGCTCGTGAAGTATTTTGGCTGAGATTAGCCTTTTTGGCTATCGAAGTCAAAATGCTAAACAGTTAACGACGCCACACGCCGTTTATAACTTGTTTCTTTGGATTTTACCACTTATAGTCTTAGGAAGTTCGTCTCTAAATACTACTACCCTTGGATATTTATAAGGTGCGGTGTGTTCTTTTACGTATTTTTGAATTTCTTTCTTTAATTCTTCGCTAGGAACGGTGCCTTTAGTTAAAACTATACTTGCTTTAACTACTTGCCCCCTAACTTCATCTGGAACGGCTGATACGCCACACTCTAAAACATACGGTAATTCCATTATAACGCTTTCGATTTCGAAAGGCCCTATGCGGTAGCCAGAAGATTTGATTACGTCGTCTACCCTACCAACGTACCAGAAATACCCGTCTTCATCACGCCATGCAGTGTCGCCAGTGTGGTATAAGCCGTCATGCCAAGAGTCGTTGGTTTTTTCGGCATCTTTGTAATATTCTCTAAACAAGCCACAAGGAATACTCTTGTCGGTATGGATGACTATTTCGCCAACTTCGCCCGCAGGAACGGGGTTGCCGTCGGCATCGACGATATCAACGTCGTATTGTGGGTTAGCCTTACCCATAGCACCGATTTTTGGAGTAGTGCCGAATAGGTTTGCTATTGCTAGCGTGGTTTCGGTTTGGCCAAAGCCTTCCATTATTTCTAGCCCTGTTGCTTCTTTGAATTTATTGAACACTTCTGGGTTTAATGCTTCGCCCGCAGTAGTCATGTGGTGGATAGAAGAAAGGTCAAATTTAGATAGGTCGCCCCTGATTAACATACGAAGCATAGTAGGTGGTGCACAGAAAGTTGTGATGTTATATTTTGCGAACATAGGGAGAATATCGTTTTCATCAAACCTATCAAAGTCGTAAACGAAAACTGCGCCTTCACAAAGCCATTGTCCGTAAAGTTTGCCCCATAAAGATTTGCCCCAACCCGTATCGGAAATGGTTAAATGCAAGCCGTCTCTTTCGCAACAATGCCAATATTTTGCCGTTACGAAATGCCCGAGTGCATAGGTGTGTTTGTGCGCCGCCATTTTAGGATTACCAGTTGTTCCCGAAGTAAAGAACATAAGCGCCGTTTCGTTGCCACAAGAAGAGTTTTTAGTTCTTTCAAATTTGCCTGAAAACAACGGGAATTCTTTATCGAAGTCTAACCAGCCATCTTTTGCACCGCCAACCATTATTAGCCTTTCAAGAGAAGGGCATTTTTTAGACGCGTTTTCGGCGTAGGTATAGGTGTCGCCGTCAGAAGTGCAAACTATTGCTTTAACGCCTGCCGAATTATACCTATATTCAAAGTCGTGTTCTTTAAGTTGGTTGGTTGCAGGGATTGCAACTGCGCCTAGTTTATGAAGCGCAACCATACAGAACCAGAACTGATAGTGGCGCTTTAAAACTAACATAACTTTATCGCCACGCTTAATTCCTAGCGAAGTAAAGTAGTTTGCCACTTGGTTAGACGCCCTTTTGATATCTTTAAAAGTAAACCTACGCTCTACTTTGTTTTTGTCTAGGTGAAGCATTGCAAGTTTGTCTGGATATCTTTCGGCAATTTCGTCTACTATATCAAAGCCAAAGTTAAAAGTTTCGGTGTTTTTAAAGTTAATTGCTTTAAGTCTGCCGTTTTCATCTTCGGTTGTTTCGATAAATTTTTCGCAAACGAGATTTTCGCTTTTTTTAGCGTTCATAACGCTTTTTCTAACAACCGTTTCGGCAGAATTATCGCCAGACATAACAACCGCAACGAAAGTGCAACTCTTTCCGCCTATTGCAATCATACCGTGGGGCATAGAAGAGTTATAGTAAATGCTATCGCCTTCTTCTAAAACTTCTACGTGGTCGCCTACTTGAACTTTAAGTTTACCGTTTAATACAAGGTCGAACTCTTGGCCAGAGTGAGTAGTTAAATGAATAGGCTTATTTTGTTGCGCCGGAGAATATTCGTAAGTAACGTAATATGGCTCTGCAAGTTTATCTTTAAACTTCGGCGCAAGGTTTGCTATGTCAATGCCGTCTTCTTTAGCGGTTTCTTGACCTTTGCCTTTTCTAGTAACGGTATAAGTAGAAAGTTTTGCCGTTTTACCTTCTAGTAGTTCTGTCATTTCAACGCCAAAGGCTAAAGCGCATTTGTGAATAAACGAAAAGGGTATATCTATCTTTCCACTTTCGTAAGAAAGGTATTGTTCTTCGGTAACGTTGGTTTTTTCTGCCATAGAATATACCGAAAAGCCCATAATTTCGCGTAGTTCTTTAATTCTGGTTGCTATTTCAGATAATTGATTTAGCGTGTTAAAAGTATTCATAACAAATTCTCCCGTTGGGTTTATGAAAAAATAAAAAACCCGTCTCGTTTTTTTGAGACGGGTATTAAATACTCGCGGTACCACTCAAATTGTGCTTTCGCACCACTTTAGAGTCTATCAACTCCTATGCACTTACGTAGCATTCACGGAACGCGCCTACTAGGCTAGCCGTTGGGGCGTTCGGCTCGGAAGTGATAAGGTTGCTAATAGTTTATATTGGGATTACACCACCCCCAACTCTCTAAAAAAAACTTTTTATAGAACCCGTCTTCGTCTGCGCCTTTTATTAAGTTAACAAAATTTTAGCACTAAAAAAACGCTCTTGTCAAGCGTTTTTTTGCATTTTTAATTATTAACTAAATTTTTTAATAATTTCTTCGCTTAATAAACTAGCAGAATCCGCGTCGCAATAAACGGTACAGTCAGCGTGTTCTTTAAGTAACGTTGCAGGAACTTCTGGTGTTAATTCTCTCGTTAAGGCGCTGAAAATTGCTTCTGCTTTTACTTTATATGGCACAACCGAAATAATCGATTTACAAGCCATAATTTTAGAACAGGTCATAGAAATTGCTTGCTTAAAACACTCGTCTACGCTAGCAAACCAACCTTCGCCGATTTGTTGCATAAGGCAACGATTATCAAGTGTTACAACTTTATAAGAACGTGTGTCGTTAAAATCTGCAGGTGGGTCGTTAAAAGCAATGTGCGCGTTTTCGCCAATACCTATTAAGCCAACGTCGATAGGTTTATCTTTAAGTAGTTCGGTAAGTTCTTTAATCGTTTCTTCTGGGTCTTTTTGCCCGTTTATTAAATGCACTTTGCCAGGGTTAACAACGTTTACGAATCTATCTAGTAAGTAGCGCTTAAAACTTGCAGGGTGGTTTTCGCTAATTCCAACGTATTCGTCTAGATGGAACATTTCTACTTTGCTCCAATCTATATCTTGTTTAACAAATTCAACGAAGAAAGGAAATTGCGATGCCCCCGTAGACAACAAAATTCTAGCGTAGCCTTGTTCTTTAATCGCTTTGTTTATAAGTTCTTTAGCGTGAATAGCAGACGCCTTGCCTAATTCTTCTTTGGTGCTTTTAACTACTAGTTTCATTATAACATCTCCTAACGTTTTTAGTTGATTCTATCTATATATTTACTTTAACATTATATTACCTTAAAAATTTATTGTCAAGACAAAATTTTGCTAAAAACAAAACGCACCAGCCGTTTTTCTAGTGCGTTTTAGTGTTTTTTTCGTTAATTTTTTTCTTTTTTAATAACTTCTACGCTTTCTTCTTCGTCGTAGCCTTTTTTCTTATTAACGTATTTAATTAAGAATATTGCGCCAACAAATAAAAGAAGTGCAACAGCCCACATAATTACGCAACAGAGCACGCTACCAAGGGAAGCGGTTAAGCCTGCAATTAGGTAAGAGATAAAGCCGATACCTGCAACAAGGCCAGCGTATGGTAGTTGGGTGTTAACGTGTTCTACGTGGTTGCATTTAGCACCAGCAGACGCTAAAATCGTGGTATCTGAAATAGGTGAAACGTGGTCGCCAAATACTGCACCGCCAAGAGTTGCAGAAACGGTTAGGATAGTTAAAGTGCCTTCGCCACCAAGCAATACAACTGCGATAGGAACTAGAACGCCGAACGTACCCCAAGAAGTTCCCGTTGCAAACGCAATACCACCGGCAAGCACGAAGAATACAGCAGGGAAAATCCAAGTTGGGAAGTTTCCGCCAGCAAGGTTGTTTTGAACGAACGCCTTAGCATCAAGATAGCCACCCTTAGCACCCATAATACCAGAAATAGTCCAAGCGAAAGTTAGAATTAAGATTGCAGGAACCATTGCCTTAAATCCATCAACGAAACTGCCCGTAATTTCTTTAAAACTTACGGTTTTAGAAATCATATAGTAAATAGAAATAATTACTAATGCGATAGTAGAACCTATTGCAAGCGACATACCAGCATCGCAGTTAGAGAACGCTTTTATAACGTTTTCTGATTGTGGCGTGTAGTCGATTAAACCGGTATCCCAGTTATAGAAATAACCAGTATAAATCATACCACCGATACAGCAAGCGATTAAGATTAGCACAGGAACAAGTAAATGACGAACTTTACCGCGTGGGTTTTCTTTAATTTCTTCTGCGCTTTCGTCGTCAGGTTTTACGCCACTATGAACGTCGCCCGTTTTTTCGGTATAGCGTTCGTTTTTGCGCATTTTACCAAAGTCGAATTTAACAAAGCAAAGCGTGAATACCATTATTAAAGTTAAAATAGCGTATACGTTAAATGGTATAGTTTTGATAAACACGATAAGCCCGTCGCCTTCTAATTCGCCGGCAACAGCGGCTGCCCAGGAAGATATTGGTGCGATAATACAGATAGGTGCAGCAGTAGCGTCTATAATATAAGCAAGTTTAGACCTAGATACTTTAAACCTATCAGTCACAGGGCGCATAACCGAACCAACGGTTAAGCAGTTAAAATAGTCGTCTACGAAAATAAGCGAACCAAGACCAGCAGTTGCAGCAAGCGCGCCACCTTTGGTTTTGATTTTATTACTTGCCCAGTTTCCGTACGCTCTTGCGCCACCAGATTTTTGCATTAGCACTACAAGTATTCCTAAAACAACCAAGAACACTATAATAGATACGTTTGCGCCTACTTTTTCACTCATAACGTTAAAGAGTGTAAATAAAGCGTTAAGTGGGTCTCCGCCCGTGTACATTAACGCACCAACGAATATACCTAAAAAAAGCGAAACGTAAACTTGCTTTGTAATTAGTGCAAGCACGATAGCAATTATTGCAGGTATAAACGCCCAAAAAGTTCCTACCATCTTTCTTTTCTCCTTTGTAAAATTTAAATTAAAAATACCACGGGGCAATAATATTCCCGTGGTAAGTTACGAAAACATTATAGCACTCCACCCCAAAATTTAGGTGACAGTCGCGCCGATATTCTCGTCGCGCCCGAACGAATTTCTTTGTGGAAAAAATCCGTTCTCGGCAATTGCCCCTTTCCCGCGCTAAACATAGCCACTATTAGCGTTTATCTTGACAACCGCGCCTCTATATTTTTATATATTTATAACATATAGCGCTATAAATGTCAATAGGTTTATTTAATTTTATATTATTTAGTAGATTTTTAGCGTATTTTCGCAACTTTTGATAATTTATCGCGGTTTTAAGATAATAATTTTTTTATCAGCCTAATTTAATGTAAAATAATTCGTGTAAACGTTTGACAAATATTTTTTTATGTTATATTATAGTAAGGCGTTAAACGGAAGCGCAACGTATCGCGGGGTGGAGCAGCTTGGTAGCTCGTCGGGCTCATAACCCGAAGGTCAGGAGGTTCAAATCCCCTCCCCGCAACCAAACAAAAACGGATAGGTTTTATGCCTAGCCGTTTTTCGTTTTATTGAGAGTATGCTTTTTAGGGGATTTGAATTAGGAGCGAGCAACCTTTAGGTTGCGTGTTCGCCAAAGGCGAAAAAATAGTCCAGTGGACTATTTTGCGGGAGGCTCGAGAGAAGCAAATCCCCTCCCCGCAACCAAAAAGAAAACACTCATCTTTTGATGGGAGTTTTTCTTTTTGTATTGAGAAGATTATAGGTAGGAGATTTGAAGTAGCGTTAAGAAACGGTAGACACCTACCGTTTTATCGGTGACCGAAGATTTTTGCAAAGCATAAGTTGGAGATGCCCGTAAATTGCTTTGCAAAAAGCAAGAAGAAATCCCCTCCTCGCTGGAGACGGCTAACCCCTCGTGCACTTCGTTTACTTTCCCCTTATCAAGGGGCAGAAACCCCGCAACCAAAACGGCGAACTTGTTTTAAAAGCCGTAACCGAGGCGATTGTTAAGATTAAAAAACAATAAAACTAGCAACTAGCGATAAAGTTCTGTTTTTCTTGCAATATTTGCTTTTTTTGATAGACTATTGAAAATTCTTTATTTATGAGTTATAATATTATTTATAGGGCTTGTTGATTTCGAGTTATGATTTTAACCGATGAAATATATTTATCATAACACCTTGACAACAACACAAAATATTTTAACAATAAGGAAAAATGTTTTATGGAAAACGAAAAGTTAGTTAAAGAACAATCACTAAAACCAATGCGTCCAGCAAAACTTTTAGGTTTGCAAGCATTGAGACTGATAGCCTGCCTCGGTATATTCTTCTCTCACACAGGAATAGGTGTTTTTTCTGGAACGGGCGCTTTCGGCGTATCCATCTTTTTTATACTTTCTGGATTTTTGTTGACGTATAATTATTTACCCAAAGAGAATGAAATTAAAAACCCGATAAAGTTTTCTCTAAAAAAAATTTCAAAACTTTACCTTTTACATATCTTAATGCTTTTAATTGCACTATTATACACGTGCGTTACTGGAGAACAGCAAGAGAATTTAATTGCAAATATAATACTAAAAGTTTTTTTATTGCAAATTTGGGTGCCTGAAGGTTCTTTTTATTATGGACCTAATGGAGTATGCTGGTTTTTATCTGTAATGATGTTTTTGTACTTTTTATTCCCATTTATTTTAAAATTAATAAAAAAACTAAAAGGGAAAAATGCGTTAGTTATAACCGCTTTGATTATTTTTGCTATTCGCATATTAATTGCTAGTATAATCCCTCTCTTTTGTAGCGATGATAAAATGGCGCTATTTTCACAACACTATATAACCTACTATTGCCCTCTTTATAGGTTAGGAGACTTTTTAGTTGGTTGCTTGCTTGGACGTTATTTCTTGCAATATAAAAAGGACGTTAGCAAGATTTTTGACACCATTGTTGAAATAGTTGCAGTGGTTTTAGGCGTTGTTGCATTATTTATTCGTTATAAGGTTAATATGCCAGACTCTTTTCACTCTACCATAATTTTCACTCCCTCTGCAATACTATTAGTGTGGGTCTTCGCGAAAAACAGTGGTTTCTTAACAAAAATATTCACAAATAAAGCAACCATTTTTCTAGGTGAATTAACTGACGTTGTATTTTTGATACACGTACAAGCGCTGGACTGGTGTCAGCTTATCATATTCTATTTTGTGAAAAATCTAAACACTTACGTACTAGTTGCCATTATCCTTATTATCACCTTTGTTTCGGCATGGCTATGGCATGTTTTTGAAAAATTCATTAATGTTGAAAAATTTAAAAAAACAATCTAACTAAATAATGCAAAACTTTGTGTTTTTGCAATAAAAATAGCAACTAGCGATAAACTATTGCTTATACGTTTTAATAACTATACAAATAAATATCCCCACGCCAAGCGTGGGGATATTCTTTTATCGTTTTTTTACATTTTTTCGTGGAACGTTCTTGAAATAACTTCCTTTTGTTGTTCACGCGAAAGTTTGTTAAAGTTTACAGCGTATCCCGATACTCTTATGGTTAAATTCGGGTATGCTTCGGGATTTTCGTAGGCTTTTATAAGAGTTTCCCTTGATAAGACGTTAACGTTTAAGTGATGCGCGTTTTTCTTAAAGTATCCGTCTAGAATACTAACTAAATTTTCGCACCTGTCGTCTTCACTATTGCCTAGCGCCGTTTGCGTTATAGAAAAAGTGTTGGAAATGCCGTCTCTACAATCTTGGTAACTAATTTTCGCAACCGAATTAAGTGATGCAAGCGCACCGCATTTTTCCCTATTATGCATTGGGTTTGCACCCGGAGCAAAGGGTTCGCCAGCCTTTCTGCCGTCAGGCGTAGCGCCCGTGTTTTTGCCGTAAGTTACGTTAGACGTAATAGTTAGCACGGAAAGGGTGTGTTCTGCGCCCCTATAAGTTGGGGTTTTGCGTAGTTCGGTTATAACCTTATGCGTTAGTTTTTTTGCAATTTCGTCTACCCTATCGTCGTCGTTACCGAATTTTGGGAAGTCGCCTTCTCTAACAAAGTCTACAACGTAGCCGTTTTCATTTTTAACGGGTTTAACGCTAGCAAATTTTATTGCAGATAAAGAGTCTGTAACAACGGATAGCCCCGCAACACCAAACGCCATAAATCTATGCACGTTCGTGTCGTGCAAAGCCATTTGCGTTTTTTCGTAGGCGTATTTATCGTGCATATAATGAATAACGTTCATGGTGTTAACGTATAGGCGTGATAGCCATTCGATATAAATTTCGTAGCGTGCTAAAACACTTTCGTAATCTAGGCTATCTAGAACGGGCATTTGCGGGCCGATTTTAATGTTGCTAGTGGCGTCGTAACCACCGTTAATTGCGATTAACAATAGTTTAGCGAGATTGCACCTTGCACCGAAAAATTGCATTTGCTTTCCGATTTTCATTGCCGAAACACAGCACGCGATAGCGTAGTCGTCGCCGTAGATTGGGCGCATTAAATCGTCGTTTTCGTATTGTATAGAGTCGGTATCGCACGACACTTTCGCACAGAATTTTTTGAACGGTTTAGGTAGATTATTAGACCATAAAACCGTTAGGTTTGGTTCTGGCGAAGAGCCCAGCGTGTAAAGGGTGTTTAGCATACGGAAACTACTTTTAGTAACTAGCGTTCTGCCGTCTTCACCCATACCGCCAACCGCTTCGGTTATCCACATAGGGTCGCCACCGAATAGTTCGTTATATTCAGGCGTTCTTAAATGCCTAGCAAGGCGTAGTTTAATAACGAAATCGTCGAATAGTTCTTGCGCGCCTTGTTCAGTTAGTTCACCCCTAGCAATATCGCGTTCTACGTATATATCAAAGAACGTGCTAACCCTACCTAGGCTCATTGCCGCGCCGTTTTGCTCTTTTATCGCGCCAAGGTATGCAAAATACGTCCATTGTATTGCTTCTCTTGCGTTCTTTGCGGGCTTTGAAATATCATAGCCGTAAGACGTTGCCATTTCTTTAAGATAGCCTAAAAAAGCAATTTGTTGGTAGAGTTCTTCGTCTTGCCTAATGCTATCCACGTTAAAGTCTGCGTTTGCTAAGTTGTTTTTATCTTTTTGCTTTTCTTCTATAAGTTTATCAACACCGTAAAGCGCAACTCTACGATAGTCCCCTATAATTCTGCCCCTGCCGTAAGCATCTGGTAGCCCCGTTATAACGTGGCATCTTCTTGCAAGGCGCATCTCTTCGGTATAAGCCCTAAACACCCCGTCGTTATGAGTGGTGCGATAGCGAAATTCGTTTTTAACTTTTTCGCTTAACTTAAACCCATACGCTTCGCACGCTTGCTTTACCATACGCATACCGCCAAACGGGTTTACTCCGCGTTTTAACGGACTGTCGGTTTGAAGTCCTACGATAATTTCAGCGTCTTTATCTACGTAGCCTGGCGCGTAACTTGTTAAAGAAGAAACGGTAGTAGTGTCAACGTCTAAAACACCGCCGTTTTTGCGTTCTAATAAAAGCAATTCGTTAACTTTTTTCATTAAGTCGTTAGTTCTAGTAGTAGCACCGCTTAAAAAACTTTCGTCGCCAACGTAAGCGCGATAGTTCGTTTGAATAAAGTCGCGCACGGAAATTTCGTTTTGCCAGTTCCCTGCATTAAAACCTTGCCACTCTTTATATTGCATAGCGTTCTCCTTTAGAATTGCCTATAAAAAAAGGCAATCCAATTTCGTAAAAATTGAACTGCCCAGACGGTCGGCTTAATTATCGTACACTCCCTTGCGGTAGTCCGCAACAGTTCCGTCAGTTATGTACACTTTTATTATAAACCACTAAAATTTTAATGTCAAGCAAAAGCGAGAGATTATAGATTTTTAGTTTACGCCCCTAAACCACGCCAAAGGTTTGGTTATATTACGCCCCCACCGGAAAAAGAAACGTATTATAAACATTGCAAAATAAACATATAAAAAGTCGTTTTGAATTTTTGTTTTAAAACGGCTTTTATTATACAGAAAGTTTCTCGTAAATATTGTTGGTTTTTACGAGAAACAGTTTTCAAAAAATAATAATTATTATATTTTACAAAAATAAACGGCTTGGCGTTTTCGCCAAGCCGTAAATTATATAACGCTATAATTATTTTCTAGGGTTTTTGATATTAGCTTGTGCGGCAGATAGACGTGCGATTGGCACTCTAAATGGAGAACAAGAAACGTAGTCTAGACCGATAGCGTGGCAGAATTCGATAGAAGACGGGTCACCACCGTGTTCGCCACAGATACCGCAGTGGATATCTTTTCTGGTGTTTCTGCCTAGTTCTACTGCCATTTTCATAAGTTTACCAACGCCAGTTACGTCTAATCTTGCAAATGGGTCTGATTCGAAAATCTTGTTAGCGTAGTAAGATGGTAAGAACTTACTAGCGTCGTCACGAGAGAAGCCGTAGGTCATTTGCGTTAAGTCGTTAGTACCGAAACAGAAGAATTCGGCTTCGGTAGCGATTTCATCCGCAGTGAGCGCTGCTCTTGGAATTTCGATCATAGTACCTACGGTGTAGTTGATTTTTACGCCTGCTTCTTTAATGATTGATTCAGCAGTTTCTACTACTACTTTTTTGCAGAAAGCAAGTTCTTTAATTTCGCACGCAAGTGGAATCATGATTTCGGTATGCATATTCCAGTCTGGATGACGTTTTGAAACTGCGATAGCAGCCTTGATAACAGCCTTGGTTTGCATTTTTGCAATTTCTGGATAGGTAACTGCTAAACGGCAACCACGATGCCCCATCATTGGGTTGAATTCGTGTAGTGAATCGCAGATAAGTTTGATTTCTTGAACGGTTTTGCCCTTTGCCTTTGCAAGTAGTTCGATATCAGCAAGTTCAGTTGGCACGAACTCGTGTAGAGGTGGGTCTAAGAAACGGATAGTAACAGGGTTACCTTTAAGCGCTTCCATAAGGCCTTCGAAGTCTGCTTGTTGCATAGGTTCGATTTTATCGAGAGCAACTTGTCTTTCTTCTGGGGTTTCAGAACAAATCATTTCACGGAATTTATCAATTCTGCCTGGGCCGAAGAACATGTGTTCTGTACGGCAAAGACCGATACCTTGTGCGCCAAGTTCGAAAGCACGGCTAGCGTCTTCTGGGGTATCTGCATTGGTTCTGATTTGTAGAGCCCTATATTTATCTGCAAGGCGCATTATCGTTCCAAAGTAACCGCTGTTTGGATCTGCAGGAACGGTTTTGATAGCAATATCGTAAATGTTACCAGTAGAACCGTCTAACGATAAATCGTCGCCTTCACGGAAGATTTTGCCACCAAGTTCGAAATATTTTTCGTCTTCGTGCATTTTGATGTCGCCACAACCTGATACGCAACAAGTACCCATACCACGAGCAACAACGGCAGCGTGAGAAGTTTGTCCGCCACGAACGGTTAAAATACCTTGAGCGTATTTCATACCTTCGATATCTTCTGGCGAAGTTTCTAGTCTAACAAGAATAACTTTCTTGCCAGCCTTGCCTTCTTTAACAGCGTCTTCAGAAGTGAACACGATAGTACCAGCGGCAGCGCCAGGTGATGCTGCAATACCTTTGCCAACGACGTTGTTTTTATCAGCGTCTTTAAGTGCTTTTGCGTCGAAAGTTGGGTGAAGTAGCATATCCAAAGACTTAGCGTCGATTTGGAGTAGTGCTTCTTCTTCGGTAATCATACCTTCTTCGATTAGGTCGCAAGCGATTCTAATAGCAGCGGCAGCAGTTCTTTTGCCGTTACGGGTTTGAAGCATATAGAGTTTACCTTTTTCGATGGTGAATTCCATATCTTGCATATCTTTGTAGTGGTTTTCTAGAATATTGCAAATTTCAATAAATTGAGCGTAAACTTCTGGTAACACTTCTTTCATTTTAGAAATTGGCATTGGTGTACGAACGCCGGCAACAACGTCTTCGCCTTGTGCGTTCATTAAGAATTCACCCATTAAGCCTTTTTCACCAGTAGCAGGGTTACGAGTGAACGCAACGCCAGTACCGCAATCGTTACCCATGTTACCAAACGCCATCATTTGAACGTTTACCGCAGTACCCCAACTATATGGAATATCGTGGTCCATTCTATAAATGTTAGCACGTGGGTTGTCCCAAGAACGGAAAACGGCTTTGATTGCGCCGAATAATTGTTCTTTAGGGTCAGAAGGGAAATCAGTGCCTAGTTTTGCTTTATATTCAGCCTTAAATTGATTAGCGAGTTCTTTAAGGTCTTCTGCGGTTAAATCAACGTCTGATTCAACGCCTTTCTTTTCTTTCATTTCGTCGATAAGTTCTTCGAAGTATTTTTTACCAACTTCCATAACTACGTCGGAATACATTTGAATAAATCTTCTATAACAGTCCCAAGCCCATCTAGGGTTTCCTGATTTAGCAGATAATACTTCAACAACTTCTTCGTTTAAGCCAAGGTTTAGTATGGTATCCATCATACCTGGCATAGACGCTCTTGCACCAGAACGAACTGAAACTAGAAGTGGGTTTTCTTTATCGCCGAATTTCTTGCCGGTAATTTTTTCCATCTTAACGATGTTTTCCATAATTTCGGCTTCGATATCTTTGTTAATCATCTTTCCATCTTCGTAGTATTTAGTACACGCTTCGGTACTAATGGTAAAACCTTGTGGAACTGGTAAACCGATTTTGGTCATTTCTGCAAGGTTTGCACCTTTTCCGCCAAGGATTTCACGCATTTTAGCGTTGCCTTCGCTGAATAAGTAAACGTATTTCATTCTTTGTCCTCCAAAAATATTTATATCTTTTTTACGTGCTAGAAAACTAGCCCATATATTTTACTACTTTTTTAAGATTTTTTCAAGTTTATTTACGCCCTTTTTTACACTATATCGTTATTTTTGCGTTTTTTAGTATAATTTTATAGTGTCTTTAAGCGCTTTAACGCTTTCTTCGGTTTTTCTTTCTATATAATAGTCGATAAGTTTAAGCGCGTTAAGATAATCTTGTTCGCCAAATTCGGCGCTATCTATATCCGAAAGCGCAAGATACGTGTTGCGCCTAACTTCTATCGCTTTATCGCTACGGCAATTCGCGCAAAAGAACGCACCCCTTTGATATTCGAAGAACACTCTGCCCTCTATCCTGTCGTGGCACACGGGACATAGTGGCAAGTTTAACGCATAACCGATAGTGCCAAGTGAATTTAAGAAAAATTTTACCGTTGCTTTAAGCCTATCTTTTTCTTCGCCGTAAGCAAGCGTTTTTAATACTTCTACTAGCGCGGTAAACTGCGGTTCTGAAACGATGCTCTCTTTGCTAAAACGCCTAACGAACTCTACGCAAGCAGATGCTAGATATAGAGTTTTTAAGTCGTTTCTAATTGGATAAAAACTATCCACCAAACTTGCACCGATCACCGTGCGCCTTTCGCCCGTGGTAGAAAAAACAAATTCGGCAAAACAAAAAGGCTCGGATGCAAATTTTAGTTTTGCCCCTGCCTTTTTAACGCCTTTTATTCGCGCGGAAATACTGCCCTTTGATAGCGTGAATATGGTAAGCATTTTGTCATTTTCGCCGTACGATACTCCGCCAAGAACTATTCCGTGCAAAATTTCTTCCATAAAAATCTATCCTTATTCGTCTTTAAGTTTTCTATAAAGCAAGTAATAATTTATCTCGCCAGTTTTTTCAAACAATTTCCAAGTTTTTTCTAAAGCGTCGGTTTTATGTTTTTTCATTTTTTATCTCCCCGATTATTATGGGAAGATTAAAAATTTTTATCCCACCTTCACGAAAAATTATCTTCTCCGCCGTAGCCGTGTTCTTTAATAAACCTAGTGCTGTTGCGCCAGTCTTCTTCTACCTTAATATAAGTGGTTAAAAATACCTTTTTACCCAAGAATTTTTCCATGTCCGTTCTAGCGAACGAAGAAACTTCTTTGATTTTAGAGCCTTGCTTGCCTATCAATATAGCCTTGTGATTTTGCTTTTCACACACGATATCTAGGTTAACTTCGTAAAGGTCGCGCTTTTCGTTAAAAGCAAATTTATTAACGATTATCGCTACGCCGTGCGGAATTTCTTTTTCGAATTTAAGCAAAATTTTCTCACGCATAATTTCGCTTATCATAAACTTTTCGGATTTATCAGAAATAACGTCGTCCCCAAAAATTCTGTCGCCTTCTTCTAGCCCAGTAGCAATAACCTTTATTAGTTCTTTAAGGTTTTTACCTTTTCTTGCCGAAACGGGCACGATTTTATCACACACTTCGCTAAATTCTTTAATAGCAGAAATTAGCACCGATTCTTGCGTTATATCCGTTTTGGTAAGAACCAAAATAGTGTTTTTATTAACTTTAATAAATTCTTTAAGCGTTTCTTTATCTTTTTCTATAACGCCTTCGTGCGCGTCAACTAAAAAAAGAATCGCGTCTACTTCTTTAACGCTATCCGTAGTCGTTTTTTGCATAACTGCGTTTAGTAGGTTTTTAGAAGAATATAGCCCCGGCGTATCGATAAACACTATTTGGCAATCCTTTCCGTTATAAACGCCTATAATTCTATCCCTAGTAGTTTGTGGCTTAGGAGAAACGATGGAAACTTTTTCGCCCACCAAAACGTTTATAAGCGTGCTTTTACCCGCGTTTGCTCTGCCCGCCACCGCAACGAATCCGCTTTTCATTAGTCTTCTACTCCAAGAACGCGCATTACTTGTTTTTCTCTTTCGCGCATTTCTTTTTTGTCGTCTTCCGTTTCGTGGTCAAAGCCGAACAAGTGCATTAAACCGTGCACGATTAAATAGGTCGTTTCTTTTTCTACGCTGTGCCCGTATTCTTTGGCTTGCTCAATAATCCTTTGTTTGCATAAAACGATAGAACCTATCATGATATATCTGCCGTCCATACTAGTAACACAGTTTTCAGGAAGTAAAATTTCGTTTTTAATACCGCCAAGCGTTGGAAACGACAAAACGTCCGTAACACTATCTACGCCCCTAGAAGAATTGTTTAGGTTGCGCATTTCGTCTGCTTGCATAAATACTAGTTCGGCTTTAAGTTTTGCTTTTTGCCCTAAAACTTTATAAACCGCCCTAGCGATTTTTTTGGTGTTTACTTTTGTTGATACGCTTTCAATAAATAGTTTTGCCATTATTTTTTTCCGTCCGAATTAAGATCTAGTCCGTTAAGACTAACTTTTGGGTATTGTATTCTGCTGTGATATACGCCTGATAGAGTATTGATTATGGTGTGGATTATAATGTTTAGTTCTTTAATAGTAATTTCACACTCGTCGAATTGACCTAGTTGCATTCTGTCGTTAACAATCTTTTTAACAACTTCGGTAACCTTTTCTCTCGAACGATCTTTAAGCGTTCTAACAGCCGCTTCGCAACCGTCGGCAATCATAATAATCGCGGCGATTTTGGTTTGTGGTTTAACGCCTTGATAAGAGAAGTTTGTTATAGAAACTTCACCGTCGGTGAATTTTTTAGCCTTGTCGTAAAAATATAGTATAGGCATCGTGCCGTGGTGTTGCAAGCACACGTCTGCAATGATATCCGGCAAGCGTTTTTTCTTGATTAAAGAATACCCGTCTTGCGTGTGCGCTTTTATTATGTTTGCCGAAAGTTCTGGCGTTAAATCGTCGTGCAGACTTTGCCCACCCATTTGGTTTTCGCCAAAGAATTCAGGACGGCGAATTTTACCGATATCGTGATAATAAGCGCAAGTTCTAGCAAGAACTGCGTCTTCCCCGATTGCCGTTGCGCACGCTTCGGCTAGATTAGAAACGACCATGCAGTGATTAAACGTGCCAGGCGCGTTCTTTATTAGTTTTTTCATTAAAGAACTCTTGTGGTCGGTTAGTTCGTTAAATCTAAAACACGAAACTTTCTTAAACGAAAATTCAAATATAGGCAAAAATATGATTAAGAAAGACGCTGCTAACGGGCCGGAAAAAATCGTTGCGAAAAGCGACGCGAAAAAGTCCGTTGCGCCCGTTTCTAAAATAGGGATTAGAACGCACACAAGCGCAGGAAAGGATATTATAAAACTCATCAATAAAAGTTTTATTCTAGAATATACTTCCTTAATGCAGTAAACTCCGATTATACCCGAAGATATACCCATACCTAATAAATATACGGTTGTCATAGTTTCGTCGGTAGTGAGCGCGGGTGTGCCTGAGAACGAATCGAAAAATGCTAGCAAGCAGTTAAACAAAAGATTCATTAAAATCGCGCTCTTACAGTCGGTTAGATAAAGCGCCATAATGGCAACGAAAGCAAGCGGTCTGATATATGGACTTACGAACCTGCCCATAAAATAGCAAATAATTATGCCGAGTTCTAATAGTAAGAAAAGCATTTCAGAGTTAGAGGCTTGCTTTAAGAAATCCCTATCTTCAAAGTAAAAGTATATAAACATAACCACGGCGACTAGTATAACCATTAGTATAAAGTTGATAAGGTCTTGCACCCTACCGAAGAACTTTTCTAGCCCCGAGCCAGCACCGTTTCCGGATAGCGCAACGCCACCCAAAAACAACAACAATAAAACTATTACGTTAATAGCGTAAACTAAAACGTTATTCACGTAATCTTTCTTTGTCCATTTTAATAGTTTTAAAGACGTTTTCGTTTGCATAAAATTTCCTTTAGGTTAGGTTGCGATTATTTCTCTTTCGGCATACAACCAAACCGTATAAACGTATTCTCGTTCGTTTTTCGTTTTTTCTATAAAAAATTCTTTATATTCTTCGCCCAAACTTTGTTCTGCTAAAATCAAGGCGATTTGCTCTTCGTCGTCATTGCTAGATTTATATTCGAACTTGTTTTTAGTTAAAATCGTAACGCTAGCGATAACCGTGCAAGCAACTTTTTCTTCGCCGACGTTATAGTATCCACCAACCAAAACGTCCCCACAATTTACCACGTCGCCAACCTTTATTAGTGGCGTGCCACGGTAAACCTTAACGCTAGTTACCCTTCCACTGCAACTTGATAAAAGTTCGTAAACGGGATTAGACTGTATAGGCTTTTTACTCTCTAAAAGTTCTAAGTCGATAACGAGATTAAAGCCTTCTTTTTTGATTTCTATAAAAGAAAGGTTCGGGCTTTTAATAAGCGCGCCGTTTTTTATGGCGGTTAAATCCACACCCCTTAGAGTTCTATATTTTTTAACCCCGTTTGCGTTTAGATAGGCAATAATTTCACGCCCGTATTCTCTTCCGCTACCCGTAACCTTAAAATCTAGCACTAAAAAAGAAGATAAATAACTTATAACCACAAACGCTATAACGCCGAAAAACAACCCAGCGTTTGAAATTAGGTTATAAAGTGGAAAGAAAAAGCCGTATTTAGCAGTTTTTTCTATTACTTTTTCATTATACCACAATTCTTTAATTATTGCAAAAACTTTTTTTTCGTGCTTATTTGAAGTGGAAAAATAAGCGTAACCATTTTCGCCGTGGCGGATATCGTAAACTTCAACGCCACCATTTTTTAGCGCGTTTATAACCCCGCTAAGCAAATTGCGCCTTACCCTATACTGCGTGAGATAAAGCCTTAAACCCTTTTTATAGAATTTATCTTTCCACAAATCACCAAGTCCCCCAAGTCGTATTTCTTAAAAAACATGCCTTCGCCTTCTACCACGATTTCGCCTGATTTTATTAGAATAGAAATTTTGGTAGGGGTAAAACTTTTTATCGAACGCACGCTTTCAAAATACGCAAGGTTGTCGCCTATGAGCATTGCCCGAAAAGTTGGTGAAACGCCACTTTTTATTAAGCCTAGTTCTTCTAAAATACTATCAAAAAAATTCATATTCCCCCCTAGGTTTACCCCTAGGTAAAGTTTATGCCCGATTCCTTTGATAAATACCACGAAGAAAGTTTAGGGCACTTTTTACGGTGCCCTTTGCTTTTTGCCTTTATATTAACCTTTATAATAGTTTATTAAACAGCCTTTAAGTATGATTTGTTTTTCGGTATCGGTTAGTTCGCCAAGCGATAATTCTATCTCCCTTTTGTTTTCGCCAAGCACTACCGCTTTAATCGTTCCGCCTTTAAGTAACGCGTCTTTAATACCCTTAATATAAACGTATTCGCCTACCTTAAAGTCGTTCTTTTCGGCAAGGAAAGGTAACATGCCCCAGTTAATTAGGTTGCTTCTGTAACGCTTAGTTGCGTAGTTAATTGCGATATTAGCCACACCGCCAAGTACCCTTTGGCAAGACGCGGCTTGCTCTCTTGCAGAGCCGTCGCCAGGTTTTATCGAACACACGACGCTTCCGTAAGTGGTAACGCTTTCGTCTAGCCCAAGTTCTGTTGGGAACGCACCGTCTCTAACAGCCTTTGCCCTAGCAACGTATTCAGGGTCTTTTCTAGACAATGCGAACTCTGCTAGTTTGTGTGGGTTCGAGCGATAAGAAGAAGTTTCGCCAGACGGGATAAGTTCGTCGGTAGTGGTAACGGGGTCGTTGAGAACGGAAACAACTTTAAGTAAAAGGTCGTCTTTAAGTTCTCCCATCTTAGGCCAGTCTGCAATGTTAGGGCCGTATACTAACGCGATATCGTCGTTTGCTTTCTTTACGCCGTTATATACTCTCTTTTCGTAAATCTTGCCGTCGAAGAAATACTTTTTAACTTTGTTTTTATACTCAAATTCGGTTGCGGGTATAATCGCGCCACCGTTTGCTGCGGTTGCCGCGATACTTCTAGCGTCCATAAGCGCAACTGCAGAAAGTTGCCCGCCAGACGGCTTACTACCTTCTCTGCTTTCGAAGTTACGCGTAGTGTGGCGAATAGATAGCCCGTTGTTTTGTGGCACGTCGCCCGCGCCGAAACAAGGACCGCAGAACGCCGTTTTTACGATTGCGCCCATTTCCATAAGTTTAGAAATATAGCCGTTGTCAACTAGCCCTTTATATACCGGTTGAGAAGACGGATAAACCGACAACGTGAAATCGTAGTTGTTAACGCCCTTGCCAAGAAGTATGTTGGTTGCTTCTGCAATATTTTCGTACATACCGCCTGCGCATCCGGCAATGACGCCTTGCTCTACGTAAACGTTTCCGTTTTTAATTTTATCGGTAAGCGTAAAGTTGCCTTTGCCGTTTGGCAACAACTTTTTGCCCGCTTCTTCGCACTCACGAAGTAAGTCGTAAGGATTTTTTAAGAATTCTTTTATGGTGTATGCGTTAGACGGATGGAACGGAAGCGCAATCATAGGTTCTATTTTAGAAAGGTCTATAACTATACCCTTGTCGTAATAAGTGCCGTCTTTGGCTTTTAGTTCTTTATACGCACCCTTTCTGCCGTGCAACGCATAGTAGTTTTTGGTGGTTTCGTCCGTTTCCCAAACAGAAGAAAGGCAAGTGGTTTCGGTAGTCATAACGTCGATACCGTTTCTAAAATCCATCGAAAGATTTTTAATGCCTTCGCCGATGAACTCTAAAATCTTGTTTTTAACAAACCCGCTCTTAAAAGTTTCTTTAACTAATGCAAGCGCAACGTCGTGCGGGCCAACGCCCTTTTGTGGTTTGCCGATAAGTTGAACGGCAACGATTTCTGGCATAGAAAGGTCGTAAGTTTTGTTAAGTAGTTGTTTAACGAGTTCAGGCCCGCCTTCGCCAACGGCAAGAGTTCCTAGCGCGCCGTATCTAGTGTGGCTATCAGAGCCGAGTATCATACCGCCTGAAAACGCACGCATTTCGCGCATGTATTGATGGATAACCGCAACGTGTGGTGGCACGAACGCACCACCGTATTTTTTAGCAGCAGACAAACCGAAAACGTGGTCGTCTTCGTTGATAGTTCCGCCAACGGCGCATAAAGAGTTATGGCAGTTAGTTAAGGTGTATGGTAGTGGGAAAGAAGTTAGTCCAGACGCTTTTGCCGTTTGGATAATTCCCACGTAGGTAATATCGTGCGAAGTAATTTCGTCGAATTTAATATTAAGTAGTTCGGGCGTGCCAACGTTGTGCGCTTTGATAATAGAATAAGCAATAGAGCCGTTTATCGCGCTTTTTAGTGTTTCTGGCGCGGGTGATAAAACGCCGTTTTTATAGATAACGCCACCGTTAATTAGTTTAACCATAAAGTGCCTTCCTTAATGTAAAAATATTATTTTATAATATTATATATTAAAACTTTTACTTTTGCAAGCAAAACCCGTAATCAAGGCGTATAACTTTTAATAATTTTGGGTTGATTTACCGCTATTTATGGTGTATAATTATTTATAGGTGATTTATGAAAAAATTTAAGTTTAAGTTCTCTTTATCGTTAACTTTACTACTAGTATTGCTAATTTTAATTTCAGGCGCGGGCGTAACTATCAATTTGGTAAGGTTTTTTAATCCCTTGCTAAACTCTTACCACGGCGCAAGCAATATAATTTTAGCAGTTTTATCCCTTGCGCTAATCGTTGTTGCGCTTTTGGTTCTGTTCAACTCTAAATACGAATTTAAAAAAGGCGAACTATACTTTACCGTTGGTTTAATAAAAATTAAACTTGGGCTAAAACAAGTAATTTCCGTGCGAGAGTATAAAGGGAAAACGCTATATCTAGTTTTTTCAGATGCAAAGTTTACCGTTGTTTTAATCTCGCCGTCTAGGTTTAACGAATTTATAAAAATTATTAAAAAGCAATCCCCTAAAATCTTTATCGAAAGCATTGCAAACGAAGACTAACGCGCGTTCGGTATAAGCGATTTAACAAAAATTTTTCTTTTTGCGTAAAATGAATTGACAAACGCATGAAGGAAGAGTAAAATTATTTACGATAATCCGGTAGGTAAGGCTACCATAGGGATACGGACTACTGCCGCGAATTAGTGGAGACACTATTAGCAGGTTAGCAAATCACGTCGAAAACAAGGCGTAATTTAACGTAGTTTCATTGCCCTACGGTGCTAAAGCCAGAATGGTTGCCCTAAAAATTTTTTTAGGTGGAATTGTTTTTTATATGCCTACTTGGATTTTCAAGTAGGTTTTTTTATTCTATTTTCAAAGGAGGAAATTTTATGAACGAAGAACTTGTATTCGTGTACGAAAAACTCACCGATTTTTTTAACTCTCGTAAATTTGCCGACCTGAGAATTACGCTACTTTCTATGGAGCCTTTCGATATCGCTAGTTTTATCGAAGAAAACCTTGACGAAAAAGACCAAATCAAGTTTTTTAGGCTACTGCCAAAAGAACTCGCCAGCGACGTTTTCGTTGAAACCGACACAGACACGCAAGAATCTTTAATTAAGTCTTTTACCGATAAAGAACTTAAAGCCGTTATCGACGACATGTTCTTAGACGACACGGTTGACGTTATTGAAGAAATGCCTGCGAACGTAGTTAAAAGAATTCTAAAAAACTCTGACCCTGAAAACAGAAAACAAATTAACGAACTTTTAGCATACCCAGAAGACACTGCGGGCAGTATTATGACGCCCGAATTTATCACCCTTTCCGCCAGCATGACGGTGGATATGGCGTTTGATAAAATACGCCGTACGGGTATGGACAAAGAAAGTATTTATACCTATTACGTTACCGACAGAAAGAAAAGACTGCTTGGCGTCGTTACCGTTAAAGACCTTTTGCTTGCCGATAAAAAAAGTTTAATCGAAAGCATAATGGACACTAGCGTCGTAACCGTTACCACGCTTGAAGATAAAGAGCAAGTTGCGTTAAAACTCTCTCAATACGACTTTTTATCTCTACCCGTTATAGACAAAGAAGGGTGCATAGTTGGTATCGTTACGGTAGACGACGCGGTAGACGTTATCCAAGAAGAAGCCACCGAAGATATACAAATGATGGCGGCAGTATTGCCAACCGAAAAGCCATATCTTAAACAATCGCCGTTTAGAATTTGGATGGCGCGTCTTCCTTGGCTACTACTTTTAATGTTCTCGGCAACCTTTACTAGTTTAATTCTTTCTAGTTACGAAGCGCGCCTTGCCGTTATTTCGGGCGGTGTGCTATACGCGTTCGTGCCGATGCTTACGGGCACGGCTGGTAACGCTGGCGGGCAAACGTCGGTTACCGTTATTCGTGCGCTCGCACTAGGCGAAGTAGACTTTAAGGATAGTTTTAAGGTCGTTCTTAAAGAACTGTTATCCGCACTACTTATCGGCTCTACCATTGCCGTTGCGTGCTTTTTGAAACTTTACTTTATAGATAGCCTTTACAGCGAAGTTTCATTAAAAGTTGCCGTTATCGTTTCGTTTGTTTTACTAATCACTATTATAATGGCAAAACTAGTTGGATGTTTACTACCTATACTTGCTAAAAAATGTAAACTAGACCCCGCAGTCGTAGCAAGCCCGTTTATGACGACTATCGTAGACGCTTTGGCACTTATAATTTATTGTAGCGTTACCGTTGCACTACTTGCGTAGTTTTTCAAGGTAAATTTATTCGTAAAAAACACAAAAAACCACTTGGATAGCCAAGTGGTTTTTTGTTGTCATATATTATCCAAAAATTTATTGCGCGTAAAATTACAAAGTTTTAACGTATTCGGCAAGATGTTTTGCAATTTCGCCTATATCGGTGTTAGAAGTATTTATGCAAATATCGTAGTATAGTTTATCGCCCCAAGTTTTGCCCGTGTAAAAATTATGGTATTTAGCACGCCTACGGTCTATTGTCTTTATTAGTTTTCTCACTTTCTTAGGAGTTAAACGTTCGTTGTCTGAATTGCGTTCTAAACAACGCTTAATTTTACAATCCATATTAGCGTAAACGAAAATTTTATATGGGTTAAACTCTTTTAGTATATATTCTGAACACCTACCAACGATAACACAGTTAGACTTAGACGCCATTTCTTTAAGCACAGCGTCTTGTTGCTTGTAGATTTCTTGTTTTTGTTGAATAGCGTAAACGTCTACGTAAGAAAAAGTATGCGCGATAGTTATAGGGTATAAATCGTGTGGGTTGTTTTCTATAACGCTTTTAACGTATGCTTCCGATAAAGAAGTTTTTTTAGCGATTTCCGTAATAATTTCTTTATCGTAATATTCCCAGCCAAGTTCTTCAGCAAGTTTTCTGCCAAGTTCTCTGCCACCACTGCCAAATTCACGGCCAATAGTAATAATTTTTCCCATAATAGTCCCCCTTTTTACTGCTTTTTATTACGCCCTTATTTTATCATACTATCACAAACCTGTCAATATTGCTTTTTAAAAAACTTTTCTTGACTTAACGCCTAAGTTTTGCTAGAATATTTAAGCGAGGTGAATTATGAACTATACTATTAAAAACGAATTTTTAACCGTTACCATTTGCGACTTCGGCGCAGAAATTCAGTCGATTAAGTCTACTAAAACGGGCTTTGAATACCTTTTTCAAGGCGACGAAGAAAACTGGGGCGGAAAATGCCCTATCCTTTTCCCTATCTGCGGAAGATTGCACGATAAAATTTACACCTATAAAGGCAAAACTTACAGCATGGGCACACACGGCTTTGCTTCTAATTCGGTGTTTGCGCTAAAAGATAAAACCGACACTTTGCTTTCGTTTTCTCTTAAATCAAACGAAGAAACTAGGGCGCAATATCCGTTCGATTTTGAACTTGTTGCAACCTTCTCTCTTGACAAAAACACTCTTAAACAAGATTTCAGCGTTATAAACCTTAGCCAAGAAACTTTGCCTTTCGCACTTGGTTTCCACCCCGGATTTAACGCGCTAGAAACGGGCGCGCCCATTAGAGAACACGTTGTTACCTTTAACAAAAAGTGCCACCCCGTTAGCCTTGGCTTTAACGCGTTTGGATTTTGCAACGGCAAAGATTTCGACTTTAAGTTAGATAACGACGTTAGTTTTAAGATAACCGATGAACTTTTTGTAAACGACTCTACTTTTCTAAGCGAAATACCAGATGAGGCAACCTTTACTTGCCCCGGTTCGAATAAAAGCGTAGTGTTAAAATATACTGATATGACGCATTTGGGGTTATGGACCGCCGTTGGCGCGCCTTTCGTGTGTATAGAGCCGTGGCACGGCATACCAGGGCGCGAAAACGTTATCGAAGACTTTGGGGATAGAAAATTGTTTATTTATCTAGATAGTGGCAAAACCTACAACACTTTCTTTAATATCGAAATAAACGAATAACTTGCCACCAAAACTACAAACAAAAATAAATGATAAAGCCGTAGCGAAATCGCTACGGCTTATTTAATTAAGTTTTATTCAAAAAGCGGGGTGGAAAAATACCTTTCGGCAGTGTCGGGAAGAACGGTTACAACCGTTTTACCTTTGCCTAAAACTTTTGCAAGTTTAATTGCCGCCGCCACGTTCGTGCCACTACTTATACCGCAAAGTATTCCTTCTTTAAGCGCTAAATCCTTAGAAGTTTTTATCGCTTCTTCGTCTTTTATAATGCACACGTCGTTATAAATTTTGGTGTTAAGAATTTTAGGGATAAGCCCATCGCCTATACCCATTTGAACGTGCGTGCCGATAGAACCACCAGATAAAATCGCAGCGTTTTCTGGTTCTACTGCCCAAATAGTCATACCAGGGTTAGCGTTTCTTAAAACTTCGCCTATACCCGTTATCGTACCGCCCGTGCCTATGCCAGAGCAAAAGCCGTGAATAGGCCTTCCTACTTGGTCTAAAATTTCTTTGCCCGTTGCCCTTCTTTGAATATCTGGGTTGGCTGGATTTTCGAATTGTTGCGGAACAAACACTTTTGGGTTTTCGGCTTTCATTTTAAGCGCTAAGTTTAAGCACTCTTCTATGCACAAACCTATATTTCCGTCGTCGTGAACTAGTATTACTTTCGCGCCGTAGTGCTCTACGAGTTTGCGCCTTTCTTCGCTAACCGAATCGGGCATGATTATAACGACCTTGTACCCGCGAACCGCGCCCACTAGCGCAAGACCTATACCTTGATTGCCACTAGTCGGTTCTACTATGATAGAATCTTTATCAATAAGCCCTTTTCTTTCAGCGTCAATAACCATATTATATGCCGTGCGTGTTTTAATCGAACCGCCAACGTTAAGACCTTCGAATTTAACTAAAATTTCAGCGTCGTTTGGGCCAGTCATGCGGTTTAGCCTTATAATAGGTGTGTTACCTAGCGCGTCTAGAATATTATTACAAATCATTTTTTAGTTTCGCCTTTTATTAAACTTTGAAATAGTTTATTGCGTTGTTATAGCAAATATCTTTAATAACCTTGCCAACGAGCGCCTCGTTAGAAGTCATTTCGCCTTTTTCGATTAGTTCGCCAAGGTATGCACAAAGTATTCTTCTGAAATATTTGTGTCTTGGATAAGATAGTAGCGAACGGCTATCGGTAAGCATACCTATAAAGGTTGCAAGGTGGCCGGTTGCCGTCATGTCTTTTAGGTGATTTTCCATACCAACTTTATTGTCTAAGAACCACCAAGCAGGGCCGTATTGAACCTTGCCCTTTGCACTAGAATCTTGGAAACACCCAACAAGCGTCATGATTTCGGTGTTCATTTTTGGGTTTAGGTTAAAGATGATGGTTTTAGGAAGTCCGCCTTCGCTGTTTAATCTATCAAATAGTCTAGACATGTTTTTAATGCTGTTATCTTCTGCAATAGAATCAAAACCAGTATCTAAACCAAGTTTTTCTAGCATTTTAGCGTTGTTATTACGCATTGCACCAACGTGAAGTTCGGTTGCAATGTTGTATTTATTGTATAGAGAGAACAAGAAATAAGTAAAGTAGCCCTTAAAGATTTCTGCTTCTTTTTCGGTAATGCTTGCGCCAGTTAACCTTTTAGCGAAAACTGCACACGCTTCTTCTTTGCTTGCAATAGGGTAAACGTTTTGAAGCGCTATATCAGATGCAACCGTGCCAACCTTAATAAAATCTTGAAGTCTTGCTTCGATAACTTCTTCTAGCGCAGTTAAATCTTTAACGCTTCCTAGTTTTGCAATATATTCTAGGTATGGGCCCGCTTCGATATTCATTATCTTATCGGCTCTAAACGCAGGGATAACCTTAAATTTATAATTCTTTTCTTTGATTTTTTCAAAGGTAGAAAGGTCGTCGAAAATTTCGTTCGTGGTGAAAACGTGCGTAACGTTAGATTGTTCTATAAGTTTTTGCGGGGTGATTTTGTTAAGTTTTATAAACTCGTTACACCACTCCCAAATTTGTTCTGCGTTTTCTTCGTTAATTTCTAGTTCGCAGTTAAAGAACTCTTTAAGTTCTACTTGCGACCAGTGATATAGTGGGTTGCCGAAAGCAGTAGATAAAACTTTGCAGTAAACCAAGAATTTTTCTTTATTAGACTTGT
Source organism: Christensenellaceae bacterium (assembly GCA_045613505.1). Classification (GTDB taxonomy): domain Bacteria; phylum Bacillota; class Clostridia; order Christensenellales; family Borkfalkiaceae; genus UBA1259. Next base: position 95,281 of record JAZLBC010000015.1, read on the forward strand.
CGCCCGTAATATATTCTTCGTCTATGCCGTAGTTTCTCATTAAACGCCATTTATAATGGTCGCCTTTAAGCCAAATTTCGAAAATATCGTTAAATTCTTTGTTCTCTAAAATTTGAACTTCTGGAAGATGGCAGTGATAGTCTATAATAGGGGTTTTATCTGCATAGGTGTAATATAACTTTTCAGCAGTTTTTGTTGTTAATAAAAAATTGTCTTTAATATAACTCATAATTCTCTCCGTTTTTATTTATCTTTTTCATTAAGAGCCTTAAACCCTTGCCCGCGCACTTCTATCGAATCGTTTATTATAACGAAGGCCTTGGGGTCTATGCTATTTATTATTTTTTTAACTTCAGTAAGTTGATGGTTTTTAACGCACGTTAGTAAAACGTTGTGGTCTAAATGCGTATACATGCCCTTTCCATCTAGCATCGTAACGCCACGAGGGCTGTGTTCTATAAGCGCCTTAGAAATTTGTTCGCCGTAGTTTGTTATTATAATGCATAGTTTAGATTTTTCTAACCCCACCAAAACTACTTCCGAAATTTTAGTGCTTACAAAAACCACGATTAACGCGTGCAAAATATTTTCTACGCCCGTTGCAAATGCGCCGACTACTACGATAACACCGTCCAAAACGCCGAGCATTACGGGAATACTTATACCCTTAGTTAGTTTAGAAATTAACCTTGCCAAGAGTTCGGTGCCACCACTAGAAAACTGAAACCTAACGAATAGCCCGATGCCTACGCCTTGGCACAAGCCACCGTAAAGCGACGCAAGCAACTTATCTTGGGTAAGCGCGTTGCCAGTGCCCCATTTTGCGTTCAAAATCTCTATTAGGTCGGTAATTAAACCGAGTGCCACGATCGTTATTAAACAACGCAAAATAAACTTTACGCCTTGCGATTTAATACCCAAAACAAGTATAGGCAAGTTAATTATTATAAACCACACGCCAACGGTTATCGGCCAGTTTATAATCATTCTAAACAACACCGAAAGCCCCGTAACGCCACCTGCAACTATGCTATTAGGTTCAAGAAAAAGCGCCGTACTCGAACCGTATGCTATACAGCCGAGAACCATAAACAAATAGCCTTTAATTTCGTTAAACACTTTTTTAGGGGCGTTAACTATCGGCAAATCCGTCATAGCGTTACACCCTTTTTATAGAACGCTATTTCTCTAACGTCTTCACTCTTTAACACGACTTTGCCGTTTACGGTATCTAAAATAAGGTTAAATAGCCCGTTTTCGTCCATAGAGTAAGCGTTAAAATCTATCCAGTTATCTTTTTTATCTGAAATATGATTGTTCGTGCCGATTTTCATTGTAGGAACAAATGTTGAGAACGGTGTGCCTCTGCCCGTAGTAAATAGCACGAGTTGGCAACCAGACGCCGCAAGTGCCGTAGACGCGATAAGGTCGTTACCAGGCGCGTCTAACGCGCTAACGCCCTTTTCTTTAACTAGTTCGCCGTAAGAAAGAACGTCTACAATAGCGGTAGTGCCCGCTTTTTGAATACAACCAAGCGATTTTTCTTCTAGCGTGGTTATACCGCCTTTTTTGTTGCCTGGACTTGGGTTTTCGTATACAGGGAAGCCGTTATCAGTGTAGAATTTTTTGAAATCTACTATCATTTTTTTGTATTTTTCAAAAACTTCTAATGTTTTGCACTTGTTCATTAAAATTTGTTCTGCGCCGAACATTTCAGGAACTTCAGTTAAAATTGTGCTACCGCCAAGCGCCACTATTCTGTCGCTTATTCTACCAACAAGTGGGTTTGCAGTAATGCCCGAGAACCCGTCAGACCCACCGCATTTAAGACCGATACATAGTTCGCTTATATCAACGTCTTCACGCACTAAATCTTTTGCTTTATCAATAAAGCCTTTAACGATTTCTACGCCCTTTGCTAGTTCGTCTTCTTCGTCTTGGCAGTTCATATAAGCAACGTGGCTAGTTTCGTAATTTTTAAGGTATTCCTTCATGCCGTCTAGCCCGTTGTTTTCGCAACCAAGGCCAACGAATAAAACGTTAGTAGCGTTTGGGTTTTGGCTTATAGCGCATAAAAGTTTTTTGATGTTTTCGTTGTCGTCGCCAAGTTGACTGCACCCGAATTGATGGGTAAGCGCGTAAACGCCGTCTACTGAGCCACTTATATAACTTTGAACGGCTTTTGCAATTCTAATACAAACGTTATTAACACAACCAACGGTTGGAATTATATAAATTTCGTTTCTAATGCCTGCTCTACGATTTTGTCTTTTAAAACCCTTAAAAGTGGCAGTATTTTTAGCGATTTCGTTTGCCTTAAAGTTATAAGAATATTCAAAATCTTCGTCTAGATGCGATTTTAGGTTATGAGAATGCACCCAATCGCCTTTTTTAATATCTTCGGTTGCTCTGCCGATAATTTGCCCGTATTTAATAACGAACTCGCCTTTTTTAATATCTTTAAGCGCGATTTTGTGCCCAGTAGGGATTTTATCGTTTCCGTCTAGGCAAACCGAAACATTGTCTATTTTATCAATAATTAAAGTTTTCATAGTTTATCTCTTTATTATAAAGAATTTACGATTTCTAATACCTTATCTAAAAATCCTTCGTATTTAGTTAAGTCTTCACCCCAAACTGCTTCGTCTTTCATAAAGTCTGCAATACTGCCACCGTTTGCAAAATATTCTAGGTATTCTTTGTTATCTAAAACGTCGATTTCGCGAGTAGGAAGTTTTGCAACGTAGCCTTCGCCTTTCTTTTCAACTAGCGAATAAATCTTCATAAGGTGCGCAAAGCCCACGGTTAAGTTTGGTGCGATTTTGCCGTTCTTAGCGTAATAATCGCTAAAACTTGGCAAGTTCCTTGCACGCCATTTAGAAATACTGTTAAGCGCGATACTGGTTAGTTGGTGATTTAAGAACGGATTGCCGAACCTATCGGTAACGCTTTTAGCAAATTCGGTTGTTGCGCTAATATCGTCTGATACGAAAGGTATAATTTCGTTTTCTAGCGTTTCTTCTAAGAATTTAGATAAGAACTCGTCTTGCATGCAATCATAAACGGTGATTGCGCCACGATATAAGCCAACGGGAACGATATTAGTGTGGCTTCCGTTAAGAACTCTAACTTTTCTCTTTTTATAATAGCCGATATTTTCGGTAAGAACAACGTCTATGTTGTTAGTGCCTTCGATAACGTATTTAGCGATGTCGCCTTTCTTTTCTACTGCCCATAAACCGAAAGGTTCGCCAATAGAAACAAGTTCGTCTTTTTCGCCGATTTTATTGTAAAGGTATTCTCTGTCTTCTTGGGTTTTTGGTGCGCCCGAAACAATCCTATCTACCAAGGTGTTGCAGTAGTAGTTTTGGCTGTCGTTCCACTCTTTAAATTCTTTTGAAAGATTCCAAAGCGCGATATATTTATCAACGCACGCTTTAAGTTCAGTTGCGTTGTTATCGATAAGTTCAACGGGAAGTAGATAAACGCCGTCAAGACCTGCTTCGAATCTTTTTAGTAAAAACTTAGTAAGTTTTGCTGGGTAAGTGATTTTTTCAAAACCGTTAAAATCGTCTGCTTCGTTATAGCAAATACCTGCTTCGGTCGTGTTAGAAACGATAATTTTTAAGTCTTTATCAGTAGCGAGCGCGTAGTATGCGTCGATATCGTTAAACGGGTCAACAACGCTATTTAACACGTCTACTTTATAAATATCTTCAACTGCTTTGCCGTTTACCGCGCCACGAAGAACGATATTGTATTTGTTGTTTTGTTTTTCGAATTTTTCAAGCGTGCCGAAAGTTATAGGCTTAACGATATCTACTGAATATTCGTAGCCCTTTTTATTTAACGTGTCGAAATACATGTCAACGAACGTTCTTAAAAAGTTACCTTCACCAAATTGACAAACTTTAATCATAATAATACCTCTTGTCCTTAAAATTTTACTGCTTTTTAGCAATATATTATATTATTTAATATAATAACACATTATTTTAAAATACGGAAGTGTTTTAGAATATTATTTTACTATCACGTCAAAAATTTTTAGAAAACAACTACTTTTTTGATTACTATTACTTATTTTCTTGATTTTTTTGATACGCCGTGCTATTATATAAAAAACCAAATGGAGTAAACAAAATGACGAACTATCGAAAGTTTTCTAACGTAGACTTTTTTTATCATCGCGATGACGATATTATAACTAAAAAAGACGGATTTAGGGCGCACTATCATAACCTTTTTGAAATTTACTTTATCACTAAGGGCACTTGCACTTATTTTATCGACAACAAAGTTTACGACCTTATTCCGGGCGATATAGTTCTTATACCCGAGGGCGTTATTCACGACACTAAATACAATAGCGCGAAACACTCTCGTATGCTTATTAACTGTTCATTAAAGTATATTCCATCTTCTTTAGGGCCTGCCATAAACAACATGCTTTATCTATATCGAAATCCAAACTTATACGACGATATTTATAAAATTTTTTCCGATATAGAAAAAGAGTATAATAAGCCCGATGAACTTACCGACGATATTTTCGTTTGCTACGTTAATCTTTTATTCTTTACGTTAGTTAGAAACGAAAACTTTTGTAAAAAATTAAAAAGCGGTTCAGATTTCGTGCAAAACGCGCTAGAATACGTGCAAAATAATTTTAACGACGATATTTCGCTAACTTCGGTTGCGCAAATCTTTAACGTTAGCCCCGAGCATTTATCTAGAACTTTCAAAAAACAAACTGGGTTTGGCTTTAACAAGTATCTTACCCTTTTAAGACTTAAAGAAGCCGAAACCTTGCTTAAAGAAACTTCGCTTGCTATAAACGAAGTAGCAAGCCGTTCTGGTTTTAGCGACGGAAACTATTTTTCCTTGTTGTTTAAGAAATTTCACGGCCTATCCCCAAAAGAAGTTAGAAGAAATTTTAGGAAACTAAATTCTACCCACCAACCGAAAAACCCCGAAGACAAATAACCTGCACGGCATAATTACTAATTATTTAATAAAAACGCATAAAAAATCACCCGCCATCTAGCGGGTGATTTTTTTGAGTAAATTTTTCATTTACCCCAGATTATAAATATTTTTGGATAATCTCTTTCATTTTGTCGATATTCTTTTCCATATCACTAACAAGTTTTAGTTGGGTTCTTGCTCTGTCTAGATTGTGCCCAGCGCGATGCACCTTAAAGTAAACGTCGCCGTTAATATAGTCGGCTAAAAATCTCATACCGCACTCTAACGTCATCATAATAGGCGCGTACGGCAATAATTCAATTTCGGTTTTAGTAAGCGATTTGCCACATTTTTCTAGATAGCCCTTAGTGAACTTCTCAAATAAATCAAGTTCGAAATTAACCTTAGTTAAATCTTTTTCGTCTTCCGTTGCCCTAGTTGCGCCAAAACGCAATGCGTCGCCATAGTCGTATAGGTAAGAACCCGGCATAACGGTATCTAAATCTATAACGGCAATCGGCTTACTGGTTTTTATATCCATTAAAACGTTGTTAATTTTAGTGTCGTTATGGGTAACCCTTAAAGGTAGTTCGCCCTTTTCAATTTTATCAACGAATAACGAAGTAAATTCTTCTCTTTCTTTAATAAACGCGATTTCTTTTTCTACTAAATGCGCGTTTTTAGCCACGTTATCTTGTACTGCCTTAACGAAATCGTTAAATCTAGACCTAGTGTGGTGGAAGTTCTTTATGGTTTCGGTAAGACGCGTAGCGTCGAAATCAGAAAGGTGTTTTGCAAACTCCCCAAAACCTACGCCCGCATTATATAGGCACTCTGCATCTTCCATTTTTTCAATGGTGTAGGCGTTGTCTACGTAAACGTACATTCTATACGCTTCGCCGCCCACGAACACGTATTTTTTACCTATATCACTCGTTAAAAAGTTAAGCGTTTTAACGTCTTTCGCGCTCAAAAATTCAGTAACGCCAGCAATGTTAGACATAAGCCCTGCTACGTCTTTGAAAATCTTGGTGTTTATTTTTTGAAGAACGTATTTGTTCTTATCCGTTTCCACTAAATAAGTGGTGTTAATATGCCCGTTGCCAAGTGGTGCGTAAGAAATGAACTTTTCGTCTTTTATAAATCTAAACACAACCCTTTCTATAACGTTATCTTTTGCTTTATTTTCGTCGTATGGCAAAAATTCTAAAACGTCTTTTCTAGGTCTTTCTTTCCACTTACCACGCGTAAAGTCGGGTATTTCTACTGCCTTACCCGTTTTTATAGATAGTTCTGAAAGTGGTGTAATAACCATCCAAGATGCAGCGTCGTAAACGTCGATAGGCATTTCTTCGCCGTTTTTCAATCTATCAATAAACTCACGTAGTTCCACGAAATCCATACCGCCGTGCCCTGCTTCTAACGCTTCTTTCGTTATGTTTTGCCAGTGCGTTGGTAGCATAGATTTATACCTTTCGGCAGAATTTCTATAATCGTCTACGTATTCCATACCCACGATATATTCTCTTTGCCCGTCAAGATAAACGCTGTTTGTATCTTGATCGTACATACCCTTAGTGCCTTTAACAGTAAATTCTCTGCTATAAGAAGTAGGAAGACAAGTGTCTAGTTTAAGCGTCATAACTTCGCCGTTAGCACAGGTGATTATCGTGTGAACAACGTCGCCTTGCTTAAAATCGGCGTTAAGCAAAACGGGGTCAATATTGTCTTTGTTGTCTAAAACGTACTGTTTCATACCGAACGCGCCACTAGTCATCGTAACCATAGAAACCATACGGTTGCCACGGTTGATATCAATAATTCTAGCCATAGGGCCTAGTTCGTGAGTAGGGTAATTTTCGCAGTTTCTTGCTAGATAGTTTCTTAATCTATAATGCCTGTTTTCTTTGCCCCTAGTAACTTCTGACCTAAGGTCGTGCGTGTAAGAACCAGATAGCGCTACAACTCTGCCAAAATCGCCACGCCTTGCAATAGCCGTTGCTAAAAGTTCGTCGCGATGGAAACAGCAGTTTTCTAAAAACATAAACGGAACTTTGGTTTTCTCCCACGTGTCAACTAATTTCCAACAATCGTCTACTTCATACGCGCCACCAACTTCTAGCGCAACTGCAATACCCTTTTCCATTGCTTCGCAAGCAATAGGAACGTGCAGTTCCCAGTCGGTCGCAATTAGCACGCAGTCGCATGCACCGCAGTCTAATAGTTCGCTGTGGCAAGTAAACGCTAGCGGAACGTTGCCTTTCTTTTCTATAACGCGGGCTTTTGCTTCTTCTGCCCTGTCTTGGTATTTATCACAAACGGCAACCACTTCTACGTCCGAAAAACCTAAAAGTATATCCATAAGCCCGTGGCTACGTTGCCCATACCCAATAACGCCAATTTTTACCATATCCATAATCATGCTCCAAACAATAGATTTTTTTATTTGCTTGACATATATCAAAATGTATTATACAATGTATCTTAACGAAAAACAATATGTTTTTTTACTAAAAAGATGTGTTTTTTTATTATTTAGGTTTTTGTTATGCCAAACGTTTTTAAGGTTTATTCTTCTAAAAGTTATCTTAACCATAACGACAAAGCGTCTAATGAATACCCCGTTTTAGTAAACGTGTGCGGTAGATATTCGGGCGAAAATATTTCTTTTAAAACTCAAAGTCTGTCTGGTAGAAAAGATTACTACCTAATCTACGTTACCGAAGGCGCGCTTAAAGTCGTTCAAAACGATAAGATTATAACTGCCGAAAAGGGCAGTGTTATACTGTTTCCACCAAGATATAAATATCAATATTTTGGCGAGCCACCATTGAAATATTTTTACGCGCATTTTACCGGTTCTTACGTAGAAAAGTTTTTATCAGACTGTGGTTTTTCGCCCTTGCCTTGCATCAAAAAAAGCAATTATAGTTTTAAGATTAACGGCGAATTTAATAACCTTTTAGAAGAATATAATTTTGGTTCTAGCCTAAAAATTCAAAAATGCGCTTACCTGTTAGAAAACTTGCTTTTATCTATTTCTGATAGCCTTGTTAAAACCGAAGAACGCTTTTCTGTGGATAATTCGCTTAATTATATACACTCTAACTACACCAAAAAACTAGAAATTCCACAACTTGCTAAAATGCAAAATTTAAGCAATTCTAGATACGTTTCGCTCTTTCGCGAAAAAATAGGCAAATCGCCTAATAAGTATATTATAGACCTGCGCGTTTCCCTTGCCAAAGACCTGCTTTCTAACACCGATAAACCTATTAAAGAGATAGCCGAAAAAGTTGGCTATATAGACCCGTATTTTTTTAGCGCAATTTTCAAAAAGCACGTTGGTGTATCCCCCAAAACTTACAGAAAAAATAACTTTATTTATAGGTAAACCCATAATAAACTTAAAAAAATAAACCCGCAAGACATAATCTCGCGGGTTTTAGTTTTAAGATAAATTATAATAGTTCTCTAATTTGTTTTCTAACTTCTTCTGCATTTTTTACGTGATGGAACATTATATTGCGATAGTCCGTTCCGTTAAAACGAATCGTTGCGTAATTAAAAATTTTCCCCCAGAACGTATACTCTATGGTAATATTTTCTATTTTATTTAAAGGCATTTCGTTAGTTTTAGTTGCAACTGCTCCGTGTTTCTCTATAACTCGATTATCCGTAACCATGTATTCTATCGAGTTAAAGCGTATAGTCGCAGATATAGCCTTTATAGTTGGTATAAACAATAACCAACAACCTAATATACCCCATATCCATCTGCCAACCAAATACATCATGTTTCTTTGCGGTACGTTTTTTACAATCTCGTTGCTAGATAGCAAATTCTTTTCTATGTATCCCATTTTTTTCCTCCAACGCAAAACGATATCTTTATTATACAGAACATTTTGTTCCAAGTCAACTAAAACGGAACGAAATGTTCTAAAATAATAATATGAAGAACAAATTTTTCGAGCAACTTTGCTCTTTAAGAACGGAAAATAATATGTCTCGCAGTGAACTCGCTAAAAAACTCGGCGTTTCTACTAGGCTAATTTCTTATTGGGAAAACGGACAAAGAGAGTGCGATTTTGACATGCTTATAAGAATTTCTTTACTTTTTAACGTTAGCATTGATTTCTTACTTGGCAGAGCCGAATATTAAACTAAAAAACCTACGCTAGTTTTAGCGTAGGTTTTAATTTTTGCAGTTTAATAGTCAAAACTATTCGAAATAGAAAAACGTTCCAGTAAACGATTGTACGTCATAAGTAGTGCTAGTGGGGTACGTTGTATCAACGTAGTATTGTTTTATACCCGAGCGATTTATTTGACTTGCTAGCAAAGAACTTGCTTGTGCTAGTTCCGCGAAACTTGCATAATATCCGTTAAGATTTACCTCAAACGTAAAAGTCATACTTCTAGCACCGCCTTGATAAGTATAAACACTTTCAACCTCTTTTTTAGTCTTTACAACGATATTTTCGTTTTCCTCACCAAAAGTGTAAAAATTATGGGTAATAGTTGTAATAGTGTTACACTTGCCTAAGTACAATTCGTCGTAAGTGATATCAGTCTGCCAATAGTAATAATAGTTGCCGATTTGCACGTACGAATCGTTGCCGTTTTGATAGTACGAACGATATAACGTATACTTTACGTCTGCGATATACGTCAAATATTGCACCTCTTCTTGAGTATCTTTACTGTTTACAAAATACGCGTGGTCCCCCACGAACAATGTTTTTTCACCTATTGGCGAAAATTCTTTTACTACGTTTGTTACTTCAACTTTTGTTTCTCTATCGCCACAAGCGGTTAAAGAAAAAATACAAGCAAGACACAATAAACAAATTATTAACTTTCTCACCTTATTCTCCTTTCCTTTCGTTTTAATTTTTGCGGTTTAATATTATAGCCCTGCGATTTTGTGCGCGGTTTCGATAACTCTAATAACTTCTGCGCCCATTTCAGGAGTAACTGCTAGTGGTTTGCCGTTCATGATGGTATCGTATAGCATATCGTAGAATTTTTTAACTGCGCCTTCAAAGCCTAGGTCGCCTAAATCGCCTTCTTCTTCGATAAACGGTAAATTTTCGCCACAGAATTGTGGGTTCCAGTCTTTATCGTGCAAGGTTTCTTCGATAACAGGCTTTGGTTCTAATTCTTCTAGTTTAACGTATTTTGCTTTATAGTGCGCGTGGGTAGAAACTAGAGTACCCTTAGAGCCGAAGATTTTATAAACGTAGTCGCTTGCAAAAGCGTCTACCGAGCAGATTTCAAGGTCTACGTTTGGTTTGCCCTTGCAAGATAGAATAATTTTGCCGTAGTCTTCAGCGTCTCCACTAGTGATGAGAGCGCGCATATCAGAGAATTCTACTTTTGGTTTGTTTTCCCAACCAAGAAGTTCTAGTGCTTGACCAACAGGGTGCGGACCAGAGTTGTAAACGCTACCGCCTACGCATTTTTGAAGAGTTTGCCAGTCCCAACGCCTTGCATAGCCCGAATATTTTATATTGATTTGGAAAATTTCGCCAAGTTTACCACTTTCGATAAACTTTTTAGCGTTAAGGTAAGATTCACCAAATAAAGTTTGGTGGAAAGCAACTACGGTAACGCCGTTCTTTTTTGCCGTTTTAATAAGGTCTTTACACTCTTTATAAGTTCTAGAAAAAGGTTTTTCTACTAAAACGTTAAAGCCGTGGTTTAATAGGTCTTTGGTGATTGAATAGTGGTATTGCGAAAAAGACGCGTTTACAACTACGTCTATTTCGTCGTTTTTGCCAAACAAGTCTTTGTAACTTGCAAGAGATTTACAACCGAAAGTCTTTTCGCCTTTTTCTCTTCTTTCTTTAATTTCATCTACAACGTAAACAACTTCTACGTTGTCGTTTTCTTTGCTTAAAAAGTATTTGCCATGAATATCTCTGCCACTTCTGCCTTGGCCGATAATGGCAACTCTCATTTTCTTCATAAAAGGTCTCCTTAAAATAATTTTACTTTGATTATTATACCACGAAATTTTGCTTATTGCAATAAAAATGTTTAATCTCTTTTGACTAGTTTTACTAATTATTCGTCCTGTTTTTTATAGTTTTGCAAAACGCGCTAAAAAAGCACTGATTTTTTTCAGTGCTTTTTATGCTAGTTATTTCTTTTTGTTTTTCGGTTTGCGAATACGATTGAGTTTTTTGTTTAATTTAAGTAGTTCTTCTTTGGTGAAACTAATATTCATCATACCCATCATGCTAGTTAATCTAAGCACGGTAAAACCACCCATCATTTGCATTAAACCGCCGTCTGCGCCACCTTTAAGGTCTACGTCGAATCCACCTGATTTTTTATCACCTTTTTTGTTCTTGTTCATTTTTTTCTTAATGCCAAGCCCAACGCGAACAAACCACAACTTGCCCCTAAAAGTGCTCATTATGTCAGAAATTTTGTCGTTTAATGAAAATCTGCCTTCGGGTGCGTTTACGTCGAACCAGTTAAGTATTGCGCCTTGTTCTTTTAATCTATAATCTTCGTTAAATACTTCTACCCTGCGAATTTTACTTTCATCAACAAGTTCGCCTGCCTTTGCAACGATAACGCTTTCGGCCACGTTTTTAACTTCGAAATAGAAGAAATGGTCTGGCGCGGTTTTTTTGCCAACGCTTTCGCCGTTAACAAAAAGTTCAACTTCGGGTTGGTTAGAGTAAACGGTTATTTTAGTAACGTCTTCTACCCTATCAACGTATCTTTTTCCACAAACGTGCACGAAAGGTTCGTCTGATAGCCACGCTTTATAAGCGTAGAACGCGTCTTTTTTATACTTTCTGTCCATCGTGATTAAACCTTTGTGGTTTTGCCCGTTCTCTCCGCCTTCTGCCCTAGCGTCTGCGCCAAAGTCAAACATATTCCAAACGTGCGTTGCCCAAATATATTTGCGCGTGAATAGTTGCTTGATTAGTTCTTCGTGATAATACGCTTGGTATTCTTCGGTATAGTCGCCTTGGAACGGATTAGAAGAGTGCCAGTTAAGCGCTTCACAGCCGTATTCAGAACAGCCGACAGGAATATTAGGGTAGGTTTTATGGAAATTATCAAACCAAGGTCCGTTCATACTGGTGTCGCCACCATACCAACCAAAATAATGGTTAAACGAAACCACGTCTGGTATTTGTAAATACGGGTCGGTGATTTTACACATAGAAACTACTGCAATAGTGGTTAAACGCGTTTTGTCCATTTCGTGAACAAGGTCGTTTAATATCCTGTGGTTTTCTAAAAGGTCTTCGTCTGACCCTGCAATAGAAATTTCGTTAGAAAGCCCCCAAACCACGATAGACGCGTGGTTGTAGTTTTGGGTGATAAGTTCTTTCATTTGGGTAATGGTATTTTCTCTGCCCGTTGGCATATGCCTTGAAATGTAAGGAATTTCAGCCCAGATAACTAAACCCTTTTCGTCGCAAAGGTCGTAAAAATATTGGTCGTGTTGATAGTGCGCAAGTCTTATGGTGGTTGCGCCTACTTCCATAATTAAATCAATATCTTCTTCGTGATGTTCTGGTAAAAGTGCGTTGCCAAAACCCGTTCTATCTTGGTGTCTAGAAACACCGCGAAGTGGGTATTCTTCGCCGTTTAGAATAAAGCCGTTTTCAGGGTCTACTCTAAAACTACGGCAACCGAACCTAGAACAAACGTTGTCGATAACTTCGCCCTTTTCTACTATTTCAACTTCACAGCAATATAAGTAAGGGTCTTTTCTGCCGTGCCATAAGTGCACGTTTTTAATTTCAAAATTAACTTTTGTTTCGGTTGTTATAATTTTGTCTAGTTCTTTTTCTTCTTTATCGTAAATGGTGTAAACGAGTTCTTGATTGTCTTTAAGGTTTTTAACGAAAACTTCTACTTCTACGTTAGCGTTTTTATCCGCGATAGTCGGGGTTATTTTAAGCCCGTTTCCACCGTAATACTCTAAATCAAAGTGCGAATCGTTAACGCAAATAATATTAACGTCTCGATATAGCCCGCCGTAAAAAGTAAAGTCTGCCATTTGCGGATAAACCGTTTCGTTCGGTGAGTTATCTACTATAACGGCAATTTCGGTTTGCTCTTTAACGTTAGCCGTTATATCCACTCTAAACGTAGAATAACCACCGTCGTGATGGCAAAGTTTTTCTTCGCCCACGTAAACGTCTGCCGATGAGTTTGCACCACGAAATTCTAAAAAATAACGATCTGCTTTTGGCAAGTCTTTTTTGTCGATAGTTTTGCGATATAGGCAAGAACCCCTAAAATAATCGTTTCCGCCGTCGTATCCGTCTTGCGCGTTATAGGTGTGCGGAAGATTTATACTTTCGCCACCGGCAACGCTAATATCAGTAGTGTCTTTAACGAAAAGCCAATCTTTGTTTATGTTTAAAATATTTCTCATAAAAACTCCTAAATGCTTGCAAAAAATTATTCGGTTTTATTAGTTTCGTCGGTTTTTTCTACGTTAGCAACGTCTTCTAACACCGTGTTGTCTTCTTTAACTTCGGCAACGATTTCGGTGTTTGCGTTATTCTTTTTAGCATCTAAATCTTCGCTCATTCGAGCAAGCGTTTTCTTGTCTAGATTATAAATAAACGCAATAGAAACAAACATAAGCACTGCGCTAAATAGATATAAACCACTAACTAACCAGCACATATTATACGCTACTTGAATAGTTTGTCCGTCAGTTCCTTTTGCAGAGATATAGCCTAATGCGCCCATTAATAGTAGAACGATAGAAGGTCCTATACCTTGCGCAAGTTTTCTAAAGAAAGAGTGGAGCGAATAAACAACGCCTTCTTCTCTCTTTCCGGTTTTCCATTCGTTATAATCAATAGCGTCTGCCATAAACGCCCACGAAACGCAGGTGTAAATTCCCATACCCATACCAAATATAGAAAGCGATAAAATATAAACGATTAACGCAATAGATTTACTTGGTATTAGTGGGAATAGCATCATTACAACGCCACCGATAACCGAAACGAACGCGCCAACGGCAGCAGATTCTTTTTTGCCGTATTTGTTTACTATCTTTTTAATAAACGGCATAAAGAATAACATAGGAACAAACCCTATTGCCATAACAAGGCCTGAAAGCGATGCTTTGTTAAAATAGGTTGCAAACATTATAGTAGTTGCAGTAGTTGCAGAGTTCATACCTAAAAACATTGCCATAGCAGCAAGCGTTGCGCCAACTGCAGGACGGTTTTTAACAAAGTTTCCAAACGCCTTAATAACGTTAAACTTTTCGGTGTTTTCGCTAGTTTTAACAGTGCTTTCATCTACGCGGATAGTAATTTTCTTAATCATAAATAAGAAAGCAACAAAGCCTATAACACCCATAATTAAAGCCGCCAAGAATACTCTGTTACCCATTAATACTTCTACTTGTTCGCCAAGTTCGTTAAGAACGGGTTTGCCGTTTGCGTCTACTTGCTTTTTCCAAATAAGCATAGGTAAAATAATTTGTGGTAAAAGGTTACCAAACATAGAACCAATAGAACGCCAAGTTGATAATTGCGACCTTTCTGCCCCGTCTTTCGTAACTAAAGATAACATAGAGCCATAAGGCACGTTAGCAACGGTGTAGCACGCGTCCCAAATCAAATAGCCGGCTATAAACACTATACATTTAACTGCAAGTGGTGCGCTTGGTATAGGTATAAACACTAATGCGCCCGCAACAAGTAACCCTATTGCGCCAACTAGTATATAAGTTTTAAACTTACCTAGTTTATACTTTCTTTTATCAGCATCTATAAGTGCGCCGATAATCGGGTCGTTGATAGCGTCCCATATTTGAACGATAAGTAAAAGTAGCGATAATAGTCCCGTTTCTAGTAGCATAAACGCTAGCCAGAAAGTTTGCACCGTTCCTTTAAGAGAAAAACTCATATTACAGCCGAAATCTCCCGCTGCATACGCAATTTTGTCTCTCATACCAAAAGCAGGTTTTCCGTCTGCCCCCATTTTAACTTGTTTCTTCATAAATTGCTCCTTTGTTAATTATAACGATTATAATATACCTAAAAAGCCCGTAATTTACACACGAAATTATTATATCATAGCATTTTTTGAGAGTCAATAGCCAATTTTAATGATAAACTTAGTATTTATGCTTGAAATTTCGTGCTACGTTTGCTACAATAATAGTATGTTAGTAAATTTAGATAAGTCTTTTATTAAAAACAAAACTATTGGGGTTGCTGTGTCGGGTGGGAGCGATTCTATGGCACTACTTCATTATTTGCTTTCGGTAAAAGATTTATGTTCTTTTAAGGTGATTGCCGTTAACGTAGAACACGGCATTCGCGGTGAAAGTTCTGTTTTAGATACCGAATTCGTTAAAGAATACTGCAAAAACAACGGCGTAGAGTGTTTAACGTATTCGGTAAACGCCCTAAAACACGCCCAAGAAAACAAACTATCTTTAGAACAATCTGCGCGCATTTTAAGATACGACTGCTTTTTTGACGCGCTAAACGCCAAAAAATGTAGCGTTATTGCAACAGCGCACCACCAAAAAGATAACTTTGAATCGGTGCTATTTAATCTTTTTAGGGGCACTGGGCTTAAAGGGCTTACGGGCATTAGCGAATACGAAGATAAAATTATTCGCCCTTTGCTTTCAGTTTCTAAATTAGAAATAGAAGAATACGTTAAACAAAACAACATTCCGTTCGTTAAAGACGAAACTAATTACGACCAAAGTTATACTAGAAACTATATTAGAAACAGCGTTATTCCCGTTATAGAAAGCCGTTTTCCTATGGCAGAGAAAAACGTTTATAATTTTAGTAAAATCGCAAAGGTTGAAGACGAGTTTTTAGACAGCACGGCTAAAAGTTATATAAAATGCGAAAACGGGACTATAAAGATTTTAGATACTATCCCTAAGGCTCTTATCTTTCGCGCAGTAATAATTGCGCTTAAAGGCGTTGGCGTTAAAAAAGACTGGGAAAGTGCGCACCTTAATCGCGCGTACGAACTATTTTTTAAACAAGTTGGCAAAACCGAAGATTTGCTTTTAGGCGTTATTGCGACAAAAGAATATAACGGAATAAGCATTTGCAAAAAATCTTATGTTGCTAACACCGAAATAGATTTTAGCCTTTCTACTATAAACGCGTTTGGCTCTATTCTTAAAATAGAAAAAGTTATTAACGTTAACGATTTTAAGAACGGGCTTTACGGCGACCTTGATAAAATACCAAACGGCGCAACGATAAGGCTTAAAAAAGACGGAGACGTTTTTAAAAGTTGCAACGGTAAAACCAAAAACTTTACAGACTTTTTGCAAAGCAAAAAAATTCCGCTAAGAAATAGAGAAACCTTGCCCGTTCTAGCGGTAGATAATGAAATTTTAGTGGCGTTTGACGTAGAGATTTCGGATAAAATTAAAATTACGCAAAGCACCAAAAACATAATAAAATTTACAAAGGAAAACTAAAATGCAGTACATTAAAAAACTTATACCCGAAAGAAAAATTAAAAAACAAGTTAAAAAACTAGGCAAACAAATAACAAAAGACTATAAAGGCAAAGAGCCTGTTGTTATCTGTATGCTAAAAGGCGCAGTTTATTTCTTTTCGGACCTTACAAAGCACATTAAACTACCTATTATGATAGACTTTGCAAGGCTTTCTAGTTATAGAAACGGCACAACCAGTGGCAAAATGGAACTAATTGCTAACTTTACCACCGAAATTACGGGTAAAGACGTTTTGATTGTAGAAGATATTGTAGATAGCGGAAAAACTCTTTCTTATTTTATAGAACTGCTTAAAGAGAAAAAGCCTGCGTCTATTAAAATTTGTTCTTTTTTAGATAAAACCGATTGCCGTCAAGTTCCTATTTCAGTAGACTATAAATGTTTCGACGTGCCACCTGTTTTCGTTATCGGCTACGGGTTAGACTACGCCGAAAAATATCGCGAACTACCTTACCTTGCGGCAGTTTTAGACCCAAGCAAAATTTAATTTTTTTGGCATCTACTTATAATTAAAAAACAAAAAACGGAGAAGATTTTCTCCGTTTTTTTATTCCCCTTATTTATAAAATTCAGTTTTATAAATTATTTCTTTAATAGTTTAACTAGGGTTGCAAGCCCTGCAATTATAGAAAGTGCGCCACATAAAATACTGCCTAGCCCTAACGAATATTCGACTAACGCCGAAGTGAGTTCCGAACCGATAACGGTTGCAGGAAAAGTAGTGATTGATAAGAACGCGAACACACAAGATGCAACGAAAGCACCAAACGATATAAAGTTAAATAGTTTAACGTTCTTAAATAGCACTAAAAGCACCACACCCACTAGTGGCAACGCGTAAGCAAGCAGTGAAAACAAGTTTATTTTAAGAATTTCTGTTGTTATCGTTGCGCCAAGAACTTCGGTGCTTTCTTTATACCCAAGCGCAGTTTGAATACCCGTAAAACTGTCTTCTGCTCCGCCAATCTTGCTAACGCCCTTAAATGCTGGTAAGAAAATGGAAGCAACTGCAAGTAGCCCAAAAATTACCGCAACTAAAAACGCATATTTAGAAGTTTGTTTTTTAGATTTCTTTTTAGCCATAATAATTCTCCTTTATTTATTGCCCGTTTAGGCTATTTATATTTTTATGTTAACATTTAACTTTTAATTTGTCAATACCAAAATTTTGTCAAAAAAAAGGTTGTGGATTTTCCACAACCTTTTTAGTTTCTAATTTTTTAGTTAGTTGTACATTTTTATAACTATAAAAGAAAATTCAACGTCTTCTGGTGTAAACCTGAATGAATAATTAGTGAATTCCGACAAGTTTATTTTGTAACAAGCGTCGTAATATACACCATTATATTGAGTGTTAGCTTGATGATTTTTAGACACTGAATAATTATCCTCATCATAAATACTGATGCTAGCGCCCGTAACGTAAACTTTGTAGTTCGCATTACTTGAATACGTATAAAAACTATACCTTCTTGTCATTCCGTTATAACTACTTACTTCGTACTCTTTTCCAATGACTATAGAATCGCCTTGATTATTCGGTTTGTCTGATGCCGACATTATGATTCCCGCAACGATTAAACACAAAGAAAAGGCTACTACTATAGAGAGTGCAATTATTTTAACTTTTTTACTAAGTGAACTATTCATATTATTCCATCCTTATTTTTAATTATCAGTTTCAGACGTTTCCACCGTTATTTCAGTATCGATAAGCTCCTCAGGTTCTACGGGTTGTTTTTTAATCTTATCGTAACAAAGAATGCCAATAACGCCAAATATTAACGTTACACAACCAAGAACGATTAAACCAGTGCTTGGGCTTGAAATTAGAGTAGATATACTTGCAATAAGCGAAAGCATTAACATAACAATGAACGCTCTTCTTGCAACGTTTATCTTAACAGGACGTTCTGGAACAACGTCTTTTTTCTTGTCAATAGTGGTATCAATTTTTTCTTTGCTTGAAACAACGTCAACTTCCCTATCAACGATTTCTTCCGTTTTATATCCATTTTTAATTAGGTAACGTTTAAGCGCAAGATCTTTTTCATATTCAGTAAGAGAATGTATACCTTCTGGGTATTTTTTCTCGATAGCAAGTTTGGTTTCGTATAATTCAAGCGATTTTCTTGCTAGTTCGTTATTAGCATCAGTTTCTGCTTTTTGTTGCCTTATGCGGAAGAATTGATCTTCTATTTTGTTTTGAATATCTTTTGGAATAGCAAATTTCTTTATAATAAATTCGCCAAGTTCAATACCGTACGCTTCAAAAGATTGAACTACGTTCTTCTTAAAATCTTCTTCTACCTTTTCAATGTTAGCGCATAACGAATAATAGCCAGCATTGTTGTTTTTAAGGTATTCGTTTATAAACACTTTGAATTTATTATCGAAGATATCGGTTAGAGTGTTTTTAATTTTGTTTTTGCCAAGTTGTGTGATATGTAAATCTAACTTGTTTATTAAAGCGATAGCATTGATAATTTTTAGCGTTGCCTTAAACGAATATTTAAGCGAAGATGGAACTTGCAACTCGTTGTCAAAATAATAAACTTCATCGCCTTCTTGAGAAACGTAAGAGTAATTTAAAAGAACTCTATTGTCTAGGCTAGTTTGAATACTAACCGAATCGGTTTTTGCTTGACGAGAATCATATTTATCAAGTTCTGAAAGCCTAAATAGCAAGAACTTTTGTGCAAGGTTATCAGTATATTGTTCTTTTTTTAGATAAATAAAATAAGACGGGTCTGTTTCAATAGTTAATTGAAGAATTTTAGACGCGTTAGGCCCAGCCACTTTAGTTATAAGTGCAGGACGTTTTTTAAGAGCCATAAAATATGCTTCTTTTTGTTTTGCTTTGGCAAAGTTTA
This sequence comes from Christensenellaceae bacterium, assembly GCA_045613505.1. GTDB lineage: Bacteria > Bacillota > Clostridia > Christensenellales > Borkfalkiaceae > UBA1259. The sequence goes on from JAZLBC010000015.1 coordinate 114,637, forward strand.
TACTTTCAATTTTAACTTCTTCTCTTTCGATTAAAGAAGCCAATTCTTCTACAGGTTTCTTTTCGTAACTTGATAACATTTTTATCTCCTTTCTAAATAATTACTGCACATTATACAAATAGCAGTATTTTCTGGATTGGCGTATCCACACATATCACAAACCACTTTTTTTTCAGGTGGCACGGCGTTGGCTACTACAATCTGTTTGTTTAAAGTGCTTTCTTCCTTTTTTTCGTTCATTGATTTTGCCTCCGTTTCAATCAATGTATTTATTATATTATAAACGCCATATTTTGTCAATATTTTTAGATTTTTTCTTATGAAACGTGTAATCAAAAAAGGTTGTGGATTTTCCACAACCTTTTTAGTTTCTAATTTTTTAACTTACGCTATAAGTTTTTACAATTAAATTCCGCCTTTAACGGTTTTTACTTCGTTAAATTCGTTAACGACTTCTTCTTCTGGTTCTTTTGATAAGAGCGAGCCAACAACGATTGCGATGCAAGAAATTATAAACGCTGGTAGTAAGCAGTAAACGCCCCAAACACCGCCTAGTGGGTTAAGCACGATTTTCCAAACGAAAACGGTAACTGCGCCAGAAACCATACCCGCGATTGCGCCGATTTTGTTGGTGCGTTTCCAAAAGAGTGAGAATAGCATTAGTGGGCCGAACGTTGCGCCAAAACCTGCCCAAGCGAAAGACGTGATACCAAATATAGTGCTTTCACTATCCCACGCGATAACCATTGCAATAATGGTGATAACTGCCATTGCAATTCTAGACGCCCACATAACTTGTTTATCGCTAGCATCTTTCTTGAAAATGCCGTGATAAATATTTTCTGCGATAGCAGATGTTGAGATAAGCAAATACGAGTCTGATGAAGAGATTGATGCGGCAAGAATACCTGCGCAAGCAAGACCTGCTAGTATTGGTGGCAAGAACTTGGTTGCTACGTCGATAAAAATGCTTTCTGCTTCTGCATTAGAGCCGTAAGAGATGCCAGCAACGCTTCTGCCAACCACACCGATGAACACTGCAACGCCCATTGCGATAAATAGCCATACGGTTGCAACACGCCTTGAACGCGTAAGTTCTTTTTCGTTTCTAATGCCCATAAATCTTAAAAGAACTTGTGGCATACCGAAGTAGCCTAAGCCCCAAGCGAGCGCAGAAAGAATTGAAATGAACGGGAAACCCTTTGCCCCGTCTGACGTGTGTGTTTTGGTTAAAGACAAGAACCCGTCTAGATTTTTAGCGTTTTCGATAACTGCGCCAAAACCACCTGCGTTTACAACGGCAATAATTAAAATAGCAACAAGGCTAATAACCATAACGATTGCTTGCATAAAGTCTGACGCACTTTCAGCCAAAAACCCACCAAGGAACGTATAGAACAACACGAACACTGCGGCAATAATCATCATAACGTGATAATCAAGCCCAAAAAGGTTCATAAATAATTTACCGCAAGATGCTAGACATTGCCCCACGTAAACCATAAAGAACACGGTTATAAATAGCGATGCAATAGTTAAAATAATCTTGTTCTTTTCCTTAAATCTTTTTGAGAAGAACCCTGGCAAAGTAATCGCATCTACCTTGGCGCTATAACGGCGAAGTTTTTTTGAAACGATTAGCCAGTTAAAATACGTTCCGATAAACAAGCCGATAGCCGTCCAGCCAGCGTCTGCTAGGCCTGACCAGTATGCAAGCCCAGGAAGACCCATAAGTAGCCAGCCCGACATATCAGATGCTTCTGCCGAGAACGCAGAAACCCAAGGCCCAAGCGATCTACCGCCTAAAAAGTACGCTTCTGCGTTTTTATTAGACCTTTTAGCGAAATAAACGCCGATGCCGATTATCGCACCCATATAAATTACCATTGCAACTAAGTGTTGAATTTGTGCTGAAGTCATAATTTTTTCCTTTGATTTGTAAAATTTTATAAAAATCTCGTTAAATATACCATAAATATGGGTTTTTGTCAAACGATATAAAAGCGCGCGCTATTCTTTTATAAAATTGCGCTTTATTTTTTGCGTTTTTAATGGTATAATATATATATGAATAAAAAACGAGTTAAATTTGATACTCTTAAAAAAGAGATAGAAAACAAAATAATTAGTGATAGAAAGAACGGCATAGTTAACCCCTACGCCACGAAAGATGAGTGCGCAACACGCCGAAAATTAAACCCGCACGACAACGCCACGATTTTGCGTTCTAATTTTATTCGCGACGTGGATAAAATCTTAAACTGCCCGTTCTATAATAGGTATAGCGACAAAACGCAAGTTTTCTCTCTTTATAAAAACGACGATATTACAAGAAGAAGTTTGCACGTTCAACTAGTTTCTAGAATTGCCAGAACTATCGGCAAAGCGCTTAACCTTAACCTAGAACTTATCGAAGCGATTGCGCTTGGGCACGACTTGGGGCACACACCTTTCGGGCACCTTGGCGAAAGGTTTTTAAGCGAAATTTATTACGCGCATACTAATAGGCGTTTTTATCACAATTTGCAGTCCGTTAGAGTTTTAGATAAAATTTTTAACTACAACGTAACGCTAGAAACCTTAGACGGAATCGCTGGGCATAACGGCGAAATAGAATTATCCGTATACAGCCCTGCGCCTAAACGAGATTTTTTATCTTTCGATACCGAAATAGAAAAATGCTACACCGATTCTAGCGCCGTTAAAAAGTTATCACCATCTACGCTAGAAGGTTGCGTGGTTAGGCTTTCGGATATAATTGCGTATCTTGGAAAAGACAGGCAAGACGGAACTAAAACCAAAGTTTATAACGAAAACGATTTTGAAAATAGCGTTATCGGTAGCATAAACGCCGAAATTATAAACAATATTTCAGTTAACGTTATAAAAAATAGTTATGGCAAAAATTATATTGCGCTAGACAAAGAATATTTTAACGCGTTAAGTTCGTTAAAGCGCGAAAACTACGAACTACTATATAGCGAAGATAAAGAAACTAAGGCTCGCAACGCCGTTATTCGCGAAATGATGAACGAACTTTACGAAAAATTAAAAACCGATTTAATAAACGATAATCGCCCGTCGCCTATATTTACCGACCACGTAGACTATATTGCAAAATCTTACTATTCGCGCGATAACGAATATTTAAAAGAAACAACAGACCAAATAGTAGTAGACTTTATCGCCAGCATGACAGACGATTATTTTATAGAACTTTACCACAAGTTGTTTAAGAACAGTCCCCTAAAACTAGAATATAAAGGCTATTTTGAATAGAATAAAACGCAATTTATAAAAACAATAAACTAAAATAGCGAACGCCACGGAAAATTCCGTGGCGTTTTTAGCTTTTGAGCCATATTTAACGCAAATTAAAATTTTAATCTTTTAACGTTATTCTAAAAATAAAAGGGCGAGAAATTAATCCCACCCAAAGATTATACTTTTTAGGTCTCTACAACCCTCCCGATATGGTTAAACAAGTTTGAGTTGGAGCTGTATAGAAATTTAAAAAGTTTGATGTTTTAACCCACTTTTTCTTGTGGAAGTTTTTTCAACTTGAAATTAAAGATATTCGAATTTATTGAAACGAAAATATTTGGGCGAATTGCCTGCTTTTTTTCATTACTTAAATTAGTTTTGGATAAAAAATTCTCCACAACCTCATCTTCAACTTGCTGTCTTTTATGACTCCTGCGTGCAGAAGTAATTTTGGTTGAATGATAAAAAATTAACAGTTTAGAACCATTTCTCACCATTGCTTCGGCTATTTTTTGCCACCAAATATTATCCGTGTCACCAATTGAAAGCCCATATAAACAAATAATATGAGCACTATTTATCATGTTTTCGCATTTCTTCACGTGTAAAGTTTTTTGAGCTTTATTACATTCACTCTTAATAATATCTTGCTTAAAATAGCGATTCTTCAATAGTTCCATATTGTCGACTTGACTTTCATCATTTACACCTAATATCATTCTACTGTTTGTATATCCATGAACATGTTGAATATCTTGTAAAAAAGATGAATAATTATGCATATTTGTAAATAGGCTCATTTGCCCTTCTTTATAACCCAAAAGACGTTCTACACTTCGTGTGTAGTTGAAGGTGCAAATACTTACATGCCATTGGTCTTTCATGCTTTTAAAATAATTAGTAATAAATTCACCATCTATTTCAGTTAAAAATTTATGGGGAGTTAATAAGTCTCGTTGTAACTTAGTTTTATCTTGTAAAGTATAATCGTATAAGTTTTCTTCACCTTCTATATACTCGCCAAGATTATCAACTAAGTCATTATAGACTTCTTCAAAATCTTCTATATTATTAAATTCTTTACAATATTTTCCTAACGCAAGCTCTAAATCAGACCAATTAACTTCTTCGGTAGTTATTTCTTCATTGTTCTCCTTTTTACGCATATATTCTCCGATAGAATTTTTCAATTTCTTAATTTTTTCATTACTTGTAGAAACATTGTTGTAGAATTTATAAAAATCCGAGTATCGAGTATCCATTCCAATATTTATATCAAATCCATTCCCTAATAAATAAACAATTTTCACTTATCTTCTCCTTTGTTATTTGCTTGTTAATTTTTGATACATTTTCATTAGTTCAGCGACGCATTCGCTTTCGGTCATTTTGATTGAAAACCCGTATGCTTCCATAACAGCTTTATCATTTAACTGATGTGCTCTGCGTAATTCAGGTGGCATTGTTAACTCATCATATAAATCGGCAAGAGAACAATCGGGATAAAGTGCACGTGCATCTAAAATCCCCTGTGCCGTTTGTTCTATTTTTGCCTTTTGTTCTTCAGTAGGCTCACACCAAGGGAACGTGTTATACACTATAGTATTTGAATATCTATAATCACTCTTTAACCGACCACACAATGTCCTCATCCAAGCCATATGTACATTTGAAGTTAAAACGCCAAAAGTATAAATAGTAGCATTATCCACAAAAAATAATGCATTAGTATAAACAACATCTCTAGGCATAAAGCACATAGGAATATACCTACGATTTTCTGATGAAACAACAGGAACAACTACACTTTCATTAAGTGGCACTTGTGGTTGAAAATATTTAGATGGAGTATCTTTTAATACATTTGTTGATGGACTTGTATTGTTTGCTCTAAACTCATAAACAGCATTTACTCTTTGTATTAAATATTGATTATCTCTTATTTCCTTAGGGGAGCAATGTTCAAGATATAACACATATTTTATATCTCCGTCATTGATTAAATCTCTAGCATTATAATACTTCTTGATATATTTAACCAAGTTTGGATATTTTTCTATAACTTCATTATATTCTTTTTCTCCACCAACAACAAAATTACCATTATCTATTAGCTGTGCACCCTTGGTCATCTCTTGGACATTGCAAATAGGTTTACCAACTTTTTGAACAAAAACATTTTCACTCGGTGTTAAGTAGTGATTAATATTGGAACATCTTAAAAGTTTTCCGTTCTCGTAGATTATTTTTTTATTACGTGAAAATTTTGCAAAACCTATAATAACACAATGAACCGCCGCTTTATCTTTTGCTTCACTAGACCACTTGAACGTTCTATGTGCGAAATTAATATAAATTTTTTCATTTTTAAATAACGGCTGCCACATTGTCAAAGCTTGTTCGCCTTGCGTTATTGAATTTGAAGATACAAAAGCAACTTGTATGTTTGTGTTATTTATATATTGAGCAGATTTAAAATACCAACAAGCAACATAATCTAATTGCTTAAACTTATCAATATTTATAACTAGCTTCATATCTTTTTTATTATCTTCAGTTTGCTCTTTCATCCCAATAAACGGTGGATTGCCCATTATGTAAGAAAGTTTTTCTTTAGGACATACTGTTTCCCAATCAATACGAAGAGCATTACCTTCAATAATATTTGCATAAGATTTTAACGGTAAAAAATCAAGCGTGGTTTTAACGATTTCTTCCGTTTCTTTCATCATTTGGCTTTCTGCTATCCAAAGGGCTGTTTTTGCAACGGTTACGGCAAAGTCGTTTATTTCTATACCATAAAATTGACCGATAGAAACTTTTATAAAATCATCTAAAAAAGTCATAACTCCGTCGCCAAGTTTAAGCTTTATAACTTCGTTTTCTAATTTTCTTAAAGAAATATAGGTTTCAGTTAAAAAGTTACCACTACCACAAGCAGGGTCTAAAAAGTTAAGGTTTGCAAGTTTATTTTGAAAAGCCGTTAAACTTTCGTTTCTTTTGTTTGTTTGCTTGATATTTTTTATATCTTCAAATTCTTTCTTTAATTCATTTAAGAAAAGTGGGTCTATAACTTTATGTATGTTTTCTATAGACGTATAGTGCATCCCACCACTACGCCTTGTTTCAGGGTTTAAGGTGCTTTCAAAAACTGCTCCAAAAATGGTAGGGCTAATTTCGCTCCAATCAAAGTTTTCACTTGCATCTCTTAAAAGAATACTACGTATTTCTTCAGTTAGTTGCGGGATAATAATATTTTCATTAGAGAATAAGCCACCATTTACGTAAGGAAATTTAGCCAAGTCTTCACCCAAGTATTTATCCCTATTTTCAATTTTTGTATCAAGAACTTTAAATAGGTCTATAAGAGCACCTCTTAAATTCTTACTTGAAAAACTTTTTATGTAATTATGAAAAGCAAGCCTTTCGCCAAATAGTCCACTATCTTCTGCATATAAGCAAAATATAATGCGCACGCAAAACTCATTAAGACTTTTTAGTTCTTCTTCGTCTTTTTCATCATATTGTTTTAGTAAAGCTTCGTATAAAATGCCAACGAGTTCGCCTGCTTTTATAGAAATTTGTTCTTCTCTATGTAAAAGCTCATTTTTTTGTTCTACAATAAATTGCAAACGATAACATTCTTTGGGCAAATCTTTAAGCAAAATACTTTCAGGTTCGCCGTTGGGTTTTTCCATATCATATATTAAAAATTCTTGGAAGTTGCAAGTAATTATCCAACGCGCTCTTTTGCTATATGGTCTGCTCTTATTATAATTTAACGCTTGTTGAAATGGCGTAAGCAAACTGCCGTCTGATTGTTTTATAGGCAAACGCAAATTAACGCTTGAACTTTTTTGTTCTATTAAAACTTTCGTTGAATCTATCCAACCATCAATAAATTTAGTATGTTCTTCTTTGACCGTTTCTTCAAATTCAATAATTTGTTCAGGTTTGTCCACGCCTAGAATATCACGGAGAAATGAAAGCCAAAATTTTTGGCTTTGACCTTTTTCATAACCTTTATCTTTCCAATATTCAGCAAATTCTTTTGCTTTTTGTTTTCTTTCTTTTTCAGTCATAATTTTCTTCCTTAATCTACCAAAATCTTCAAATATTCATCTAGTCTTGCGTTTAGGTATTCTGCAAAAAGTTTAGTCATTGCTGATAAGTCTTTTTTAACGTAATAAGCGTCAAACGCATCGTAGTATCGTTTTCTATCGGTAAACTTTATATCAATAGGCGGATAACCTGCTTTCATTAACTCTAAATTTACTAAAAGCCTACCCGTTCTGCCGTTTCCATCAATAAAGGGGTGTATACCTTCAAACTGGATATGAAAGAGTGCAAGTTTTTCTGCAATATTTCTATCATTACTCTTATAATCAATTAAAAGTTCGTTCATTTTTGGCTCAATTAAATAAGGCTCTGAAGGCTCGTGATATGCGCCTAAAATTCTAACGGGAACTTTTCTATACGTGCCTTTATCCATAGGTTTATCTGCAAGAACAAGAGAGTGAATTTGTTTGATTACGTATTCGGTTAGTTCTGCATTTTCTTTTACAAGTTGGACCATAAAATAGAAAGCGTCTTTATGACCAACAGCTTCCATATGGTCTTTGAGTGGTTTTTGGTCAATAGTTAAGCCACGTAAAACCATATCCGTTTCACGCAAAGTAAGGGTATTCCCCTCGATAGCGTTTGAATTATAAGTGTACTCTATCATAAAATCTTCATAGAGCCTTTGAACTTCGCCCTCAGTTAAAGGTCGGCGAGAATCAAGTTCTGCTTTCTTTTTCTCTATCAAAGAAATCAAACTTTCTTTAGCCTTAATTCTCCCGTCTTTTGGTTTATCTGCACCATCAGGGATATACCAAATCTTTCCTATTCGATACGCCCCATCAATTTGACCATTAACACACAACGTTCTAACACGCCTATCAGAAATATTCCACTTTTCAGACGCCTGTTTTACATTCATTGCCATAATAAAACTCCTTATACGGAACATTATACTTGATTTACGGAATAATGTCAATAGTCTTACGGAATAAAATTTAACGCCACGGAAACTCCCGTGGCGTTTTTATATTTTTTGGTTTTAGTTTTTCTAATTCCGTTCGGTTTAACAACTCTATTTTAAGGTTGCGAGCATAACGGCTTTAATGGTGTGCATGCGATTTTCGGCTTCGTCGAACACGATTGATTTTTCGCTTTCGAAAACTTCGTTAGTCACTTCCATAGCGGAAATATTGTATTTTTCGTAAATTTGTTTGCCGATTTCGGTATTTAGGTCGTGAAAAGCAGGAAGACAATGCATAAACACAGCATTTTTGTCGGCGTTATCCATAACGGCTTTATTAACTTGGTAAGGAAGAAGGTCTTTAATACGCTTATCCCAAACTTCTTCTAGCTCTCCCATAGAAACCCAAACGTCCGTATAAATAACGTTAGCACCCTTGGTTGCCGTTTCTACGTCTTCAATAAACTCTAATTTTGCGCCCGTTTGACTAGCAATTTTTTTGCAAGTATCGATTAGTTCTTTGTTTGGGAAATATTCTTTTTTAGTGCAAGCAACAAAGTGCATGCCCATTTTAGCGCACCCAACCATGAGCGAGTTGCCCATATTATATCTCGCGTCGCCCATGTAAACGAGTTTTATGCCTTTAAGGTAGCCGAATTTTTCTTTAATCGTCATAAAGTCGGCAAGGATTTGCGTTGGGTGAAATTCGTTAGTAAGTCCGTTCCACACGCAAACGCCTGCATCTTTGGCAAGCGCTTCTACTATCTCTTGGCCGTAGCCACGATATTCAATGCCGTCGTACATTCTGCCAAGCACTCTTGCCGTGTCGCTAATGCTTTCTTTTTTGCCCATTTGCGAACTTTTTGGGTCTAGGTAAGTTGCGCTCATGCCAAGGTCAGACGCGGCAACTTCGAACGCGCAACGCGTTCTGGTGCTAGTTTTTTCGAATAAAAGCGCAATGTTTTTGCCTTTTAGATAGGCGTGTTTTTTGCCCTTTTTCTTTTTGTTTTTAAGGTCTATCGCAAGGTCTATTAAATACCCTATTTCTTGTGGGGTAAAGTCTAAAAGCTTTAAAAAGTTTCTGCCTTTTAAGTTCATAAATTCACCTTTAATTAAAGTTTTTCAAAAATTTCTTTTACGTATTCGATTTGCGCTTCTACCGAAACGACCGACGTTCCGCCTTTCGACACGCGCTTATTAACGCAAGTGGTTAAGTCTATTTCGGCATAAAGGTCGGTATCGAACGTTTCGCTATACGCCCTGTATTCTTCTATTTTAAGGTCTTCTAGCGTTTTGCCGTTCTTTATGCAATCCCCAACGATACTGCCAACGATTTTATAAGCCGATCTAAACGGCAAGCCTTTCTTTGTTAGGTAATCGGCAAGGTCGGTGGCGTTTATAAAGCCTTTTTTTGCGGCGGATAGCATATTTTCTTTAAGCGCTTTCATACTAGCAATCATAGGAACGAATACTGCTAGGCAACTTTTTACCGTGTCAACGCCGTCGAACACGCTTTCTTTATCTTCTTGCATATCCTTGTTATAGGCTAGTGGCAAGCCTTTAAGCACGGTAAGTATTGCCATTAAATCGCCGTAAACCCTACCGGTTTTGCCACGGCAAAGTTCTGCCATATCAGAGTTTTTCTTTTGTGGCATTATTGAAGAGCCCGTAGTAAACTCGTCTGATAGTTCGATAAACTTAAATTCCCAACTAGACCAAAGTATAATTTCTTCCGATAGCCTAGACATGTGCGCCATAATAAGTGAAATAACGCTTAGTAGTTCTACGCAATAATCTCTATCCGACACGCCGTCTATACTGTTTAGGGTTATTCCGTTAAAGCCAAGTTTTTCGGCCTCTAATTCCCTGTCCGTATCAAATGTAGTGCCTGCTAGCGCGCAACAACCTATCGGGCTTACGTTAAGCCTTTTCTTGCAGTCGTTTAGCCTATCGATATCGCGCAAAAACATAAAGGTATAAGCCATTAGTTGATGCCCGAACGTTATGGGCTGAGCGCGTTGAAGATGAGTATAGCCCGGCATTATAACGCTTTTATATTCTTCGGCTTTTAAGGTTAGGTTTTGAACAAGGTTTTTAAGCAAAGTTTTTATTTCGCCGATCTCTTCTCTAAGATACATTTTAAGGTCTAGCGCAACTTGGTCGTTTCTGCTCCTTGCGGTGTGTAGTTTTTTACCAACGTCGCCCACCCTTTCGGTTAAAACTTGTTCTATAAACATGTGGATATCTTCGGCGCTTAAATCGAACTCTAAATTGCCGTTTTCGATATCTTCTAGTATGCTTTCTAAACCCTTAATAAGCGTATCGGCTTCGGCACACGAGATAATATTTTTTGCGCCAAGCATCATGGCGTGCGCCATACTGCCTAAAATATCTTGTTTGTAAAGCCTTTTATCAAAACTAATCGAACTATTAAAATCGTCTGCAATTTTATTAGTTTTTCCGTCAGTTCTGCCCGCCCACATCTTTTTCATATAATCACCTTTATAAAGTTATTGTCCTGACTAGCAGGACAAAACTCTAATTTTTATATTTTTATTTCTTGTTTTTTGCTTCTACCATAGCGGCAACTTTTAGTGGTAAACCAAATAGGTTTATAAAGCCTTTTGCGTCGGTTTGGTCGTAGTCGCTTTCGCCAAACGTTGCGATTTCTTCGCTATATAACGAATAATCACTCCAAACGCCTGCGTTAATCATATTGCCTTTGTATAGTTTTAGCCTTACCTTACCCGTAACGGTTTCTTGCGTTTTATCTACGAACGCAGATAACGCTTCGCGTAGTGGGGTGAACCATTGCCCGTTATAAACTAGTTCGCCAAAAGTAACGGCTAGTTTTTGTTTTTCGTGCATGGTGTATTTATCTAGGCAAATTTGTTCTAAAACGCTGTGCGCTTTATAAAGTATTGCTCCGCCCGGCGTTTCGTATACGCCACGACATTTCATACCAACTAAACGGTTTTCTACTATGTCTAATATACCTATGCCGTTTTCGCCACCAAGTTTGTTTAGTTTTAGAATAATATTTTTTGCGCTAGTTTTTTCGCCGTTAATAGCAACTGGAACGCCTTTAACAAATTCAAGTTCTACGTAGGTTGGTTTATCAGGCGCTTTTATTGGCGATACGCCCATTTCTAAAAATCCGTCTTTTTCGTAAAGTGGTTCGTTGCCCGTATCTTCTAGGTCTAAACCTTCGTGTGATAAGTGCCATAAGTTTTTGTCCTTAGAATAGTTGGTTTCACGATTGATTTTTAGTGGAACGTTGTGTTTTTCAGCGTATTCGATTTCTTCTTCACGCGATTTAATGCTCCACTCTCTCCAAGGCGCGATAATAGGCATTTCTGGTAAGAAACGCTTGATGGTAAGTTCGAAACGAACTTGGTCGTTTCCTTTACCAGTACAGCCGTGGCAAATCGCGTCTGCCCCTTCTTTAACGGCAACTTCGCAAAGTGCTTTTGCTATACAAGGACGTGCGTGGCTAGTGCCAAGCAAATATTCTTCGTAAAGCGCACCTGCCTTCATCGTAGGAATAATATAGTTATCAACGTAATCGTCGGTTAAATCTAGAACGTAAAGTTTGCTTGCGCCCGTTTTGATAGCCTTTTCTTCTAAGCCTTCTAGTTCGTCTGCTTGACCAACGTTGCCGGCAACGGCAATAACTTCGCAATTATTATAATTTTCTTTAAGCCAAGGAATTATAATCGAAGTGTCAAGACCACCAGAGTATGCAAGAACTACTTTTTTAATTTTGCTTTTATCCATAATGTTTCTCCTAAAAAAGAATTGATTTTGTTTTACGCTTAAATTATATTCCTTAATTTTTGCTTTGTCAAACAATTATTGCAAATTTTTTACTAATTTTTATATTTTTATTCATTTTATTTTGTTTTTTTGAATATTTTATGAATAATTTTTAATTTTATTCAAATTTTAACGGGTTTATAATAGTTTTCTAAAAGGGCGTGGACGTTAAATAAGAAAATGATTAAGCCGATGGATAATTCCATCGGCTTATTAAATCAATTAGCCCATTAAAATTTCTGAGATAATTTCTAAAACTTTTTGGTAGCATCCACCACAACCCGTAGAGCAGTGCGTAACATTTTGTACGTCACGAAACACGTCTAGCACGTTTTCTAGTTTCGTGTGAGTTTCTAATGCGGTTGCAATAGAATTATAATCGACTTTTTTGCAATTACATACCATATAGTTCTCTTTCATATCCGTTACCCTTATTTAGAAAAATATCTTTTAAGTAGCCCTTCGAACGCTTTGCCGTGGCGAGCTTCGTCACGTGCCATTTCGTGCACGGTGTCGTGGATTGCGTCTAGACCTAATTCTTTTGCAAGTTTTGCAAGTTCGAACTTACCAAGCGTTGCGCCGTTTTCAGCATCAATTCTCATTTCAAGGTTCTTTTTAGTTGAATCCGTTACTACTTCGCCAAGAAGTTCAGCGAATTTAGCAGCATGTTCTGCTTCTTCGAAAGCGGCTTTTTCCCAGTATAAACCTATTTCTGGGTAACCTTCTCTGTGTGCAACTCTTGCCATTGCAAGATACATACCAACTTCGGTGCATTCGCCCTCAAAGTTCATTCTAAGCCCTTCGATAATTCTTGGGTCTACGCCTTTTGCAACGCCTACAACGTGTTCAGCAGCCCAATGTCTGTCGCCCGTGCTTTCGTTAAATTTAGATGCAGGCGCTTTGCATTGTGGGCATTTTTCTGGTGCAGAATCTCCTTCGTGAGTATAACCGCAAATAGTACATACGAATTTTTTCATGTTTTCTCCTTTTTTGGCTTTTTGCCTTTATATGTTTTTTATTTTTTTATTTATATTAACTAACTTATGCAGTCAGTACAATTTCCGTAATAAACGCATTTAGAATTTTTTACCGTAAGCCCCATTGCGCCAAGTTCGCTAGGCGCTTCGTGCTCTACGAACAAGTCTACGATTTTACCACACTTTTCGCAGATAAAATGACTGTGATTAGAAGTATCGCCGTCGTAATGAATTTTTTTGTCGACCGTTTCAAGCGTTATTATAACCCCTTCTTCCGCCAAAAGTTTAAGATTGCGATACACCGTTCCAAGACTTATATTCTTTTCTTTTTTTCTTGCGCTCTCGTAAACCATATCTGCCGTTGGATGATCCTTCCGGTTCTTTAATATATTTACGATAAGTTCGCGTTGATGTGAAAATCTCATTGTTTTCCCTTGCGTTTTTAGTGTTATCAGTAATGATTACTATTATTATAACTGAGAAAAAAAGGTTTGTCAATGGTTTTTTAAAAGTTTTTTTATTTTTTTAGAAAAAATTTTTTCGTGCATTGTGATTGACAAGTGTAATTAAAAAAGTGTAAAATTATTTTAGGAAAGGTTTTAGGAGAATAATTATGACTGAAAAGAAAAAAGAGATTTTAAGGGCGCTTAAATTCCTTATGTTTTCGGTGAGCGCGGGCGTTATACAAATCGGCTCGTTTACCATTATGGATTTAGCGTTTAAGAATTTAGACTACGTTATTAAATCGTATATAGCGGTTGTTTTGTCGGTTTTATGGAATTTTACTTTTAACCGCAAGTTTACGTTTAAGTCCGCATCTAGCGTGCCTATCGCGATGCTTAAAACGTTTTTATACTATCTAGTATTTGCACCGCTTTCTATACATCTTGGCGATATGTATTTAGTTAAAACTTTGGGCTGGAACGAGATTTTGGTTCAGGCGATAACCATGGTGGTTAATTTCGTTACCGAATTTTTATATCAAAGATTTTTCGTGTTTAGAAATTCGATAGATACCGCCGTTAAACCTGAAAAACCTAGCGAAGTTAAAGAAGAACTAGATAAAGCCGAATAAATAAATAGCAATTATAAAAAAGAAAAGCAGAGCCTTTCGCTTTGCTTTTTTAATTTTTCTTTTATTGACACTATTTATATTTAATGTTATAATTCTAATAACTATGAGCAACTATTTACTAAAAAAAATATGCTTAACGCTTTGCATTATATTATGTCTTGGATTTATAGTCGGTTGTGGCGAGAATAGCACGCCACCCGCCCCCGAAGAACCGCCGATAATAGAAGGCGAAACCACGCCCCCACAAGACGAGTTTGACGAAAGCAATTACGATTACGTTTATTACGGAAGTTTTCCTACCGGCAAGGTTACGAGCGAACAAACTATTAGCGAGTTATCTTCTTTAATCGGCGAAACCCCTACTGCAAACAACCTTAACGGCTGGACTGATTACGAATATTATATTCTAGGCAAAAAAGAAAGTTTTGCGTTTTATAAAGACGTAACGCTAAGCGACAACAAGTATCGCGCCGTTTATTTTACTAGATATAGGCCAACGTCTTCTAAACTTGAAAGCAGTAAAGACAATTCTTTTCAAGATGAAAACGGCTACGAAATAAATATCGTTTACTATTTTAAGTTCGAGCCTATAAAGTGGCGCGTCCTAAACGAAGATAACAACGAAAAATTATTGCTATCAAGCGTTATATTAGATAGTCAGCCATTTCAACCTGATTATTACGAAAACTTTATCAATATGGGAGAAACACTTCTGCCAAATCACTATTATATAAACACTAAACTTGCGCCCCTAGGCACTATGGCGTGTTCTTATAAGTATAGTTATATCAGAAATTACCTAAACGGCGCGTTTTATAACGTTGCTTTTAATAGCGAAGAAAAAGACTTTATAATGCTTTCTGAAAACGCTAACGACATTGCTTCGGCTGGCGAAAATGGCAATAATATTTTCCCGTCGGACCCGACCGAAGATTACGTGTATCTAGCAAGCCATAAAGAAATAGAAAGCGCCGAATACGGCTTTAAGCCCATCGGCGAGCAAGACGATTTAAGAAAACTAGAATACACCGACTACGCTAAATGCCAAGGCGCTTACTACGATTTTCAAGGCGACTATAAATGGTGGCTACGTTCGTTTTCGTTTTACGTACACAAATATAGCCGTATGGCGCAATGCATAACGAATACCGGCAAGGTTTACAACTACCACTACGTAGACTACACCATTATGGGCGTTGTGCCTATGATGAAAATTTTAGCCGAATAAATATAACTAGAAAATAAAAAACGCTTTACTTTTTAGTAAAGCGTTTTGTTTTTTATTTGTTCATAAATTCCATTATTATGCCGTTTTGCACGTAAAGGAACTCTTCTTTGATTTTAAGCGTTTTGCCGTTAAAATCTAAATACGCCTGCTTTTTAGTTAGCGCCTTTTGATACTTTTTAGCAAAATCCACGTTAAAAATCTCGTTAAACTTTTCTACGTTAATACCCTTTTCAGTTCTAAGCCCTAGCATAATAAATTCGAACTCGGCATCTTCGCCTTCTATAACGTCGCTAGCGATTTCGGGTGATTTATTGTAGATAATGGCGTTCATATACTCGTCTACGTTATAAGAGTTGGTAAAACGCCTGTTTTCCATAAACGAACTAGCCGAAACGCCAACTCCTATATATTCGCCACGTTCCCAGTAGTTTTGGTTATGCTTAGACTCAAAGCCACTCTTGCAAAAATTAGAAACTTCGTATCTATAAAAACCTTTTTCTTTTAGATACGCCCTAACGCCGTCGTAAATTTCAGCAACTTCGTCGTCAGAGAGTAGTTCGCCGTTAAGATAATCGGTGTAAATAGGCGTGCCCACTTCGGGTGTTAGCGCGTAAGCCGAAACGTGCGAAACGCCACCAGCCACCGCCAAATCTATCGTTTTTTTAACTTGTTCTAACGTTTGGTCTGCTAGCCCCAAAAGGATATCTGCACTATAATTTTCGCCTTTAAGAAGATTACACGTGAGCAAGAAGTCTTTTGCGGTATGTATTCTGTTAAGGCGTTTAAGTTGCTCGTCGAACCCCGTTTGAAGTCCTATCGAAAAACGATTTATGCCAACTGATTTATAGTCTTTAATCTTTTTCTCGTCTACCGTTCCGGGGTTAAGTTCTATGGTGATTTCTGCGCTCTCTTCAACCTTAAAGCATTTTCTAATTTGCCTAATCGCGCCCACGATAAACTTTGAATCCACCACGGAAGGCGTTCCGCCACCGATATAGATAGTGTTTATAACGGTGTTTTTATATTGTTTAGACCTACCTTCAATCTCGCGATAAAGGCAGGCAAAATAACTTTCTGCCTTGCAGAGTTCTTTTGGATAAGACGCAAAGTCGCAATAAGTGCATTTTTGTTTGCAAAAAGGCACGTGCAAATATAGTCCTGCCATATATCCCCCTATTTACTATTATCCGTTTTAAGAATAGACACGAACGCTTCGCTTGGTATTTCAACCGTGCCGATAGAACGCATCTTTTTCTTGCCTTCTTTTTGTTTTTCAAGTAGTTTTTTCTTTCTAGTAACGTCCCCGCCGTAGCATTTTGCAAGAACGTCTTTGCGATACGCTTTAACCGTTTCACGCGCGATAATCTTTCCGCCAACCGCTGCTTGAACGGGGATTTCGAACATTTGCCTTGGAATAACGTCTTTTAGTTTTTCGGCAATTTGTCTGCCACGGTCGTACGCCTTTTCTTTATGCACGATTATAGAAAGCGCGTCGCATATATCGCCGTTTAGCAGTATGTCTAGTTTAACTAAATCGCTTTTATTGTATCCCGCAATTTCGTAGTCGAACGATGCGTAGCCTTTCGTTCTTGATTTTAGACTGTCGAAAAAGTCGTATATAATTTCGTTAAGCGGAAGAACGTATTTTAGTTCTACCCTAGTTTTATCTAGGTAAATCAAATCTTTATAAATACCGCGCTTGTATTGACATAGTTCCATAATAGGCCCTACGTATTCGGGTGGGGTGAATATACTAGCGTTAATAACGGGCTCTTCCATATAATCGATTTCGGTAACCGGTGGTAAGTGTGTTGGGTTTTCTACCACCATAACACTTCCGTCGGTTTTATACACTTTATAAGAAACAGACGGCGCCGTGGTTATAATCTCTAAATCAAACTCGCGCTCTATTCTCTCTTGTATAACGTCCATATGAAGAAGCCCTAAAAATCCGCACCTAAACCCAAAGCCAAGCGCTGCCGAGTTATCCGGCTCGATTGAAAGCGCAGCGTCGTTAAGTTTTAGTTTTAAGAGCGCGTCTTTAAGGTCGTTATACTTACTTCCGTCTAGTGGGAACACGCCCGAGAACACCATAGGTAGCGCCTTTTTATAGCCAGGTAGTGGTTCTTCTGCGGGGTTGTCTGCGTTTGTTATCGTGTCGCCAACTTCGGTATCTTCTATGCTCTTTATGCTTGCCGCAATATACCCAACTTCGCCTGCGGTTAATTCTTTGGTCGGCAACATTTTCGGAGCAAATATACCCGTTTCGGTAACCACGAATTCTTTTTTAGAGTTAAACGTGGTTATCCTATCGCCAACCTTAACCGTTCCGTCGAAAATTCTAACAAAGCATATAACGCCCTTAAAATTATCGTAGTAACTATCGAAGATTAGCGCTTTAAGTTTGCCGTTTTCGTCGCCACTAGGCGCGGGAATTTTAGACACGATATCTTCTAAAACAAGGTCTATATTAAGCCCGCTTTTAGCCGAAATTCTTGGCGCAGTTTGCGCTTCTATACCCAAAATGTTTTCGATTTCGTCGGCAACTTCGTCTGGGCGCGCAGAGGCAAGGTCCATTTTGTTTATAACCGTCATTATTTCTAAATCGTTATCTATTGCAAGGTATGCGTTAGCAAGTGTTTGCGCCTGAACGCCTTGCGTTGCGTCTACTATAAGTATTGCGCCTTCACACGCTTTAAGAGAGCGCGAAACTTCGTAAGAAAAGTCTACGTGCCCGGGCGTGTCGATAAGATTTAAGATGTATTCGGTTCCGTCTTTTGCAGTGTAAAGCATTCTAACGGGCGTAAGTTTAATGGTTATCCCCCTTTCGCGCTCTAAATCCATAGAGTCTAGAAGTTGGTTTTCCATATCGCGCGTTTGAACTTGCCCGGTAGTTTCCATAAGCCTATCGGCTAGGGTAGATTTGCCGTGATCGATATGCGCTACTATGCAAAAGTTTCTTATTTTACTTTTATCAATTGACATTTATTTACCTTTATGTTAAATTTACTTATATAATACGAGTTTAGTATATACTAAAACGCTGTTTTTTGCAAGTGTTTTGGTGTAATTTTGCTATGCTGGGGGCATTATGAGAATACCCGAAAACCACTTTTTATTAAACACTTTTATCGCGCATAGGGGGCTATGGAACCAAACGTTTGCAGAGAACTCTATTTTGGCGTATAAAAACGCGATAGAAAATGGGTACGCTATCGAAATAGACCTTTTCGAAACCAAGGATAAGCAAATAGTTTGCGTGCACGACGGCAATTTAAGTAGGCTTACCGGTGTTAATAAATTCGTTTGGGAACTAACGCTTAAAGAAATTAAAGAACTAAATATTTTAGGCACGAATCAAAAAATCCCAACCCTTAAAGAAACGCTTGAACTTTGCAAAAACAAAGCCCCGCTACTTATAGAACTAAAAAACCAACCGAGCAAAACGTTTGTAGTTAGCGTGGTGGATATACTAAAAGATTATAACGGCGAATTTGCAGTTCAGTCTTTTAACCCGTTATATTTAAACAAGGTTAAACGCCTTGCGCCTAATTTCTTGCGTGGCGTTTTAGCGTCTAACACGCCCGACACTGATAAAAAACTAGAACGCTTTATAGTAAAGCGTATGCCCCTAAATTTTTTAGCAAAGCCTGATTTTATTTCTTATGAACACACGGGGCTACCGTTAAAAAACAAAAAACGCCTGCCCGTTATCGCGTGGACGGTTAGAGCGCAAGAAGAATACGAAAAAATTAAACCATACGCAAACAATATTATATTCGAAAACTTTATCCCCGAAAAATAATTTTCGCGATATAAATTTACACGATAAAAAACTAAAACCCGACTTAATGGATTTCCTATAAGGGAATTTTAATAACTAACAAAAGTATAGCCCACTATACTTCGCAAAAAGCGAAATATGGTGGGCTTTTCTTGTCCATAAAAGATTAAGTTAAATAAGTGATATTTTTAGCCTTGTGGCTAAAAGTGATATGCCGTTGGCGTGGTATTTTGGCTTTCGCCAAAGTGATATTAAATAAATCCACAACTCGGCGTAAGGCGAATATAACTGCCGATAGGCAATATAACTTGCGTAAGCAAATATAACAAATCCGTTCACGGATTTATTTAGTTGCCGAATCCCTTGTAGGGACTCGGCTAAACAAGTCGAGTTTTTTTATTTTGTTTTATATTTTAAGTTTTTGAGTTTTTATTAATTTATAATTATTCACAATCTTTGCTCATTGTGTTTATAGAAAGTTTAGGCGCGTCTGGTTGCATATTGCACGCTAGTTTATACACGGGATATTCTAACACTCTTTCTATAATCTCAAAGTATAGTTTAGATGCTTTTTCATCTTTGGGCATATAACTAAACTTTAAAAATTGCAGTGCCGAAACGGATTTATCTAGCCTTTCTATTACGTTTTCTTTTCCGCGCGTTAAAACACATATTGCGCCAAGCGGAACTTTAACGTTGCTTGATAAATTGTGTTTTCCGTTATAAGGCGAACCACACACAAAAATCTTATCGCCGTCTTGTTTTAGTAGTGGCTTGTCATCGTTAATATAACTAACGGCAGAGCCGAAAACTTCGGTTATAAGTTTAACGTGCGTAGATTTACCCGTGCCGGACGGCGCAACGAACAAATACGCCTTGCCGTTATATTCTATTGCCGAACCGTGAAACAACACCACACCGTATTCTACTGCTTTTTCTACGAATTTGCGATAGATTGCCGTGTGTTCTAAAATAGATTCTGGGTACTTAAAATCTTCGTTATTGATTTTTATATAAGTTTCTCTTTCCAGTTCGATATCTTCTTTGCTTACGCTAACGTCGAACAAAGGTTTTTCTTCCGTTTCGTATTCCGCGTTCTTTTTTAGCGTGTATTCGCCGTAAAAGGTAACGCCAAACGGGATATCTGCAAACTTATAAACCTTGTACATTTTTTCCTTCCTTTTAGAAAATTCGCACCCACAATAGTTTTGTCTATATAAGCCCAACTCTTTCGAAAGTTCAATAGACCTAGCATATCCACCGCGCTTTTTGAAATCCGTTGGCAAATATTTAGTAACGTCGTTCGTGAAATTTTCGCCTATTTTATTGATTAGTTCAGCGTTTTTTAAGGGGCTTAGCGTTAACGTCGTTGCAAAATATTCTGCGCCTATCTCTTTTGCTTTATTGAATGCGTTATTTAGCCTAACAGAAAAGCATTTTTCGCACCTTTTACCACGTTCGGGCTCGTTTTCTAGCCCAACCACCGCCGATAGAAAATCCGTTTTGTTATGTTCTGCGCTAATAAACTCTACCCCAAAGTGCGCGCATAATCTTTGGCACTCTTTTTCTCTATATATAAACTCGCTTATGGTATCTATGTTGGGATTATAAAAATACACGCTAACGTTAAACGCGCCGATAAGGCGTTCAATACAACTAGAAGCGCAGGGCGCGCAACAAGCGTGCAACAATAGTTTTGGACGAACGCCGTTTTTTATATTTTCGTTTATAAGTTTTTCTAGGTTAGCATCGTGGTTTACTTTGTTCATATTTCTTCTTCTAGTATCTCGCCGTTTTGGTTTTTGATTATATAAGCCTTTCCACCCGAAGAAACGCTTTTAACTAATTTTTCGTTTTCAAACACAAGCGCGCAGTTGTTTTCTACGCCGTAAGAAAACGGTATATTTTTTTCTTTTATCGCTTTGATAAATTCTTCGCGTCGTTCGTCGTAATGCGGGCAGAACGCACCTTTTATTACGCCTATACCCTCTTTAATAGCGTAGTCTGCGCTTTTACCTTGCATTATAAGATAGTCCGTGAACATCGTTTCGAAGAAACATATTGCGCCAGCCGATAAACCGGCAACGATTTTGCCTTGATTATAGCCGTTTAATATCAAATCGTAAAGCCCTTTTTCTTTCCAAGTTTCTAGCATAAAAAGGGTGTCTCCGCCACCGATATAAAACCCGTTTGCCTTATCTATTTTTTCTGAGATATGTTTAGCGTCCATTTCTCCGTAAACGGTTAGCGCAACTTCGGCTTTAATATCGAACACCGAAGTATAAGTTTTTCTAAAACTATTAAAATACGGCATAGAATCGTGTGATGCAGTGCCTATAAAAAGCGCAGTCGCTCTAATAGGGCTAGCGTGGTTTTTAAGCGCAGTTGCAACGTATTCGTCTATTTTAAGCGTGGTTTTTGTTTTGATTTCGCCACCACCTATTGCTATAAGCGTTCTTGCCATAATTCTCCCGTAGTTAAAAAGGCAAACCGTTAAGCCTGCCCTATAATTTTTTTTGCGTTTAATATAAACACCTTGTCGCTAACTTCTTTTCCAAACTTTTTGGTAACGTAAGCGCGCGCATCAGCAAAATAATTTTTTCTGCTAGCGTGCTCGTCGCTAGAAATGAAGTCTACTAACGATAACTTAAATAGTTTTTTTACTAACTTTTTAATCTTTCTTCTACAATCGCCGACTAGCGAACCTGCGTTCACTTGAATAAGTCCGCCCATTTCTTTTATCTCTAAAATATCGGCAATCGATACGTAAGCATACCTTTCAACGTGCGCAACGATAGGCACAAAGCCGTCTCTAATCAAGCCGTAAACCGCTTCGGTTATGTCGGACTGGTTAAAATAGTCGAATTCAATTAAAACGTATTTCGTGCCGTTTAGCGTAAGCACACCATTTTCGCTAAGAATTTTTCTGGTGTTTTTAGAATAGTGAATTTCGTTACCTAAATATAAGTTTACGCCTATATTCGCTTCTTTCTTCTTATTTTCTAGTTCTAAAAAAACTGCTTTTATTTCTTCGGGCGATTTTTTATAAGAAAACTTATAGTGCGGGGTTAAAATTATATCCGTAACACCCGTATCTTCGGCTTTTTTAAGCAAGCCCAAAGAAGTTTCTACGCTTTCGCTACCATCGTCTACAAACGGCAAAATATGAGAGTGAATATCTATCATATTAAGGTCAGTTCCTTATTAGTCTTCCGTTTCGTCGGTGTCTAGGTAATAAGTATCGTCGTAGTTGTAGTAGTATTTGTAATAATGGTTGTATTCTTTTGCGCCCTTTCTGTCGTACATGGTAAACACCGTGCCAAGAATTTTTATGTTGCTGTTCCTGAGCGATGCCACTGCTTCTTTAACGGCGTTCTTTGGCGTGATGCCGTAAGCCACCAAGAATAAAACCCCGTCTGAGTGTTTTGATATTTGGATATAATCCGAAACTTGTAAAACTGGCGCGCAGTCTAGAATAACGTAGTCGTAATTATCCCTAGCATATTGCATAAGTTGCTTAAATCTATCCGAAACGAATATAAGAGACGGATTAAACACTTCTGCACCACGCGTGATTAAATCAACGTTTTTGTATTTGGTCTTTTTAATAATTTCGGCTTCGGTTTTAGTGCCTAAAACGTATTCTGCTATGCCGTTTTCTTTTTCTAGTTCGAAAATTCTATGTGATCTAGGACGGCGAAAATCTAAGTCTATAACCACAACTTTCTTTTCGGTAAAACCAAGATTAACTGCAAGGTTAGCAGAAACGGTGGTTTTACACTCGTGTGCAAGCGAAGATTCTACTTGAATAACCTTACACTTACCGTCTGCGTTAAGATACAAGATATTATCTTTTAGCCTAGTATAGCCCCTAGAACCTACCCTAGTGGTATTTTCCATCGAGATAATTCTTTCTTTGCGTTCAACTTTTTTCGGTTTTCTTTTGAAAATAGACATTTTTCTCTCCTATCATTTGGATTATTAGATATATATGGCTCTTATTCTCGGTCTAACGATAATAACGCCTTTTTCATTTGCAAATTTTTCTATTTCGCTCGACATTTCGTCGCCACTAAAAATTTCGTATCCCACCGCGTCTGGCGCTCTGCCGTTTAGTTCTTCCGGCGGAACGTCGATTATCCAATATCTATAAGTTTTTCTTTCAGAACTATAATAAAAACAATATTCGTTGGGGTTTTCTAACGTTGGAACGGGCAAAAATATCACGTCGCCCATAGTAATGGTGATATCTTGGTAATAACTGTTTCCGTTTACCCTGCAATAAGCCGTTTTTGGCACGCCAAAATCGTCTTTGTCAAGTTGCACTTTTCTAGAAAGTTCAAACCTTAAAGTGAACTCTCTTTTCCACACTGCCGTAAACTTTAAGTTTCCAGTAGAACCACTCTTTATAGTAACGGACTTTTTCGGTTCGCTTTCGCCTTCTTTAACGTAACCTATAAAAACGTAACCGTCTCTTAAAGGCGTTGGCAGGTAAAAATCTTCTTCATAAAAACTATACGAATTTTTAGGATTGTCTAGTTGGCCCCCTGCCAAATCGTAGGTTATAGTGTAAGTTCGCCCGTCTTCTTCTTTCCACTTTGCTACAAGCGTAACGTTATCTGCAACGTTCCACTTTTGCCCGCTTAAAATTTGCGTTTCGCCGTTAAACCAGCCAAGGAAAATATAGTCTTGGCGTTGCGCTGTCGGCAAAGCGCCTATCTCTTTATCAAAAGTTACGTTTAGCGTGGAAGAAACCGCCGTGCCACCGTTAGCGTTAAAGTCTATGATATAATTTTTAGCGGAATACACCGCAGTAAATTTTAAATCCCCGATAGAGCCCTTTTCAATGGTAACTACTTTATTTATAGTCGTTTCGCCTTGGCGCACCCAGCCCAAAAATTCATATCCTGTTTTTTGCGGTTCTAAAAGAACGAAAGTTTCGTCCTTAAAAGTGTAGTGCGTCTTGGGATTTTCTAGCGTTCCACCTGCTATATCGTAGGTTATAGAATAAGTATAGCCGTCGTTTATAACGTAGTTGGCTTTGGCAACTTGGTCGCTAGTAAAATTCCACGTATATCCTGAAAAAATTTTTTCTTCCCCGACAGTCCAGCCGTCGAAGATATATCCTTCTTTCTCCGGCTCAGGTAAATCAGGCAGTTTTTCGCCAAGCACTACGCTAAGCGTTTTATTGTAAAACGTTCCCCCGTCTCCATCAAACGAAAGTTTGTAATTTATCGCGCTCCATACGGCGAAAACTTCAGTGTCTTTATCAATGTTTTTAATAATCTTATCAAAACTAAGAAGATATCCTGCTCTCTCGTATACGGGGGGGATAATTTCACTTGCGCTCGTAACCGTTTGTATTTCTTGCCCCGAAACTAACGTTCCTCCGTTCGAATAAAACCTAACGGTAAACTCTTTTTCTCCGCACGCCGAAGCGAAAACCACGCTAAGCGCCGTCAACATTGCTAACAACAAACATAAACTTCTTTTTAGCACGATTCCTACCCCTATAAATATACAGTATAAATTATATATTATATAAGAGCAAAAGTCAATAGGAAATTAAATTTTACGCTTTTACACGCCGTATTTGGCCATTATTTTTAATAATGCGCCCAGTTCGTCGTTTATAGAATACTCGTCTTCTAATCCGTTTTCGATTAAAACTATTGCGTCTTCTAGGTCTTTTATCTGTTTTTTATCGCCCGTAGAAAGTGGAAAAGCGCGCAAACGCTCTATCACGTTTTTAACGTGCGTAAAATCTGCGTTGGTTTTTTTAGGCGCACAAGAATCGTCTGATATAATCGGATTTTTTATAATTTCAACTGGTTTTTTAGGCAGTTCCGCGCCGACTTTAAAAGGCAAATTATCGCACGGAATTTTAGTTGGGTTTTTTTCGGTTTTTCTAACTGCGGGTTTTGTTTTTACGATTAACGTTAACCCCATTACCACTAACGAAAAACATAACGTTAACAAAAAAATTCTTGCCCCGCCGTTATTAAAAAACACTAAATTTATCGCGCAGAACGGCAGGTTAAAAAGGTGTAATATCAAGCGTTTTTTTAGGTTAAAATCACGCTTTATGGCGCTTAACAGAAAACCTACGATAAACACGGTAATCACCCCCAAAACGCTTATAATAAAGCCTATTTCTGCGTAGTTTCCACTTAAAATGCTTTGTAAAAATAAAAAAACTTTTTCTTTCATAAAGCCCTCCAAAAACATACTAACACGTTTTATTTAAGGAGTATAAAAGAAAAAGTCGTTTTATAATTTATTTTGTTTTTTATAGTTTTATAACGTCGCCAGAGTAAATGTTTAATAGATAAGTGCTAGAAACTTTAACGCCTAAAACGCGCTCTACTGCAAGTTTATAAAGCGATAATTGTTTTTGATATTTTGCTTTAAGTTTGTTTGGCGAAAGAACCGAATACTTATAGTCTATAATAGCGCACTCTCCGTCGTCGCCCACGGCTAGCAAGTCGACAACGCCTTGCACTAAAACGTTCTGCTCTGAGGCAGTATCTAGCACTTCGAACGCCTTAAAGTTTGCAAAAAACGGCGCTTCTTTGTATAGTTTTTTGCCCCTAATAACGCTTATAACGTTGCTCTTTATAGCACCGTCTAACCGACCCACGTCTACGCTGTCTGCTTGCTCTTTCGTTAGCAACGATTTTTCTAGCATTTCTTGTATTTGAAGTGGTAGATTGCCCCTATCAAAATCGTATAGTTCTAAAATCTTATGCGCAATTGTGCCACGCTCTTTACTGGTTTGTGCGGGGATATCTTCTCCATCTTCGCTAGCGCTTACGTTTATCACTACGCTATCGTCTTTCGTTTCGTTTTCGTCTATAAG
This sequence comes from Christensenellaceae bacterium, assembly GCA_045613505.1. Lineage (GTDB taxonomy): Bacteria > Bacillota > Clostridia > Christensenellales > Borkfalkiaceae > UBA1259. The sequence continues at coordinate 140,663 of JAZLBC010000015.1, forward strand.
CGTTTTATCTTCAATATGCAAAGAAGAAGTAACGCTAGTTTTTAGTGGAACGTTTACGTCTAGCAAATATGGATACAGAAAGTCTATACAGCACCTAATTTCTTCTTTTCTTCTTTCGTCTGTCTTGCCGACCAAAACCTTTCTAGGCTCGTACTTTGTTGCTGAAAAATTAAATTCTTCTAATGAGTGCACGGTTGCAGGAAAACTTGCAGGAATATATTGCAAATATTTATCTCCACCCTCGTAAATATCAGTTCTTAGGTCTTTACTGCATTTAGCAACCATGTGCAGAGAATACGAAGCGCGCGTTAGTGCAACGTAAAATAGCCTGAGTTCTTCTTTAAGGCTGTTTTCTTCCATTTTTTCTTTTTCAAGAAGTCTAAACGGCGTTTCTTCTTTTTTCATTGCATCGGTGTCGTAATACTTGACTAAAAACCCGTTTTCTCTGCTGAATAAAATTTCTTTATTCTCGTCTTTTTTGTTGCTTCCTTTTTCTAGCCCGCAAACTATAACCACGGGGAATTCTAGCCCCTTAGAAGCGTGTATCGTCATTATTCTAACGGCGTTTCCACCAACCGAAGTTTCTACGCTGAACGCGTCTTTTGAATATTGCGTTTTTTCGATAAGTTCTGAAACAGTTAAAATCTTATCGCCCACCATGCTTTTAGAAACGAACGATTCTACTACTTGGCTTATTAGTTTGCCCTCTTTCAAGGTAAGAATATAATTATAATATCCCGTGTCGCTTATTACTTTTTCTAAAATGCCACTAGCGCCGATAAAATCTTTTAGTTCACGGCACTCTTTAATATAGCAGTCGAACGCCGTTAGTTTTTCTTTTAGTTTTCCTTCGGCGTGTTCTAGCGCGTAGACGTAGGCGTTATAAAACCCACCGTGTTCTTCTTTCCTTTTGTCGCTATTATGATAAAGGCTAGCCATATCGTATAATTCTTCATCCGAAAAATCGCCTATAACGCTTTTCATTACGGAAACCAAAGCAACGTCTAAACTGGCGTTTTCTAATAGTTCCATAAACTTAACTAGCGTTATTACTTCCGGAAAATCTAGCGCGTTCACCGAAACCTTAGAATTAACCGGCACGCCTAGTCTATATAGCGTTGACGCTAGTCTGCGAACGTAAGCCGTTTCTACACTGCGCGATAATATTACTATATCGCTGAAAGTTACGGGCTTAAATTCTTCGTCTTTAAGGTCGTAATACTCTTTTTGACACTCTTTTTCTATAATATCGGCAACTAAAAGCGCAAGTTCGTCTACGTTCTTTTCTTCTTCGGTGTCTTGAAAAAGTTTTAGGCTTTCTTCTTTTAGGTCGTAAATCGGCCTAATCGTTTTTTCTTTTTTTTCTTTCTTCGTTAAAGAAGTGTCTAGAACATGCAGTTCTACCCTACCGTCTGCGCCTTCCGGATAGTTTCCGCCAAAGGTAAGCATTGCTTTTTTAAGGTAAGAATATCCGTAAACGCTTTCGGTCATGCTAAACGCAAAAATGCTGTTAACTGCGTTTATAACTTTTATCGCAGAACGGAAGTTGTGGTTAAGTCTTAACGCCTTACCACCACTACTTGGCAATTCTTTTTCTTTATTTAAGAATATTTCGGGATCGCAACCTCTAAACCCGTAGATGCTTTGCTTGTCGTCGCCAACCATAAAAACGTTGTCGTTTGCGATTAACGAAACTATTAGTTCTTGCACCGAATTAGTGTCTTGATACTCGTCTACGAAAATAAAATCGAATTTGTTTTTAACTTCTTCTCTAATATCTTTGTTTTGTAGCGCAGTAATTGCAAAATGCTCTAAATCCGAAAAGTCTAGCGCATTTTCTTCGCGCTTTACCATAGCGTATTGAGCGGAAAAGTCTTTTATAAGCCTAGCGAAGTTTTCACTAGTGTTTTTTAACACGTTCAACTCTTCAACGTAAGTTTGCCTATCTTTAACGTCCTTAGAAAACCTAGAAACTAGTTTTTCGAAATCTTTGCAGGCTTTCATAACGGCGTCTTTTGCACATAAAACGTCGCCCTTTAAGCCTTGTCCAAACGGCTTGTTTTGAAAGGATATCTTAAAGTCTTTGTATCTAGAAAGCCCGTAATAATCGCCGTTAACACTCTCTAAAACGGTATCGAATATATAAGAAGTGATTTCTAGTCCACTAGGGCGCATCTTGGCTTCTTTGAAAACGGCAAGTGCCCACGCTAAACTATCTAATATTTGGTTCGCACGTTCGTTAAAGCGCTCTTTTAACGAATAAATCGTTTCGTCTAGTTTCTCTTCGGTGTAAAGCGCAACAACCCCGTCTAACGCGCGTTCAAACTCAGGCTCGTCTTTAATCTTATCGTAAACGCTAAGCAATAGTTTTTTTAACTCGTCGTCTTTTCTTTTATACTTATAGCATTTAAGAAGTTCTAAAAAATACGGTTCTTTAACTTCGTAAAGTTTTCTAAACAATCCGTCTAACGCCGTGTTTTTATAAAGCGTTGCTTGTTCTGCGTCTAAAATCTTAAAATCGGGCGAAACGCCACACTCGAAAAAATACGCGCGTATAAGTCGCCCGCAAAAAGCGTGCAAAGTAGAAATATCCGCGCAATCTAAATCGCTTATTTGTAAAGCGTATTCTTCACCGCCGTCGGCTATCAAACCAAACATTGCTTTTTTTAATTTTTCTTTCATTTCAAGCGCAGCCGCCTCGGTAAAGGTGAGCGCAAGCAAGTTAGAAACCTTGGTCTTTTTTTCTTTGATAAGCCTAATCGCCCTACTTATCATGGTATAGGTTTTGCCACTGCCCGCCGAAGCCGAAACTAAAAGATTTCCTTTTTCGTGCATAACCACTTCTAGTTGGTTTTCTGTAAAATTACTCATCTTTAGCCTCCAATTCTAGCGCTGAAACAACGTCTTTTTCGCGTATCACGTTAAGTTTTCTGGCCTTGCCTTCGCGGTTAGAACAAAACGCCCTGTATTCGCAATAATCGCAAGTTTTATCGTATGGCGATGGGAATATAAACCCTTCTTCCATTAACGTTAAACCTTTTTCGCATATCACCCTAGAATATTCCATAAGCGCTTTTAAGCCTTCTTCGGTGGTAAAGTTTTTCGCGTCTAACGTTGGAATATCCGCCGTTTCTTCGAATAAAGTTTTATCTTGCGCTTTAAGTAATTCTTGCTCGTTTAGGCTTTTGCCCACTAAAAGCGAAGCGTGTTTTTCGCCAAATTCGTTTTTAATAGGCATGTAATACGCCCCAGCAAGTTTTTTGCCTTTTATTGCAAGCCCGTAAAGGTATAATTGTAGTTTTGTTCCAGAAAATAGCCCGCTTTCGTCTTCGCCGATTGTGCCGGTTTTATAGTCTATAACTCTAACGTAATCGCCGTAGGTATCAACACGGTCTATTTTTCCAGATAAATTTACCTTGCCTGAAAGCAAAGGTATTTCAGGATAATCCCCCGCTTTGCCAAACACTACTTCCGTTCCGCCACCACCCGACTTAAACAGAGAGTTTTTGTGCAGTTTATACATTTTTTTAAGGTGCAAGTAACTTTCATTTATCGCCTCGTTTAGTTCGTAGTTAGACTTAGGGTCTAACAACAGCCTTGAATATGCGGGGTTAGATACGATTGCACTTTTGGTTTGGTTTATTAAATCTAATATTTCGCTTTCGTTGTTAACGTCGTCTATTTTAGAGATAACTTCGTTAAAAATCTCGTGCATAACGTTGCCAACGTCTAGCGCGTTGGTAACGCCCTCTTCGCGTTCTTTTACCCTTAGCACGCGACTAACGAAGAACTTATACGGGCAAGCGTAGTAACTTTCTATCGCGGTTGGCGAAGCAACTTGCGACACTAAAACGTTATTGTTTTTATCAAGCCTTATAACCACTTCTTTATTAGAATAATTAACGATTTTCTCGCAAACTTCTTTGTTTAGTTCGTAAAAACAAGACGCATCGCCCATTTCGGGAGCGTCGCCGTAAACGAATTCGCTACATCTGATAGCAAAATCTCTAAGCCCCGATTTAAGCGATAAATACTCGCCTTTTTCTTGAATAACTTTGGTCGTGAAATTTTCTAGCAAAAAGTTCACCACTTCGCATTGCGATGCTTTCGAACTAACGCTAGAAGACGTTTTATACGTAACGTAAAGCGCTTTATTAAAGCACGCCACCCCTAGCAACGTTTGCTCTCTTGCTCTATGATTAACTATCTTAATTTTTGGTTCTATTAAAAGGCTAACGTTTTCTAGCGCGCTAATATCAGCGTCGGATAAAAGCGCAACGTCGCCCTGAGTGTTAGGCACGCTTTCGTCTAGCCCAACTAAAAATAGATAGTCTGCTTTCGCCATAGCGCACTCTTTGAAATCGCCCACGAAAACTGCGTCTGAAAACTGTGGAAGAATAGAAATTTTAAGGGCGGAAACACCGCTTAAAAATATCTCTCTAAACTCGTTATAGTTACCAACCACTTCGCCGAAAATTTCTTTCATTTGCGCCAAAACGTGCAATACGTATTTATAAATTTGTTCGTTAACGGCAGAAGTTTCTACGGCGTTTAATCCTTTCAAGCGTTTAGTATATTCTTTTAGCCTATCTTCTGCATATAATTCTTCTAAAAGGTTTTCAGGGTTGAATTTTTTGAGCAACGCGTTTATTTTTTGCCTAAACTCTTCAAAAAGTTTAACTTCTTCTTTGTCAGCATCAAAAACGAAAGGTTTATCGAATAAAGAATATTTAACGTTATATTTATAAACGTAGTTTTCGAATTTATCGTTAAATTCTTTGTCGGGCGATACTAGCGGATTTTTTATAAAGTCTAGCATAACCCTTCTTTCTTTATTTTTTCTAAATATATCTACGTAAGAAATTATAAGCCTAATAAGCGGGTGATGTTCCGCACTCTTTCTATCGTCTAACGAAAAAGGAATTTCGTTTTTTATAAACTCTTCTTTAATTGCGCTTTTAACACCCGAATCTACGCACGCAAGCGTTATTTCGTTATATCTAACGCCTTTATTTATTACCAAATCTCTAATAACGCCCGCCACCTTTCTTGCTTGTTCGTTGGGCGTGCTTGCGCCGTATGTAAATATTTTTTCGGTAGAAACTTTTTCTGCACCTTTCTTTCTTGGGGCGAAAAGGTTATCTACCACGTATTGCCCTTCTCTTTCATATTCGGCGTTGCAAACTTCAAGTTCGTATTTAACGCCCAAGCGCTCGCAAATAGAAAGCACTGCCTTTTTCGTTTCGCCAACGAAAGCAAACTTATTATCCCCGTCTGGCAAAATAAAGGTTACGTTCTTTGCCGTTTTAATCAGGCTTATAATGGCGTTTTTGATTTGCGCGGTAAAACCTTGAAAGCCCACCACGAACACGGTTGCGCCCTTTATATCTTTGTCGTTACAAATAATTTCGGGCAAGCAGTCTAGTTGCGCGCTTTGGTCGGTTAGCCCGTTATCTAATAGATATTTTTCGTAGGCTGAATACACGGCTAAAATATCTGTTATCTTGTTTTTAAGTATACCTTTAACACCACCTAGCGCGATTTCTAAATCACTAGGTTTTACCGACGCGCTTTTAAGTTGGATAATAAGTTCAAAAAGCGTAGGCGCTAGGTTTTGCCCCAAACCCTTAAACGTTTTAAGGCTAAGCGATTGCAAAATTTTTCTAACGACCATACTTGCGCCTTCCTTAGATAGCGTTTTATTAAGGCGCTTGTTTACCGAATAATAGTTGCCAAACGAATAAACGGCAGTATTAAAAGAACCGCCGAATTTAGTTGCGATTGCGCGCTCTGACATAAGCGAAATTTTTTCTTCGCAGAAAACGAAGTTTTTTTCGTCTATACCCTTGGGCGCGTTTTCTAGTTCGCTAGTTAGAATATTAAAAAAATTAAAATAAGAATTGGTGGTTATTATTTTTATCATACTTATATTGTAACACAACTAACGCCCTTTTTAAATATATTCTTTAATGATTTTACATTTTTTAAAAATTATGTTATCATAATAATGCTAGCGCGCGTTTTAGCGCGCCTAGCCTAAGGAGAAAACATGAAAAGAAGATTAACGGGCATAATCGCCCTAATACTGCTCTCCGTTTATTGCGTTTTCACACTAACTGCGTGTGGTTGTGCTGGGGAGCAACCTATCAGTTTTAATAATAGGTTCACTAAGGGCTATGGCGACGGTGTGCCTAACGACTATTTTGAAGAGTTAGTTTACGAAATAAACTATAAAGACGATATGTACGGCTACAATATCTCTTCTGCTCTTAGTCCTGAAAATTTTGATTTTGGCGTTGGCTCTTACGTTACCACTCTAAAAAGGCTAGACGTTGCGCCCGAAGAACTTAAAAACAACGAAGTTTTAACTTCTAGCAACGACAAGTTCTATTCTTATAAAACTTCTTTCTCTATGCCCGTAACTTATTATATCGACGGGGTTGCTAAGAGTTTCGTAGACACGATTGAAAGCATAGTTTATTTTCACTCGCAAAACATGTCTTTCGCGCCTATTTACTCTAACACCAAGGCGCATTACAGCGTTTATAGTGCGGTAGAAGGCGGTTATAACGTGCAAGACGTTTTATACGAATCAACCTTTACGTACGATAAAAATTCTTATACTCTAACCCTTTCTGGCGAAGGCTTTGAAACTTCTACCACCACGCACGACTACGAGTTCAAAACGTTAGTGGATAACGCGCATTTATTATTTGCGCTAAGAAACCTAGAAGTTAAAGAAAACGCGCCGAGAAATCTATTCGTTTCTTCTTCTGCTTATAAAGAGCAAACTGATATCGCCGTATACTTTGAAAAAGCAGTTACCGAACGCGCAGAAAATTTAGCCGTGAACGGCACGGAATTTACCGAAGACGTTAAGTTGGATATGATAAGGTTTAGGGTTAACTCGGCTAAAAAATCAGGTAACGAACAATACTTGTTTATCCAAAACGAAGAAAGCGCGGGCAATATCCCCAACAACGCTTATATATTCAAATACGTGCAACCACTTATATGCTACGGCTCTTTTGAGTTTATCGGCAGTTTAGAATTCTCGCTTATTAGCGTTAACAAAGCGTAGTAAAAATTTAAAATAATTAACCCCTTGCAAAATTGCAAGGGGTTTTCGTTTTATAAAAGCTTTCCGATTAGTTTTCTCCGTCGTTAAAATAGATTATACCTAGCGTGTTTGCACCGCAGTGGCTTGCGATAGTTCCACCAGCAGTCGTTTTATAAATATTCTTAAAGCCAGCGTCTTTTACAGCCTTTTCTGCACTTTCTATCATTTCAGGAGTTGCCGTGGTATAAGTTATAAACACTTTATCAAGGTCTGGCGTGTTAAATTCGTTTAAGGTTTCCGCGCAGTATTTTCCAACTACGCCAACCATGTTGCCTTTGTATTTTTTATCAGAAGTCATTTTTCCGCCTTTAACGATAATTCTTGGGCGAAGTTTAAGTAGGTTTGCGCCAAACAACGCAAGGCTACTACATCTTCCGCCTTTATGTAAATAATCTAGCCTTTCAATAACGAAGGTGCATTGGATTTTTTCCGTTCTTTCTTGAACGAGTTTTGCGATTTCTTCTGCTTCTTTGCCTTGGTCTGCAAGTTCTCTTGCGTAAAGTGCTAGAATACCTATACCGGTAGAAAGACTAAGAGAGTCTACAACGTAAACGTTCTCCACGTTTTTAGACGCTCTAACGGCGTTGCCACAAGAAGAAGATAGCCCACTAGATAAAGCGATATGTACTACCGCGTCATATTCCTTGCGTAGTTCAGTAAAATATTCGGTATACTCGAACTCGTTTATTGCGTTGGTTTTTGGCAATACCCCGTTTTCGTCTACGAATTTAAACATATCTAGCGTAGAAACTTCGCCGTCTTTAAAAGTTTTATCGCCTAAAACTATTTCGTAAGGGATAACTTTAATATCGTTTTTTTGTAAAAGTTCTTTGCCTAAATCGTTGGTAGATTCTACCGAAACTGCTATCTTCATTTTGCTCTCCATAATCATTATATCGTTATAAATAGATTGCTCTACAAAAATATTTTAGCATAATTTAGGTTTATAAGCAACTATTTTAATCTAAAAATTATGTTAAGCGCTTTCTAAATAAAGGCTTAAATACTTGATTTTTTATCAGTTTTGGTTTATCATTATAAGTAGATTAAATTTAACCCGTTTAGGAGCGTTTATGGAAAAAATAAATGGTAACATCACTAGCAATCAAATAAATTTTTGCGATTTTAACCTTTACGAAAACCAAGTTATTTCTATCAGTGGCTACGTGCACAGAATCAGAGAAATGACGGGCTTTTCGTTCATTATCATAAGAACGGCTAAAGAAACTATACAATGCGTTTATTCGCCCGATTTTTCAGACTATCGTTTCGACGAAAGAATCGTAGAAGAAGCGTGCGTTACCGTTACGGGTAAGGTTGTAAAAAGCGTTGACGCGAAAGGCAACGATAGATTCGAAATCCAAATACACGATATCAAAATTCTATCACTTCCTAAGGAACTTTTGCCTATCGTTATAAACAAAAAACAACTAGATAACATTAACCTAAACACCATTTTAGATTTAAGGCCTGTTTCTATGCGCAACCCTAAAGAAAGGGCAATATTCAAAATTCAAGAAGGTATCGCTAGGGGTTTTAGAGAGTTTTTGCTTAAAAACGGCTTTACTGAAATTAGATCACCAAAAATAAACTACGCTGGTGCAGAAGGCGGTACTAACGTATTCAAATTAGACTATTTTGGCAAACAAGTTTATCTTGCGCAAAGCCCCCAACTTTATAAACAAGCGCTAGTTGGCGTTTATAACCGCGTATTCGAAATCGCGCCCGTGTTTAGAGCAGAACATCACGATACTTCGCGCCATCTTAACGAATACACTTCTATGGACTTAGAAATGGGCTTTATAAACGACTTTACCGAAATTATGCAAATGGAAACCGGCGTTTTAAAATATATTATGAACCTTCTTAAAACCGAATACAAAGAAGAAGTAGAAATATTGCACGCCGATATACCTGAAATTACTGAAATACCTGTTATCAAGTTTATGGACGCCAAAGAACTTTTAATGAAAAAGTTTAAGTATAAACCAACCGACATGAAAGACTTTGACCCAGAAGAAGAAAGTTTGCTTGGCAAATACGCTAAAAAAGAACTTGGTAGTGATTTTATTTTCGTTACTCACTATCCATCTAAAAAACGCCCTTTCTACACTAAGGACGATCCTACCGATCCAGAATACACCCTTTCTTTCGACCTATTGTTTAGGGGCTTAGAAATCACTTCTGGCGGGCAAAGAATTCACGATTACGACGAACAAACCGCAAAGATGCGTGCCATGGGCACTAACCCAGAAGATTTCGAAACATACCTTATGTTCCATAAATACGGCGCGCCACCACACGGCGGACTTGGTATCGGACTAGAAAGACTTACTATGCACCTATTAGGCTTTAAGAACGTTAGAGAAGCAACTATGTTCCCACGCGATATCAATAGGGTAACGCCATAGAGATATAGCCAAACAATAAATATAAAAAAATAGGTACAAAAAATTAAAGCGTTGCTTTTTGCAACGCTTTTTTGTTTCGTATATGTAATCTAAAAAAAAAAGAGTTCGAATTTCGAACTCTTTTAGTTTTTGATTTTCTAATATTAGGTTAAAGAAATACTAAACTCTTTACCACATTGAATATTTAAACATTTAGCAGTTGGTTGCTTCGTCATATCAAGTTCCCAACCAGCGCAATCTGGGCAAAGTATAGGTTCTGCATTGATGGTTTTTGTGCATTTAGAACATCTTAAATCGTGATACCATTTTCCGTTTAAATCGGTTGGTTTATCTCTACCAGGTACGTGTTCGCCTGTTGCTGGAATAATTAAAGCACTTTTTTTAGTAGCTTCTTTGCCTTCTTTGTCGTTAAAATAAGACATGCAATATTCGCAGTAGTAGTGCTCTTTCATACCGTTTGCGCCACAAGTTGCCGCTTTAGCTTTAACGGCAATAATTGGGTGTGCGTGCCCTGCGTTAGGGTCTGTTTTGTTTTCTGATTCTCCGCAAGCAACCAAAGAAAATGCTAACGTTAACGAAAATATACAAAGTAAAATAATAGATATAACTTTTTTCATAATATTCCCCTCTAATTGTACATCTATATTTTACATTGTTTTATTTGCTTTGTCAAATGAATTGTTAAATTTTTTTAAATAATCACTTTCCCTTTAAGAAATCCGTCGAAAAACACGCTCGCCCCAGCCCCAACTTCTTCAAAACACGCGATTAAATCGTCTATAACGGCGTTTTTATACCCGTACTTTTGGTAAAATTTTCTTAGCCCTAAAAAGAACTTATTATCCCCAACGCTCGTTCTAAAATAATCGTACATAATGCACGGTTTCACGTACGCCATATTAACGTATTCGAACTCGCTTTTATATTCGCCAAGCGCTCTGTTCATAGTAGTATCAACGCCGTTAAATAGTTTTGCGTATACCGAACAAAACGTTTTATAGTTCTTTTCGGCAATAGAAACAAGATCAGACCTAGTGTAGCCGAATTCTAGGTGATTTTCGTAAAATAGCACTACGGAATATTCTGCTAAGCCTTCGTCTAAAAAGCCTTGCTTAATTTCGTTGTTACCCACCACCGTTTGCCACCACTGGTGCGCAGTTTCGTGCACGATAACTTCTTTGTATTGGTTTTCTTCAAGTTCGTCTGAAATAAAGGTTAGCGCGGGATATTCCATACCACCTTCTAAGAACCTAGTTTTTACAACCGAATAAGTTTTATAGGGATACTCGCCGAAAGTTCGGTTAAAATACGCAAGGCTTTTTTCAATCACGTCTAGGTTTTGGGCGCTAAAATCGTCTTCGTAATAATAATATCTAATCTCCGTGTTACCAACCGTTTTAGTTAGCACTTCAAAGTTTTTAGAAAGCACCATGCAAAACGAACGCGCGTTATCTATCTTAAACTCGCTAGTTTTTTGGTTTCCGTTAACGCTCTCTTTTTTAAGTTCGCCACTAGACGCAACTATAAAATCTTTATCCGCTGTTACGCTAACGTTATAACACGCAACGTCGCTAAAAAACGGGTCCCCAAAACTATAATATTCGCACTCGAAAAACCCGTCGTCTTCTATCCCACAAAGTATAGGATAAAAGTTGCCTAAATTTATCGTTTTATCATTTATCCCCGTTCTAGAAACAACGTTCGCTAGGCTAACCACAAAATCAATATCGACAGAAACGCGTTCTTCTGGGAATAGTTCTTTTTTTAGTTTAACTAGTAAAATATTTTGGTCTTTACCTGCTATTTCGTAGTCTAGTTCTTCACCGTTAGACTCTACGCCTTTAATCTCTATCCCGCCGAAATTCACGCCGTTTGGATAGGCTTTATAGTATAGCTTTTGGTCTATCGGCTTAAAAGTAGCGCCGTCGCGATAGGCGTTTGCGTAAATATTAAACTTTAACTCGGTAAACACGTTGTCTGTAAAATTGTAAAACTCTACGCGCTCGTTTGCCGTTAAAACGTTTTCTTGTAAACTACAAGAAATATCGTAAGTAGTTGCACTTTTATCAGTACCGCTAGCAGAACAAGCAAAATTCGGCAAGCAAAAGGCAATCAGTATCGCGCTTAAAACTAAAAATCTAATTTTTTTCATAAAAAACCCCGAACAAATATTATTCTTTTATAATATCTATTCGGGGTTAACCTGCTTTATTCTAAACGTTTAGTTTTTGCGCCACGCATTTTATTCTGAGGCGTTATTTATTTTCAAAGGTAAGGTATTTTTCTGGGTTTATAACTTGGTCGTTTTCAAGCATATAAAAGTGCAGATGCGCGCCTTCGTTATTTTCTTTTCTGTTAGTAACCGAAACTTCGCCGATAACTTCGCCCGAAACAACCTTTTGCCCAACGGTTACGGCAGTGTTCTCTGATAGAGAATTATACACCGTTTTAAGCCCGTTGCCGTGGTCTATCGTTATGGTGTAGCCTTCTAAAAACGAGTTCTCAACGTTAGTAACGGTGCCGTCTGTAACGGCAAAAACCGACGTGCCTTCCTCTGCATAAAAATCTACTGCCTTATGGCTTTCGAACCTTTTTAGCGTTGGGTTATAGGTTAAATCATCGGTATATTCGGTGATTTTAGTTGCCGACGATACCGGAAGAACGTAGGTTGGTACTACGACTACTGGTTGATCGGTCGGTGGTTCTATTTCTCCCACGTTTTGATCTCCGCTAGGTTTTTCGTTAAGGTCTTGGTCTCCGGGAACTTCGATTTGGTCGTTAATTTCTACGCTTGGCTCTTTATTTATTAGCATTAGAGTTATAGAAAGCCCCACTGCAATAATACAAAAGGCAAGAATTAGATAAACGGCATTTCTTTTTAAGTACGCTACCATTCTAGAATTTTCTTTTTTCATTTTTAATCCTCCTAAATTATGTAACTGGGTAGATTATTGCCGTTCTCTCGTTTTTTATACACGTAATATCAATAACTTCCGTAAATTATAGGAAATCCTATCTTGGTTGTTTGCGCGTCATTGTTTTTGTGTATTTGAATATTAACCGCCTTGCCATTTATATGCGTTTTATATCTTAAATTTTTCGAATATGCGTAAACGCTTTGCCCCCACTCTCCGTTTTCTGTAAAAACAACGCTTGCGTCGTAAAATAGTAAAATTTCTTCTACCGCAATATCTTCGCAATAATAATGCGCCTGTCCTTTTTTATTAAACGAAAGTTGGCTCTTTACTTGCGAAACGTTCTTTATTTGCCCGTGAGAACCGTTTTTTGTGTAAATTTCTATATAAAAAGGCTCTTTTATAGGCACGGCTTTGGGCGCGTTTAACCCGTATAGCAACATAAATAGCAGTATAAATAATATTAAACTCACGCCGTTTAGAATTTTTTTCAAAATAAAAATACTCTCCACTAATTAGAGAGAGTATTAACACGTTTTATTTGTTTTAATCAATTTTTATTAAATTTGTTCTAAAACACCCGCTTCTCTTAAAAAGGCGCATAGGTTAAGATTTTTAGATAAATCGCCCAAATACTTTATTGCGTTTTCACTCGGGGTTGGCTCTTTTGCGCCGTCTGTAAGATTGTTGGCTATCCTTTTGGCAGTGATTAACGATTTAATAATTCCGTCAATTTCGATAGCGCAATCCGAAAAAAAGTTCGATATCTGCTTTTGATGCGCTTTATAGAATTTAGATGTTGATAAAAAATTACTAAACGCCTGTGCCCTGTCTATACCAAAATTTTCGGCTAAAAATTCTGCTCGTTCAAGATAGTTAGGCACGTTTTTTACTCGCTTTTTATCTACGAATATTAGTTTTGCAAGAGCAAGTACTTTTGTAGAAACATCTAGCACGCTAGCCCTTTCCCTGCTTTCTAAACAAGCAGAAAAAGTGGTATCTTTAAGAATTTCGCCGTAAGACGCGTAGTTTGCAACGCTTGCAAGTAGCGTGTAATACGCAAGTGCAACTCTGCGGTCTTCTCGTGAATAAGAAGTTAGGTCGAACGTTTCGGTAACACACTCTTTTATTAGTGTATACGCTTCTTTATACGTTCGTTTATTTTTTATAACGCGCATTAGCCTATACTCTACTAGCGCTAGCGCAAGACTTATCGCGCTTTCGTAGGCAGATTTAACGCCATCGTTTATCGCGCGGATTTTTTCTTGGTCGAAAACAACGCTTATGCTTGGCGAAACTTTAATTTCTTCTAAATAATTGCCGTTTTTAATTCTTATGCTAGTTCTTAAAAGATTAACGCAATCTAAACGGGTAACTGCAAGATAAAGTTTAACGCCTTTAACCTGCGCGTAATAATATGCATAATCTAAAAGTTCGGTGTTAAAACACACAACAGCCCTAACGTCTTCTGGATAAGTAAACAACGGAGAAACGCGTTCTATGCTAATGGGTTGAGCGTTTAATACGGCAACCAGCGGTTTAACGCCAGAATCAGTAAGCGCGGTTACTAGGTCTTTATATTCGTTTTGCTCGTTTTCGGCACATAAAACTAAAATTTTTTGGTGCGGAAATTCTGCTGATATTTTGTTTTTAAGCCCGTCAAAAACACCACCGAAGAAAACTGAAACGTCTTTACCGCTATGCTTTATAGCGTCTTCAAACTTTTGTAAATCTAACTTAAAAACTTTACCCATAGAAATATAGTAATTTAATTTTACTAAAAAGTCAAGTAAAACAAAAAAATGATTGTTTTTTCGCAAAAATTAGACGAAAATAGCCCTTTTTTTACACTTTTTTTAAAAACCCTATTGAAACTTACTTTTTTATGTGGTATAATTTATCTATAACTATAAGGAGGAAATAGTATGAATAAAAACGAACTTATAAGAGACGTGGCTAACAAAGCAGGTATCACACTAAAAGATGCTTCTATCGCCGTTTCAGCATTTATCGACGCTATTACCGACGGACTTAAAGCTGGCGAAAAAATCCAAATTTCTGGTTTTGGCACTTTTGAAATCAAATCTAAAGGCGCTAGAGAAGGAATTAACCCAAAAACTGGCGAAAAAATTAGTATTGCTCCATCTAAAACACCTGTATTTAAATTCGGTAAAGCCTACAAAGACTCTTTTTAATTATTAAAAAATAAAGAGCCCGCAATCGCGGGCTCTTTTATTTTAAATTTATCGTTTTGCGCCACAAAATTTGTTATCTTAAAATTTTCGTTTTAATGCTAGAATATTCTTCGTCAGAAATTAACTTTTTATCGTATAGTTTCTTCCATTTTTTTAGGTCATCAATTGAACTTTGCCTATTGCTCGTTTCAATAGATAATACCTTTGCTTTAAGCGACGTATATTCTTCTTCATTTAATATGCCGTCAGCATACATTTGAGCGTATTTTTCGATTTCGATAAATTCATCACAAGCAGTATCACATTTAGCACGCCCCTTAGACTTGTTTAGCACGTACCCAAAAAATCCAAATACGATTTCTATAAAATATAGAACGCTAGCAAGCCCCATTATGATTAAACCAACAGCAAGTATCATAGTTGATTCGCCTTCTAGACTAGCCACCCCTACTGCTAAATTAACGGCAGAAAGCGCATAACCAAAGTTCTTTATAGTAGCGTTATTTGCAAAAATAAAGCAAATTGCAAACACTGCAGGTAACGCAACGCTAATTAACGATGCGCTTACACCATCAAGACCTAACATTATCGTAGCAATTATTACTACGGTAAACCCGATAAAAGTTATTATCTTTTTAATTTTGTCCTTCATTTGTATTTTCTCCTTTTATTACGTAGCGCAAAACATAGCCCCAAGGGGCTATTTTTTATTATTGTATCACCATGGTGCTAAAATGTCAATAATAAAAGGGGTGTATTATGAAAATATTGATTGCAGAGCGCATTAAGGAGTTAATGAAAGAACAAAATTTGAACCAAGTAAAACTTTCTGAAAAAATAGGAGTTAAGCAAAACACCATTAGCGCGTGGCTACTTAAAAAGAAAGAGCCGTGCATAACGTCTTTATGGCTATTAGCCGATTATTTTGACGTTTCAATCGACTACCTTATAGGCAGAGAAGAAATTTAGGCGCATAACGTAGTTTATAAGCGAACAAAAAAAGCAGTGCTTTTGCTACTTGCTTATTTTTGTGTCTTAAAAGTTTTTAAGGCATAGCGCCAAGTAAGACAAGGCTGATGGCGGATTTTTAGAAAATATTTTTAAGCGTTTAGAAACAAGTTAGGCAAGGCTCGACCGAGCAAAAAGATGAGATTAACCTTGTTGGTTATCGAAGTTTTTTGCGAGTGGCAGTAACGTAGCATAACGCCGTTTATAAACGAACAAAAAAAAGTAGTGCGTTTTGCACTACTTTTTATTTGTGTCTTAAAAACTATTTAATAATTTTAGAAACAACGCCTGAACCAACGGTTCTGCCACCTTCACGGATAGCGAAACGTAAACCTTCTTCCATAGCGATAGGAGTGATTAGTTTAACGTTGATGGTGATGTGGTCACCAGGCATAACCATTTCTACGCCTTCTGGTAATTGGATAGAACCAGTAACGTCGGTAGTTCTGAAATAGAATTGTGGACGATAGTTGTTGAAGAATGGGGTATGTCTACCACCTTCTTCTTGTTTAAGAACGTAAACTTGACCTTCGAATTCGGTGTGTGGTTTTACTGAACCAGGTTTAGCAATAACTTGTCCTCTTTCGATGTTGTTTTTGTCGATACCACGAAGAAGTGCACCAACGTTGTCACCTGCTTGAGCTTCGTCAAGAGTTTTTCTGAACATTTCAAGACCGGTAATAACGGTAGTTTTGCTTTCTTCAGAAAGACCAACGATTTCTGCAGGATCGTTAACGTGAGCAACACCACGTTCTACTCTACCAGTAGCAACGGTACCACGACCAGAAATGGTGAATACGTCTTCTACAGGAAGTAAGAAAGGTTTAACGTCGTCTCTTTCTGGGGTTGGGATGTAAGAGTCAACAGCAGCCATTAATTCGAAAATAGGTTTGCATTCTGCTGAATTCTTGATGTCTTCTGCAGAGTGGTCTGCTTGAGCATATTCAAGAGCAACGAGAGCAGAACCTTTAATGATTGGGGTGTCGTCTCCTGGGAAACCATACTCAGAAAGAAGTTCTCTGATTTCCATTTCAACAAGTTCTTGTAATTCTGGGTCGTCTAATTGGTCACATTTGTTCATGAAAACGATAATGTATGGAACGCCAACTTGACGAGCAAGAAGAATGTGTTCTCTGGTTTGTGGCATTGGACCGTCGGTAGCAGCAACAACTAGGATTGCGCCGTCCATTTGAGCAGCACCGGTAATCATGTTTTTAACGTAGTCGGCGTGTCCTGGGCAGTCAACGTGTGCATAGTGACGGTTGTCAGTTTGATATTCTACGTGAGACGTATTAATCGTTATACCTCTTGCTTTTTCTTCTGGTGCTTTATCGATTTCGTCGTATCTCATTTTTTGAGCATTACCAACAGATGATAAAGTCATAGTGATAGCAGCGGTAAGGGTGGTTTTACCATGGTCAACGTGACCGATGGTACCAATGTTAATGTGTGGTTTACTTCTGTCAAATTTTGCCTTTGCCATTTTAGTTTTTCCTCCAACTTTTTTAATGATATATTTTTTTTAATTTTAAAGGTCTTAAATTTAGATTTGTCTTTATTTTACAATAAAAACGGGGTATTGTCAAGAACTAATTGTCTTTTTTGCCTATAATCTTTTCGGCAACAGACTTTGGAACTTCAGCATAGTGGCTGAATTGCATAGTATAGTTACCTCTACCTTGAGTTCTTGAACGAAGGTCGGTTGCGTAACCGAACATTTCTGCAAGTGGGATATTAGCGTCGATAACTTTTACGCCGTTACGATCGTCAGTACCTTGAATAATACCACGACGAGCGGTTACGTTACCCATAATATCACCAAAGTATGCTTCTGGGGTTACTACTTCAACTTTCATGATAGGTTCTAAAAGTACGCATTTTGCTTTTGCAAGACCGTCTTTAAGAGCCATGCTACCTGCGATTTTGAACGCCATTTCTGACGAGTCAACGTCGTGGTAACTACCGTCGTAAACGGTTACCTTAAAGTCAACTACTTCGTAGCCTGCAAGAATACCGTTTCTTGCTGCTTCTTGAATACCTTTGTTAACTGGTTGAATAAATTCTTTTGGAATTGAACCACCAACGGTTTCGTCAATAAATTCGTATCCTTTACCAGGTTCTTGTGGTTCAAGACGGATTTTACAGTGACCATATTGTCCGTGACCACCAGATTGACGCTTAAATAAACCTTCTGCTTCAACAGCCATTTTAATGGTTTCTTTGTAAGCAACTTGTGGTTTACCAACGTTTGCTTCTACTCTAAATTCACGAAGAAGTCTATCAACGATAATTTCTAGGTGAAGTTCGCCCATACCTGCGATAATGGTTTGTGCCGTATCGGTATCGGTGTAGGTCTTAAAGGTTGGGTCTTCTTCGGCAAGTTTAGCAAGCGCGAAGCCCATTTTTTCTTGACCTTGTTTGGTTTTAGGTTCGATAGCAACTCTAATAACTGGTTCTGGGAATTCCATTTGTTCTAGAACGATAGGTGCGTTTTCGATACAAAGAGTATCACCAGTAGTGGTGTCTTTTAAACCTACGATAGCGCAGATATCACCAGCGTAAATAGTGTCAACTTCTTCTCTGTGGTTAGCGTGCATTCTTAGAATACGCGCAACTCTTTCTTTCTTACCTTTAGTGGTGTTATAAACGTAAGAACCGGTTTTTAATGTTCCTGAATATGCACGGAAGAAAGCAAGTTTACCAACGAATGGGTCGGTCATAATCTTGAACGCTAAACCGCAGAACGGTTCGTTATCGTCTGGTTTTCTAACTTCTTCAGCATCGGTATTTGGGTTAACCGCTTTGATTTCGCCAACGTCTAATGGAGATGGTAGATAATCAACGATAGCGTCTAGTAAGTTTTGAACGCCCTTGTTTTTATAAGAAGAACCACAAAGAACTGGGGTTACTTCCATTTTAAGAACTGCTTTTCTTAAACCTCTCTTGATTTCTTCTAACGTTAGTTCTTCTTCCATAAGGAATTTTTCGATAAGTTCGTCTTCTTGTTGAGCAGCAACGTCGATAACGTTTGCTCTCATTTCTTCAACAAGATCAACCATGTCGGCAGGAACGTCAGTAACGTCAACCTTCATACCAAGGTCGTCTAGGTAAATGTACGCTTTTCTAGTAATAACGTCTACGATACCTTTGAAAGTATCTTCTTTACCGATAGGAAGAACGATTGGTAGTGGATTGGTGTGTAACCTTTCCTTCATCATGGTGATGGCGTTAAAGAAGTTAGCGCCGTTAATATCCATCTTGTTGATGTAAGCGATTCTTGGAACTTTATATTTGTCTGCTTGACGCCAAACGGTTTCACTTTGTGGTTCTACACCGCCCTTAGCACAGAAAGTTGCAACAGCACCGTCAAGAATACGGAGCGATCTTTCAACTTCTACGGTAAAGTCAACGTGTCCCGGGGTGTCGATAATGTTAATTCTGTGATCTTTCCAGTGACAGGTAGTAGCAGCACTAGTAATGGTAATACCACGTTCTTGTTCTTGAACCATCCAGTCCATCGTAGCAGAACCTTCGTGGGTTTCGCCGATTTTGTGGGTTTTACCGGTGTAGAATAAAATTCTTTCGGTAGTGGTGGTTTTACCAGCGTCAATGTGCGCCATTATACCTATGTTTCTGGTTACGGATAAATCGTAATCTCTTGGCATAATTTATATCTCCAAATTAAAATCTGTAATGAGCAAACGCTTTATTTGCTTCAGCCATTCTATGAGTATCTTCTTTCTTCTTAACAGCGCTACCAGCGTTATTGAAAGCGTCAACGAGTTCTGCTGCAAGTCTTGCGCTCATTTCTCTTTCGCTTCTTTTTCTAGCAGCGGCAACTAGCCAACGAATTGCTAGAGTTTGTCTTCTTTCAGGACGAATTTCGATAGGCACTTGATAGTTAGCACCACCAACTCTCCTTGCTTTTACTTCTACTAAAGGCATAATGTTTGCAAGCGCTTTAGAAAACATTTCCATTGCATCACAACCAACTTTTTCTGCTGCGGTGGTAAACGCTTCGTAAACGATGCCTTGCGCAATACCTTTTTTACCATCTAGCATAACTTGGTTGATAAGTTTGGTTACAACCTTGTCGCTATACACTGGATCTGGTAATACGTCTCTTTTTGCAATATTGCCACGTCTTGGCATAATTAAATCCTCCTTTAAATTTTTTGCGTTTTCACGCGATTTAAGGGTAAACCCTTAATTAAGTACGGCTATCACTTGCCCTTTCGGGTAGCGAACCTTCTGCTCTTTGAGCATACTGCCTACCGAATCGGGTTAATTTTCCGAATATCCGATATAAGTAGGTACGTTTTGGTTTTACTTAAATTAAAACCGTGAATTAAAAATTCTTATTTACTATTTAGGTCTCTTCGCGCCGTATCTAGATCTTGCTTGTCTACGTTTTGCAACGCCAGCAGTATCTAACGCACCACGAATAATATGGTATCTTACACCAGGAAGGTCTTTAACCCTTCCGCCACGGATTAGAACAGAACTGTGTTCTTGTAAGTTGTGTCCTTCACCTGGGATATATACGATACCTTCAGCCTTGTTAGTAAGTCTTACTCTGGCAATTTTTCTAAGTGCTGAGTTAGGCTTTTTAGGGGTAGTAGTAGTTACTGAAAGACATACACCGCGTTTTTGTGGGCAATTTTCTAGTATTGGTGATTTGCTTTTAGTTATGCTTTTCTTTCTACCTTGTCTAATTAACTGTTGAATTGTAGGCATTGTAGCACCTCCTTATAAAAATTTCGGTTATTCAGAAAACGGATTCGGAAAACTCCGCTTTAGAAACTTGTTTTCGGCTTTCGCCGTGTTTAACTAGTATATCATTATTAGCAAAATTAGTCAAACAAATGACGGCCTTTTGCTAATAATAACGTGTTTTTTACTAGATTTTTTATTCTTCTACCGTTCTGGTAATTACGGTTTGTGGTGAAACGTTCTTGTAGTTCTTTATACCAGTTCCCGCAGGAATTAGTTTACCTATAATAACGTTTTCTTTTAAGCCGATAAGTGGATCGACTTTGTTTTTAATTGCGGCTTCGGTAAGAACTCTAGCGGTTTCTTGGAACGACGCTGCCGATAAGAACGATTCTTTAGCAAGCGCAGCCTTCGTGATACCCAATAGTATTCTCTTACCAACCGGTCTTCTGCCACCTTTTTCAAGTGCAGAAATAGATTCTTCTTCAAATCTGTGTAGGTCGATTTTTTCGCCTGGGAGTAAATCGGTATCACCCGATTTTTCGATTTGAACTTTGTTCATCATTTGGCGAACGATAATTTCTACGTGTTTATCGTTAATGTCAACGCCTTGTGAACGGTATACGCTTTGAATTTCTTTAAGGATATAATCTTGAACGCCTTTAACACCTTTGGTTCTTAAAATATCTTGTGGATATACCGAACCAGTGGTGAGCACCGTACCAGGTTCTACTCTGTCGCCCGTTTTTACGATTACGCCTAGGCCGAAAGGTATGGTGTAGTCTTTGGTGTCGCCTTCGTCGGTTTTAACAAGAACGTGAATAATCTTGTCTTTTTCTTCTACGGTTGCGATACCGCTTTCCATACATACGATTGCGGCGTGTTTTGGTTTTCTTGCTTCGAACAATTCTTCTACCCTAGGAAGACCTTGCGTAATGTCTCCCGTTGATGCGATACCACCGGTGTGGAAAGTACGCATGGTAAGTTGTGTACCCGGTTCACCGATTGATTGCGCAGCGATAATACCAACTGCTTCGCCGATTTGAACAGGGTTGTTGTTGCTCATGTTCTTGCCGTAACATCTAGCGCATACGCCAGTTTTAGATTTACAAGTGAACACGCTTCTAATAGTTACTTCTTCGATACCTGCTTTTACGATTTCGTCTGCCATATCTTCGGTAATCATTTCGTTTACTTTAACCATTATTTCGCCAGTTGCTGGGTTAATAACGTCTTCCGCAACGAACCTACCTGCGATTCTATCACGTAAACTTTCGATAACTTCGCCCTTGCTACCTTTGATTGCAGAAACCTTAGTGCCTTTAACTTTTTCGCCGAGCGACGCAAAACAGTCGTCTTCTTTAACGATAACTTCTTGCGAAACGTCTACTAAACGACGGGTTAGATAACCAGAGTCTGCGGTTTTAAGCGCGGTATCGGCAAGACCTTTACGTCCACCGTGTGAAGAAATGAAGTATTCGAGAACTGAAAGACCTTCTCTAAAGCAAGATTTAACCGGAATTTCGATAGTTTTACCGTTCGGGTCGGTCATAAGTCCACGCATACCGCAAAGTTGTTTAATTTGGTCCTTAGAGCCACGCGCACCAGAGTTTGCCATCATTAGAATTGGGTTGAACTCGTCTAGCGTTGCCATAAGTTTTTCGGTAACGTCGTCGGTAGCCTTTTTCCAAATAGAAACGACTTTTTTGTATCTTTCTTCGTCGGTAATAAAGCCTTTTTTGTATAGATTTTCTACTTTAAGCACGTGTTCTTCGGCTGCTTTAAGAATTTCTGCTTTTTCCTTAGGCATGTGCATATCGAACACGCTAGTGGTGATTGCACCTATGGTTGAATACTTAAAGCCGAGCGCTTTGATTTTATCAAGAACGTCTGCCGCACAACTTGCGCCGTGGTTCTTAAAGCATGCGCCAACGATTTTTTGTAGGTCTTTTTTGCCTACAAGTTTATCGATTTCGTATTTTAAGAAATCTTCTTTTTCTTTTCTAGGAACAAATCCAAGATCTTGTGGGATTGCTTCGTTAAATATGATTTTACCAACCGAAGTTTTAACTCTGCCAACCACTTTTTCGCCGTTAACTTCTACTTCTCTACGAACGATAATTTCATCTTGCAAACCGATTTTGCCAGTTTGGTATGCCATAATCGCTTCTTCTGGTGAAGTGTAAGAAACGGTGTATTCTGGAACGCCGTAAACCTTTCCTAACGGGTCTTTCCTGCCGTTTTCGTTGTATTTTTCACCTATAGCGTGGCGAATAATAGTTAGATAGTAAGAACCCATAACCATATCTTGCGTTGGGCTCATAACAGGCTTACCGTCAGAAAGTTTTAAGATGTTGTTAGATGCAAGCATTAAAAATCTTGCTTCTGCTTGTGCTTCAATAGATAGTGGAACGTGAACTGCCATTTGGTCGCCGTCGAAGTCTGCGTTGAACGCACCGCAAACTAGCGGGTGTAGTTTAATCGCTCTACCTTCGATAAGCACTGGTTCGAACGCTTGAATAGAAAGTCTGTGAAGCGTAGGTGCACGGTTAAGCAATACTGGGTGGTCTTTAATAACGTCTTCTAAAACGTCCCAAACAACCGTTTTTGCTTTTTCTACCGTTCTCTTTGCGTTTTTAATGTTGTGGCAAACGCCGTTTTCAACTAATTTCTTCATAACGAAAGGCTTAAATAGTTCAATAGCCATTTCTTTAGGAAGACCACATTGATAAAGTTTTAGTTCAGGTCCTACAACGATAACCGAACGGCCAGAGTAGTCTACACGTTTACCAAGTAGGTTTTGACGGAATCTACCTTGTTTACCACGGAGCATGCCTGATAGAGATTTAAGTTCTCTATTGCCTGCGCCAGAGATTGCTTTACCACGACGGCCGTTATCAATAAGAGCGTCTACTGCTTCTTGGAGCATACGTTTTTCGTTTCTTATAATAATTTCAGGCGCGCCGAGTTCCATAAGTTTTTTAAGACGGTTGTTTCTGTTGATAACACGCCTGTAAAGGTCGTTAAGGTCGCTCGTTGCAAATCTACCGCCGTCTAGTTGAACCATTGGGCGTAGTTCTGGTGGAATAACTGGAAGTACGTCTAAAATCATCCATTCAGGGCGATTACCACTCTTCCTGAACGATTCGATAATTTCAAGGCGTTTAACGGCTTGAATTCTCTTTTGACCAGATTCGTTATCGTCGATATACTTTTTGAGTTCTGCGCTTTCTTTTTCTAGGTCGACAGCCATTAAAAGTTCTTTAATCGCTTCTGCACCCATACCAGTTTTGAAAGAGCCGTAACCAAATTGGTCTTCGTATTCCATTTTTTCTTTGTCGGTTAATACTTGCTTATAAAGTAGCGGAGTAGTACCTGGGTCTAGAACTATGTGGCTTGCAAAGTATAATACTTGTTCTAATAGTTTAGGGCCAAGACCGAGCATTAAGCCGATTCTTGAAGGAACGCCCTTGAAATACCAAATATGTGAAACGGGAG
This sequence comes from Christensenellaceae bacterium, assembly GCA_045613505.1. GTDB lineage: Bacteria > Bacillota > Clostridia > Christensenellales > Borkfalkiaceae > UBA1259. The sequence continues at coordinate 164,523 of JAZLBC010000015.1, forward strand.
CGGCAAGTTCGATGTGCCCCATACGGTCGCGACGAACCTTAGACTTAGTTACTTCTACGCCACACTTGTCGCAGATAACGCCTTTATAACGGATACGTTTATACTTTCCGCAATGGCATTCCCAGTCTTTGGTAGGTCCAAAAATTCTTTCGCAGAAAAGACCGCCCATTTCAGGTTTTTGAGTTCTGTAATTGATGGTTTCCGGTTTTGTTACTTCACCGTAAGACCAACTTCTAATTTTTTCGGGAGACGCAACTCCTATTTGTATTGAATCAAAATTGTTAAGTTCAAACATATATTTATCCTACCCCCTATTATTCGTTATCTTCGTCGTCGAAGTCGTCTTCAAAAATCGTTCCGTCAGGAATAGTAGTGTCTATTTCGTCGTCGTCATCGTCAAAGATGTCTCTGGTAGTAAAGCCAAAGTCGTCGTCAAGATCAACCACTTCGTTATCGTCGAAGATTTCGGTGTCTTCTTCGGTATCGATATTAACTTCTTCTTGAACGTCGCGTTCTTTAACGGCAGGAACGTCGTCTATATCGCTTTCGATAAGGTCTTTAATAGCAAGTTCTTCTTTGTTTTCGGTAAGAACTTTCATATCGAGAGCAAGTGATTGCAATTCTTTCAAGAGCACCTTGAACGCTTCTGGGATACCAGGTTCGCTAATGTTAGTGCCTTTAACGATAGATTCGTAAGTTTTAACCCTACCAACCACGTCGTCTGATTTAACGGTAAGAATTTCTTGAAGAATATGCGCAGCGCCGTACGCTTCGAGTGCCCAAATTTCCATCTCGCCGAAACGTTGGCCACCGAATTGGGCCTTACCGCCGAGCGGTTGTTGGGTTACTAGGCTGTATGGGCCGGTACTTCTTGCGTGGATTTTATCGTCAACTAAGTGGTGAAGTTTGATCATATACATTTGTCCAACGGTAACTCTGTTTTCAAACGGTTCGCCCGTTCTGCCATCGTATAGTTGGATTTTGCCGTCAACTTCGCCTTGTGGGTTAACGAAATTATTTTCGCGTAATAATTCTTTAATATCGCTTTCGGTTGCACCGTCGAATACTGGCGTTGCAATCTTCCAGCCGAGTTGTTTACATACTAGACCTAAGTGCACTTCTAATACTTGACCGATGTTCATACGAGAAGGAACGCCTAGTGGGTTAAGCACGATTTGTAAAGGCGTACCGTCAGCCATAAACGGCATGTCTGATTCAGGAAGTATTCTAGAAATAACACCCTTGTTACCGTGTCTACCTGCCATTTTGTCGCCGATAGAGATTTTACGTTTTTGCGCAATGTAAACTCTAACTACCTTGTTAACGCCAGGTGCAAGTTCGTCTTTATTAGCCCTAGTGAACACTTTAACGTCGATAACGATACCGCCTTCACCGTGTGGAACTTTAAGCGAAGTATCCCTAACTTCTCTTGCCTTTTCACCGAAGATTGCGCGAAGTAATCTTTCTTCTGGGGTAAGTTCGGTTTCGCCCTTAGGAGTAACTTTACCAACTAAGATGTCACCCGAATTTACTTCAGCACCGATTCTTACGATACCGTCTTCGTCTAGATCTTTAAGTGCGTCGTCGCCAACGTTAGGAATATCTCTGGTGATTTCTTCTTCACCAAGACGAGTGTCTCTTGCTTCGATTTCGTGTTCTTCTATGTGGATAGTAGTGAACACGTCTTCTCTAACTAATTTTTCAGAAAGAAGTATAGCGTCTTCGTAGTTGTAACCTTCCCAGCTCATAAAGCCGATAAGGATATTTCTACCAAGTGCAAGTTCGCCGTTTTTAGTAGAAGGTCCGTCTGCAATAGTTTGACCTTTAACTATTCTTTCGCCTTTATCAACGATTGGACGTTGATTTAAGCAAGTGCCTTGGTTGCTTCTTTCGAATTTTTTAAGTTTATATACTCTTTCGTTTCCGTCGTCTTCTAGGATAACGATTTCGTTACTAGAAACCGACTTAACGATACCGCCTTCTTTAGCGTTAACCATAACGCCAGAGTCGTAAGCGATTCTTCTTTCGATACCAGTTGCTACGATAGCGTTTTCTGGGCAAAGTAGTGGAACGGCTTGACGTTGCATGTTAGAGCCCATTAGCGCACGGTTGGTATCGTCGTTTTCAAGGAACGGAATTAGTGCAGTTGCAACCGAGATAAGTTGTTTTGGAGAAACGTCCATATAGTCCATTTTCTCTTTAACGTCTTCGGTAATTTCGTCTTTATGACGGCATGATACACGGTCGTTCTTGAAATATTTGTTATCGATAAGTGGTTCGTTTGCTTGCGCAACGATATAGTTATCTTCTTCGTCTGCGGTTAGGTAATCAACTCTTTCGGTAACGATAGTTTCAATCGTTCCGTCTGCGTTCATCGTGTGTTCAACCTTTCTGTAAGGCGCTTCGATAAAGCCGAATTCGTTTACCATAGCGTAAGCGGCAAGCGAAGAGATAAGACCGATGTTTTGTCCTTCAGGGGTTTCTATCGGGCACATTCTGCCGTAGTGAGAGTGGTGAACGTCACGCACTTCAAAGGTTGCCCTGTCTCTGTTTAGACCGCCTGGGCCGAGCGCAGAAAGTTTTCTCTTGTGGGTAAGTTCTGCAATCGGGTTGGTTTGATCCATAAATTGAGAAAGTTGTGAAGAACCAAAGAACTCTTTAATAGCAGCGCCAACTGGGCGAACGTTAATAAGTCCGGTTGGAGAAACGTCTTTAGGGTCTTGGGTTGCCATACGTTCTCTAATAACTCTTTCTAGTCTAGAAATACCGATTCTAAATTGGTTTTGTAGAAGTTCGCCAACTGAACGAACACGACGGTTACCCAAGTGGTCGATATTGTCGGTAGAGTTTAAGCCAACGTTAAGGTCTAGGTTAACTGAAACGGTAGCAACGATATCTTCTACGGTAACGTGTTTGTGGTTTAATTTGTCAAGAAGCGGTCTAATAGCCTTTTTCTCTTCGAAAGTTAAAGGTTTAAGTTCTTCTTTTTCTAAAACAGCGTAGAACTCAACGCAGGCTCTAACGAATTTATTTCTAACTTCCCTAGCCTTGTCTTCGTTCTTTTTGTCTTCCGGTTTTTCTTCGCCGGTGATTTCTTTGTTTTCAATATAGAAGAAGTCGTTAATTTCTTTTTTAAGTTCTTCTGCCGTTGCTTCAACGCCTTTTTCTAGCGCAAGTGCGTTTACCTTTTTAGAGAATTCTAAAATAGGATTATAAACGTAGTCAAGCAAGCCGAAGATTGATGGTTCGATACCCGTTGCAGACTTAAAACTTACAACGTTGTTACCGATAATCTTGTGTTTTGCCCCGTCGATTTCAGCGTAGAACACGTTAATGCCAGCATCTTGTATTGCTTCTGCCATGCTTCTGGTTAAAATTTGACCTTTGCTTGCTAAAACTTCGCCGTCAGGAGAGATAACGTCTTCAAACGCTTTAAGCCCAACGATTCTTGCACCAAGGCGCAAACGTTTGTTGTATTTATATCTACCAACTCTTGCAAGGTCGTATTTTCTAACCTCGAAGAATAGGTTTTTAAGATGTTGTTTAACTGCTTCTTCGGTAGGAATTTCGCCCGGACGAAGACGACGGTAAAGTTCAACTAAACCTTCCGCTTCAGTTTTAGAAGAGTCTTTAGCAATGGTATCAATAATCATTTGATCGTTGTTAAAGAGTTCTAATAATTCTTGGTCCGTACCAAAGCCAAGCGCTCTAAGTAATACGGTTGCCGTAAGTTTTCTAGTTCTGTCAACGTGAACCCAAAGAACGCCAGCCGAATCTTGTTCGAATTCTAGCCAAGCACCCCTTGATGGTATAACGGTAGTATCGAATAATTTTTTACCCGATTTGTCTACTTGAACACCGTTATAAACGCCAGGTGAACGAACGAGTTGCGAAACGATAACTCTTTCTGCGCCGTTAATGATAAACGAACCGTTGTCCGTCATTAGCGGAATATCGCCCATAAATACTTCTTGCTCGATAACTTCGTCGGTAACCTTGTTAACAAGGCGAACTTTAACACGAAGTGGGCGAGCGTAAGTAACGTCTCTATCTCTACACTCTTTTTCGTCGTATTTAGGTTTACTATCTAGATTGTGGTCTAAAAAGTAAAGTTCAAAACGATCCGAATAGTCAGTGATAGGAGAATAGTCTTCTAAAACTTCGGTAATGCCTTCTTTAATAAAAGCATCATAGGAGTCTTTTTGAATTTTGACAAGGTACGGAAGTTCTATAGCCTCTTTAATTTTGCTGAAAGTTTTTCTCGTAATCTTGCCACTTTCAATTTCAGATAATTTACGCGTCATTACATCGCACTCCTTAAAAAAAATTTATTTGGCGGTTTAGTTGTTTACAAAATAAAATTTTTGTTGTATAATTTTATCGTAAGCAAAACCACAGGTCGCATCAAAATCTTGATTTTTCAAGCAATTATCTAACTTTTTTTAGTGTCAAAAAAAATTTTTTTTCTAAAAAAAGCGATAAATGTCGATACTAACCTATCATAATACATTATAGTATCATAATGCATAAATTAAAATATGTCAACTATTTTTAACGATTTTTTAAAATTTAGACAAAATTAGCCTTAATTAGATTGTTTTTGGCAAAAAAGGAACGTATGAGAGTAGATAAATTTTTAAAAGTTTCTAGAATTCTTAAACGCCGTTCGATTGCAAGCGATGCAAGCCGTGGCGGTAGAGTAAAAATCAACGGCAAAACCGTTAAGCCCGCGCACGAAGTTAAGATTGGCGACGTGTTGGAACTTGGTTTTAACAGCGGAACGGTTAAAATTAGAGTGCTTAATATCAAAGAAACGGTTAAAAAAGACGAGGCAGAGTCTTTATACGAAATTTTAGGGGAATAAAAAATGAGTGTTAGCGTTATTTTGGCGTGTGCCGGCAAGGGCGAACGCGCTGGCTACGATAAAAACAAACTTTTAGTAAAAATAAACGGGCAAACCGCGTTAGAAAAATCTTTTAACGCCTTTTATTCTTGCAAGCGCGTTAGCCAGATTATCGTAACCGTTTCTAAAACCGATTTAGAAGAAGTAAAATCAATTTTAGGCGACAAGGCTACGCTTTGCCTTGGCGGAGAAACTAGAACTGCGTCTATTAAAAACGCCCTTAAACTCGTTAAGGGCGATATCGTTTTAATACACGATGGTGCTAGACCTTTCGTTAGCCAAAACGTTATAAATAAATGTATCGCGTGCGCGCAAGAAAACGGCAGTGCAATAACGGTAGTCCCCTCTACTAACACCGTTTGCCGTGTTATATCAAACGAGATTACCGATTATTTAGGAAAAAGCGAAGTTTATTCCGTTCAAACCCCGCAAGGTTTTAAGACCGAACTTATTAAAAAAGCCTACGATTTAGCAGGCGATAAAGTTTTTAACGACGACGGCGAAGTTTATAAACGCTATATTGGCAAAACTCACGTTATTATCGGCGAACTAGGAAACGTAAAAATTACTTATAAAGAAGATTTAAGTCTTTTAGAAGATTCGCCTATCAAGGTTGGCGTTGGGTTTGATTGCCACCGCCTAATAGAAAATCGCAAACTTATTTTAGGCGGTATCGTTATCCCACACGATAAAGGTCTTTTAGGGCACAGCGATGCAGACGTTTTAACCCACGCTACTATGGATGCGATACTCTCTGCGCTTAGCGAAAGGGATATCGGTTACCATTTCCCTGATACCGACGAGAAATATAAGGGCGCTGACAGCATAGAACTTCTTAAAAAAGTTTTAGAAATCGCAAGCGGAAAAGGCTATAAAGTTTTGCAAGTTTCGGCAAGCGTTATGGCTGAAAAACCTAAACTAAAACCTTTTATACCCGAAATTACTAAAAACCTTGCAAGCGTTTTAGGTGTTGCCGAAAGCGAAGTAGGAATAGGCGCAACCACGCTAGAAGGTTTGGGCTTTGTTGGGCGCGAAGAAGGAATTTGCGTTCACGCAATAGCATCACTTAAAAAAATATAAATTTTTAGACAACAAAAAAAGCGTTTCAAACGAAACGCTTTTTTCTTTTATTTTAAGAGTTGTTTTTACTAAATTATTCAGCAACTGCTTCTGCGCCAGCTTCTTTGAATTTAGCAATCATCTTGTCAGCATCTTCTTTAGATACGCCTTCTTTAATGGTAGCGCCGTCAACAGCAAGAGCTTTAGATTCAACAAGACCAAGACCGGTAACTTCTTTAACAACTTTGATAACGCCGATTTTGTTAGCGCCAACAGTTTTAAGAACTACTTTGAATTCGGTTTTTTCTTCTACTACTGGAGCGTCAGCAGCAACAGGAGCAGCAGCAACTGCAACAGGAGCAGCAGCACTTACACCAAATTCTTCTTCTAATGCTTTAACGAGTTCGTTAAGTTCTAGTACGGTCATACCTTTTACTTCTTCTATGATTTTTTGAATATCAGCCATTTTAGTTTCCTCCAAAATTATCTTTAATTTTTATTTTTTTATTTTTTTATTTTCGTTATAGTTTATTCAGTTTAACTACTGAGCCTTTTGTTCTGAAATTGCGTTAAGCGCAATAACAAGAGAACGTGGGATTGCCGATAGAACACCGACAAATTTTGAAATAGGTGCTTGAAGTGAACCAAGCATTTTTGCAACGAGTTGTTCTTTTGATGGCATTTCTGCAAGAACTTTTACACCCTTTGCATCAACCCTTTGACCATCTACGTATGCACTTTTAGCAGAGAACTTTCCGTCGTATTTCTTAACTGCTTCCATAACGATTTTAGCAGCAGAAACTTCGTCTGCACCAAAAGCAACGGTGGTAGGGCCGTTTAAGTCTGCATCAAAATCGTTAACGCCAAGATCGTTAAACGCACGGCGAATTAAAGTGTTTTTAAGAACTTTGAATTCTACGCCCGCTTTTCTAAATTCACGACGAATCTCAGTGTCTTGTGCAACGGTTAAACCAACAGCGCTTACTAATACAACTGATTTAGCGTTTTGAATTTTAGTTTTAATCTCTTCAACAACGACTTTTTTTGCTTCTTGATTTGCTGACATATTTACCTCCTCTTAAAATGAAAACCCTTGTACTCCGAAACAGAATACAAGGGCATTTTATTGCTATAAAAAATAGAAACGATACTCTTAATATCTGCCTCGGTAGGTCTTGACAAAGCCAAGTTAGAAACCTACTGTCTTGGGCTATTTAATTTTTTTACTTTTTGATTATAACACTATTAAAATTTAATGTCAACTAATTTTAATATTAAATTTTAACGTTAAGTTTAACGCCAGGACCCATAGTGCTTGCAAGAACCGCGCTCTTAATGTATTGACCTTTTGCAGCGGCTGGTTTTGCTTTGATGATTGCTTCGATAAGCGCTTCGTAGTTTTCTTTAAGTTTATCCCTGCCGAAACTCTTTTTACCGATTGGGCAGTGAATAATACCAGTTTTGTCTAGTCTGTATTCAACTTTACCTGCTTTACTATCTTTGATAGCCTTAACAACGTCCATCGTAACGGTGCCAGATTTTGGGTTTGGCATTAAGCCTTTAGGACCTAAAAGTTTACCGATACGACCAACCAAGCCCATCATGTCTGGGGTGGTGATAATAACGTCGTAATCAAACCAGTTTTCAGTTTGAATTTTTTGGATCATATCTTCTGCACCAACAAAATCTGCGCCAGCGTCTTTAGCAAGGTCTGCTTTTTCGCCTTTTGCAAGAACTAAAACTCTAACGTTTTTACCAGTTCCGTTAGGAAGAACTAATACGCCCCTAACTTGTTGGTCTGCTTGTTTAGGGTCTACGCCTAAACGAACGTGAAGTTCTACAGTTTCGTCGAATTTAGCTTTTGCGCTATCTAAAACTAGAGCAATTGCTTCATCAGTTTCATAAAGTTTGCCACTTTCGATGGCTTTTGCACTTTCTAAATATTTTTTACCGTGTTTCATTATTTACCTCCTGTGGTACGTTCGAGAACTAAGCCTCTCCCACATCTCCTTTAATCTACGACTTCAACACCCATACTTCTTGCAGTACCAGCAATCATGCTCATAGCACTTTCGATGGTGTTTGCATTAAGGTCAGGCATCTTGATTTTTGCGATTTCTTCTACTTGAGCTTTGGTTATTTTAGCAACCTTGTTCTTGTTAGGAGCCGCACTTGCGCTTTCGATACCGCACGCTTTCTTGATTAGAACTGGTGCTGGTGGAGTCTTAAGAATAAAGGTGAATGAACGGTCTTGATAAATCGTCATTACAACCGGAATAATAAGACC
>JAZLBC010000016.1:0-202910 GCA_045613505.1 Christensenellaceae bacterium
CGTTGAGCATGTTATGCCCAAGGTTAAGCCCGATACTAACGCGCAGGAAATTCTTGAATATCTTGATAAATAATAAAATGGGGTGCGACAACGCACCTCATTTTATTGGATAAAAAACACTGCGCAAGGCATACGCCCTGCGCAGTTAATTTTATTTTATATCCAAATATATTTTAAGTATCTCTCCACCACCGACAATGTCAATCTCACGCAATCCCTCTTTAACCGACGACGGCACTCGCCAAGTCCAAGTAATTTTACCCTCGCCGTCACTCATTTTTGGCTCAAGGTCTGCATCTGTTGCGGGATTTTTGGAATAATAAACGTATATGTCATATCGCGTATTCGGCACCCCCGAAAGCGTGAGAGTCACATCATCCCCCGCACACACAACAGAGGTAAAGCTTACGACACGCAATATCTCCGCGTCCTTGTAGGTTTCAACCTCGCTGACGCTCTCAAGCTCGGAGCCCTCCTCGCTTGTGACACTCTCACTGCTCTCAACACTTTCTGTTGAATCCTTGCTGGGTCGGACAAGCTCTGCGCCGAAATTTTCATTGTCATTATTTTTATTCGCGCTCACTATAATAATAGCTACTACAATCGCAATAACGCAAATTCCAAGAATTATCAGCTTTTTCATATTGACCTCCCTTGCAGTTATTGTAATTTGATTATAGCACATTTGGCATTTTGTGTCAAGAAGATAATCTATATAACAGATATTATAAATACTTTTTAAAAAATTTAAATTGCTATTGACAAATATAAATTCTTGTGGTATAATTACGGAGTGATTTGAAAGTCACATAATTGAATATACGGAGGCATATCGAAGCGGTCATAACGAGGCGGTCTTGAAAACCGTTTGGGTGCAAGCCCACGGGGGTTCGAATCCCTCGCCCTCCGCCAAGAGCAACTCGTTTGAACTTTTTACGTTCAGACGAGTTTTCTTTTATTTCTTCTAGGTTTTTGCCACTTTCAACTTCCTTTAACTGTTTTTTATTAAGACGTTTAGTTTCTCTATCGTTTGAGTTATAGAGAATAATAATCTTATCATCATACAAAATAACACGATTTATAAACGAGTTAAAAAACTCGTTTTTTTCTTCGCCTTTTTCATATTTCATATAAGCAAAGTAGGTTAAAAACTTCTTAACTTCGTTAGGTTGTAAAGGTTTAACTTGCCTTGCTTCTTCAACGGCTATCTTGTTTTCAAGGTCGGATTGACTTGCCTCTAAATTTAGTAAGCGGTCTTTTGTCGTCTTTGTAAAGATGCCGTTTTCTATTGCCGTCATAATGCTGTTTATTGACTTATTTACTTCTTTAAGTTCCTTTTGTAGCGATAATAAAACGGTTGGCATAGATAGTTCTGCGTTAAACTTATCTGCAACCAATTTAGCGATTTTATCAATAACCTTTGGGCGAAGCACGTATTTTATAGTCGCTTCAAATACAAGTGTTTCAATAAAATCTTGGCTAACGTTTTTCTTGTGGCAGTCGCTGGGGTTAAGTTTCTTACCATAACACTTATAGTAATGGTAAACACGTCCCGTTTTACTCGTGCCTGTTTCTGCGGTAATTGCCGATTCACAATACCCACAAAAGAGTTTACCGCTTAAAATATACGGTTGTTCGTCATAGTTCTTTCTTTGTTTATGCTTATGTAAATCCATAATTAAATTACACTCCCTAAATAATTTTTCGTCCACGATAGGTGGAATTACGTTCGTATAGACTTTTCCGTCCACGTTAACAATGCCCATATACTTTTCATTTCGTATAATGCGGGCAAGTTGGCTCATAGAAAACTTTTTGCCTGACTTTGTTTTGATACTCGATGCGTTAAGACGAGCTTTAATATCTTTGGCTTTCTCTCCGTTTCGGTATCTTGTAAAAATATCTCTAACTACCGTTGCTTCAAGTGGGTTAATCGTCCACTTTTTATCAACAGTATCGTAGCCTAATAATCCGTGACCACCTATAAAATTACCTTTTATAAGGCTTTCTTTAATACCACGTTTGACTTTTTGAGAAAGTTCGGCGGAGTAATACTCCGCCATACTCTCTAGCATACCTTCAACAAGTATTCCGCTTGCATCGTCGGTAATGTTTTCTTTTGCAGATAAAACTCTTACGCCGTTCTTCTTTAATTTAGCTTTATAGTTTGCACTGTCGTAACGGTTACGGGCAAAACGGTCTAATTGATAAACTAAAACGTACTCAAAGTTCTTTTTCTTGCTATCTTCAATCATTTTAAGAAACTGTGGACGTCTATCTGACGTTCCCGTTAAAGCTCTGTCTATGTACTCGCCAACGATTGTAATGTCGCTTCGCTTTGCAAAATCGTAACACTCTCTAAGTTGACCTTCAATAGATTGCTCGGTTTGAGAGTGTGAACTAAATCTTGCGTAGATTACTGCTTTTTTCATTGTTTGTTCTCCTTTCTAAAAACGTTCTTTGCTGTTAGACTATCGTAAGAGCCGTTATCTCTTACGAAGTCTAATAACATATTCGCAAGCACAGAAGCGCTTGCAGTTAGTGTTTCATCATCTAATTCAAGTGGCGAACTTGCCACTTCGTTGGTGGAAAGGTCAATCGCCACCTTGTTAAATTCGTCTAAATAATGTCTTTTCAAATCTCCTTAATTTTTTATTTGTGCGGATACAATGTCCTCTTTCCTGATGGCAGAACACCAATAAACTACATCTCAATAGATGCGTTGTGTTTGTTAGTAAATCTTTAACCATAAACCACAATTTTCCTCCTTAATTTTTTTGGTTATGTACTGATAAAATAAATAGGCACTTGGCATCAGTTAAATCCAAATGTCCGAAGTTATAGGCATAATGTCGTAGTCATCGCCTTCTTTACGATTAAAGCGTTTAATCTGTTCTTTAGACGTGTACTTTAATCTTGACAAGCTTTCGCCACGTTCAGCTCCGTACCTATAAGATATTTGGTTGTAAAATCTCTCTTGTAGGTCAGAGTAAGACGTTAAACCGCCACGTTGCTTCCAAAATTCAGAGTGGCAAAGCAATGGCTTTACGTCGCTATGTATTGTGCGATAAATAGGCTCGCCGTCATCATTTCGCAGTTGCAATCTACTTCCACATTGAGAAAATTCGTTACTGAAAACCTTTCGTTGCCAACTGTTCGTTAGTGGTAAGTAATACACGAAAAGGTTTCTTCGGTTTGGCTCGGTAACGATAATGGCGCAAATGATGTTCGTATCAGTTTGCTTGTAGCCAATAGTTTCGATTGCAAAAGCATAACATCTTTTAAAATACGCTAATATTTCATACTCGTCGGGGAAATCATCCCAAAATTCGTGGTTGCCACCAAACTGCAAACATTCTAATGCGATGTTCTTACCGCGATTAAAAAATCTTGCGTTGTGTTTGGTTCTAATTCGTATCCATTCTTGTTCAAAATTAGATAACATAGGTTTTAACCACTCCGTTTTATAAGTTTGTTCAACTTCTTTAAGATAATCGTCTTGTTCAGACAGTTCATCCTTCTTAAACGTTAAAACGGAAATAGTAGCGTGCTTGTCCCTTATAGGGTTTTCATAATATTCGTAATTCCAATTAGTCATTTTTCACCTCCTTTTTAGTTTTTAAGGGATAAAAAAGAACGACAACCTGTTCATTAGGTCATCGTTCAGAATTGCTCCCTCCACTTATAAGCCACGAGAAGAAGGAAAATATTAGTAAAATTGAAAACTTTTTAAAAATAATTAAATTTTTTTAGTGTCTTGCCTGAATAGAAGCGGTAAAACTGCTTTATTCGTCTAGTACGAATATTAACTATGATAGGATAAATATGCTTTTTGTAATATTCTTCGGGTGATATATTTACACGCTTTGCAAGCTTCTCCACAGCGGTATATAAGCCGTCTGCCGCTTTATTATTACCGTGTAATCCACGTTCTCTACGACATTCAACTTCGGTAATTAAACGGATATATACGATTTGTACCAAAGGAACTGCATCGGCATAGTTTTGTAAATACCAAGCAAGCTCTTGGTCGCTTGCCTTAGATAGATACTCCGACTTTTCTTTTTCAAGCGCTTCCTCGTTGTATAGATAGTATCTAATAGAAAAACGGACAAATTCGCCCAAACTATAATACCAATAAAGGAAGTGGGCTATATCGTTAGGATGGAGATGTCTTAATACATATTCCATTTCTACGTCTAAGAACATCGGCAATTCCAACTTTTTAGTAAACAAGTTCCAACACTTCCAAAGGTATTCGGGACAATTAGTTTTTATAGCTGTAGTTTGTTCTGCATAATCGTAGTTGTATTGTGCTTTGGCTTTAATCATTGAAACGTAGCCTTGTGTAACGTTTAACGCTTTAGCTATATTTTTTTGAGTAGCGCCGTTTTCAAGCATTTTAAGAACTTTTTCTTCATCTTCGGTAAGTTGGTTATATAGGTCTTTTTTGTAGTAATAGTTTGCCACTTTTGTATCTATAGGGGTATCCTTAACGTGGAAGTTTTCTAGTTGCTTTGCAGTTAAAGTTTCATCTTCTTCATCGAGAAGTTCAGCAGTATGGCGTACGTATTTATGCTCGTTATTATACTCAATCCTATCTAACTCAATTAACGCTTCCCATTCTTTCTCGCTTACTTCAATCGTGACAAAACCACGCCCACCCATTTGCACGGTGGCGTTTTCAATATCATCGCAAGGATAATAGTATAGATATTTACCCTCAGTTTTAGCGGGTAGTTTTTTCTTGTTGTAGTGATATGCTAATTTATCCATAGTCTTATTATACCAAAGTAAAGATGACAAAGTGTGTCATATTTATAAACTTTTTAGAAGATTTTTTAGCGGTGCGTTTTTCCCGAAAAAATGATGCAGATTTCAACGCCTAAGCAGGTTAAGGAAATTGCACCAAATTGCAATTTCGACTTCTCAACAAGTGGGAAACCCACTTTTAGCTGTTTAGCCATGAACGGAGTAAATGAATTGATATTTTACCGAAAATATGTTATAATATAAGCTCAGTTATTATACGGGAGAAAAATTTTTATGAATAACTTATGGATTCTTACAGAGGAACGCCCTAAAAATTCGGTAGTGTTAACAATTCTTCAAGAATACTGCGAATTAAAAAATGAAACTTTGACTTGTGGTGATATTAAAATCAAACCTAAAACACAACACGGTTTGTTCTCGTTTGAGTATGTGGTTGAAGGCGCAAATATTAGTAACATTTCAGAAATAAATATAAAAATTATTAGTGGTTATTCAAGCTTTATGGACTATATGCTTGTAGAACAAGAAGAAGTTCCTGCAAATCATTCGCTAAACAATATAGTATTTTTATTGGAAGAAACTAAAACAAGTGATGCTGAATCAAGAAATACAGGTATTGGTCAGAGAGCCTCTAAGTTTACGTATGCAAACTATTATTGTCCAGATACGCCAAAGTATATGTTGTATAATGAAGAAGCAACGCCTGATAGTGACAGAACACCGACCCAAACAAACATATTTGGCACAAATATGCTTTTAGCTCAAGACGTTAGATTCTTAGGCAAGACTATGACCCCATTTTGCGCTTTTACTTCCGTTGACGAAATGATAGAGTTTAAGGGGAATATGCGGTTACCGAATAAAACAAATACTCCTATATTGATAAACAAGTTAAATGATGAAACTATAACTGTTTCAGGTATGCTTTCCAAACCAAAAGATAAAGGAAATATTGGACACGACCCTAATATAGGAACTTTAACTTGTATAGCAAGCACTTTGAGGAAACTTGGTTGGGCAGGAAAAATAATTATTACACAACACGGGGTTTCTCAATCGTATGCATCAAGGAACAGTGGAAATAAATTCATCAGAATTTGTAAAATTTTAAATGTACAGTTAGATGGGATTACATTGCCTGCTAATATTGAACTTCCTGAACATTATTGGCAATATGCCATGTCTTCCGAAAAAGTAGCATCTATCTTATTACACTTGACTTGTCAATATGCGGGAATTCATGGTATCTATGAAAATCACGCAGGCTGCGAAAGAAGTTATTTTAGAGAAGCAAACGGAAGTTTTACCACACTCCATAAAAAAGATGCTGGTGGAGAAGATAATCTTCTTTTACCCGACGTGGTATTACGTAATGATTCAACTAGAGAAATTTATCTTGTAGAAGGTAAAATGTACAATAAACTCGCTGAAGGATTGCATGATATTAGAGGCTATGATGCGATAGAAAATGAGCATATTAAACCTAGTTACCCTGGTTATACAATAACTAGATGGATTACTTTATTTGGTGGAGCAGGAACAACTCTTCCACATGAATCGGTTCTAATATATTGTAATAATCAAGGAAAAGTTATAATCAACGATGCTGCGCCACAGGCGGTAAAAGATGCTTTTAAGAACATCGGAATAGACTAGTATTTTCTAAAAATTAAAATATATTGATGAATTTGATTTGCAACAAAATCAAATGGATAACCATAAGGGAATAATTTAACTGTTTGGTCTGCCCAAATTTTTAATCCACGAAAATATAACGAAGGAATCTCGTTTAACGCATTTACTATGTCTGAATGCAACAAATGAGGTTCTTTCTTTTTGGGTTGCATGTCCTTACAAAAAACTATTAGATACCCTTTATTCTTAAGATATTGCAATGATTTTGATACAATGTTTTTCAGCTTATTTAGGAATTCATGGTAGCTACAATTACCTATATCATTATCGAAATCAGTAAAAGGGGTTGCAATATTCCCATATACTGCAATATCGGCACCTGTTTTAGGTTTTGACATCATATTAGCGTACGGTGGATCTATAAGTATTAAACTTGCTTTTTCATTATTCAATAAGCTAGTAACTTTGGAGTCATTATCTAAAATGTCATTACTATCTCCAACTATGCACGGGAAAACAGGTAAATTCAACTTAGATGCTGCTTTTTTATAAGAATCGACATATTTTTCATTTAAATCAATTCCGGCACCTCGTCGATTACAAAGTGCTGCTCCGAGAAGGGAACCACCAACACCCATAAAATAATCAAATACAATATCGTTTTCTTTTGTAAAAAACTTTATTAAATCTCTCATTAGTTGAGGAGGTTTTGGGGTTGGGTGGACCTTTCTGATGTCGTGAGCAAAGCTATCTTCCCCTTTGGTTGAATAATGAGTATTAATAACCGAGCAAATGTTATTTGTCCATTCTGCGCCATCTAAATCATTTATTTCATTATCTAATGAATATTTTCTCCCATCTAACAATTGGATTGTTCTATAAGAACTACCAATTAGAATGGCAGAGTCAAGGTTTTCTTGTACCCATAGAGGCAATCTTGCTATATCTTCTTTTTTAATGTTTTTAGCAGGGATTGTTTTTATTTCTTTATCCATAAATGCCTTAATAATTAGTGATTAATACTTCAACAGACGTTGTTTCTTTATTTTTATATTGATAATTACAATTTGAATAGTCGCTATTAATGTAATGAATTTTATATTTTTTTGACCAGTCTATCAATATTTTATTTTCAATTCCTTTGTGGAATAAAACATTAGAAAGAGCGAACTTAATATTGCGCTTGTTTGCCTCATCAAGGTATTCGTAAAGAGCTTTTTCTTCGTCAGTACCCCAATCGTGAAAACCTCTGTTTCCATCATTATAAGAGCCATTCGTAATTAAATACGGAGGGTCGCAATAAATAAAGTCATTATTTGATAATCCATCTAAAGATATTTCTCTAAAATCTCTCGAATAAAATTCCAAATTTTTCTTTTTCATTTCCGACATAAACAAAATTAAATTTTGTCTCATAGTTTCTGAAAATTGACTTCGATTTCTTCCAAATGGATTATTATATTCTAAGTTGCTGTTAAAACGGAATTGATAATTAAAAGAAAAACTAGATAGTGTTAGCAAATCAATTGGGTTGTGATTGGCATTATAAAAGTTTCTAAAAGCCTTAAACCCTTCTTCATTTTCTTTAGATAACCCATATTCTGCAATTTTCTCATCAATACGTTTCAAAACAATATCTATATCAGCATAGGCTAATGTTCTTACCATCTCAACAACAAGATAGTTTAAATCATTGCAAATGGTTTTGTTTGACTTAACGTTTACGGCAACATTAAATCCTCCTGCAAACAAATCAACAAAGGTGTTAATATTTTGTGGGAAAAGGGGCATTAATTGAGGCAACAATTTGTATTTACCACCTATATAATTCATAGGACTTTTTATAAAGCGTTTTTTGTCTATGCTATCGGTTGGTTTACGAGTCGCTTTAACCTTTTTTTCGACTACACTTGAACGAATAATGTCTTTCTTTGCGTAGAATATATATTCGTTATGTTCTTTTTTTGCTTGTTCTAATTTGCCTTTATAACGAGCATATGGTATATCGTACTTTTTAATGCTATCAAGCATACAGTGTTTAGTTAAAATCTCAATTATTTCCTCTACAGAGAGTAGCCCATCGTCGCTATAACTTATAACAATGTGTTTGAAATCGGCGTTTTTGATTAAATCGTCAAAAGCTTCCTTAACCTTTGATTTTATACAATAACTTGATTTTTCATTTGTATATGGACGAACGCCTGTTACTCCTTTTACACAAGGCGAATCGTATTTAGCAATGGTTTCCAAAACGTGGTAATTAGGAAGATATTGTCTATCGTTGTAAGGAGGGTCAATATATAAAATATCGCCACTAATTTTTTTTATTAATTCATTGGCATCTTCGTTATAACAAATATTTCTACGCTTATTATCAATAACGGCTAATTTGAATAGTTCAAAGCGCTTAAATGCGCGTTTGTCCCACTTTTTTAAATAAGCACCATAAGTCCCTGTGGTGTTAGAAACGAAAGGTACTCCTTCTATAAGACAAGCTAAAAGATATTTGTACTCGTAAGAATCTATCCATTTTTTAGTTTTCCATTCTTCAATAGTAGTCCTAATAAAATCAATTCTTTCTGCATTGTTTTCGGTTATATACATACG
This sequence comes from Christensenellaceae bacterium, assembly GCA_045613505.1. Taxonomy (GTDB): domain Bacteria; phylum Bacillota; class Clostridia; order Christensenellales; family Borkfalkiaceae; genus UBA1259. Next base: position 9,016 of record JAZLBC010000016.1, read on the forward strand.
TCCTGCTCTTCCTTTAGGCGAATATTCTTCTGTAACAAAGCCGTTTACTAAATAAAGAGGAAGGTCGTTGGATTCTAAATAAGCAAAAGGGTCTAAAATTCCTTTTGCTTTTAATTTTTCAAATGATGGTATAGTATTGTTTTCAATAGTTGCAGCAGTTAAAATATGGGAGAAATATAGCAAGTCATTACTTATAATTTGATAATCTTGCTTAAAAAATCTCGATACTGCTCCCGTCCCAGAAAAAATATCACAGAAGATTTCATTATTGTCAGTGCAATTCTCATCTATAACTTGCTTTATGTTGTTCAGTAAATTTGTCTTGCTTCCAATAAATCTCATATTTTTCACATCCTATAACATCCAAGTGTTTATATAGTACAATAATTAGAATTAAATGTCAAGTGGAAATGTAGTGGTTTTTAATAAATGACATAAATTATTGACAAAATTTAAAAGTTGAGGTATAATGTTATAAAAGTTATAAATGTTATATGGTGGCAAAAATGGAGTTTTCAGATAAAATACGTTTTGTGCGTAAAGAATTAGGTATTACACAAGAAGAATTGGCTAAAAAATTAGGCGTTGCTTTTGCTACAATTAATCGTTGGGAGCAGGGATTGACGACGCCACATGCTAGTACTGAAAAAAAATTATATGATTTTTGCAAAGAGAACGGTGTTGAATTTTGCAAAAGCAACCCCTATCAATTAGGCTACAAACTGATAACGGCAACTCAAATAGAAAATTGGTTTGCTGATAATCAAAGGGATTCTCAAGGAAAGTTTCCCGAATTAATAGAACGACTTTTAAAGGAAAGTCTCACTACTTTTCCTAAAGAATTTCGTTTTCCTCATGGAGATAAAATCTCTATAGATGGCGTTGATGGATTCTTAAATGTCGCTTCTTCCAAATCTTTATATATTCCCGAAGGTGAAAGTTTTTGGGAGTTAGGAGCAACAGTAAAAACTTCTAAAGCTAAAATACTCGCTGATTTTGAAAAGCGCGATGCCCAAATCGGTGTTAACAAAAAGAAACAAACCACATTTGTGTTAGTTACGCCAGCACCTCTTAAAACAAAATCTATTGAAGAAATCAAAAAGAAAATTTTAGGTAGTTCTTGGAAGGAAGTAAGAGTATACACGTCAGTTGAATTAGAAGAATGGCTATCGCATAATCTTGCAACAAGCGTTTGGATGTACAAAAATATATGCGGACAAGAACTATCTCTTGATACACTTGCTTTAGCACATAAAAAACTAATAAACGCAACAACCCCACAACTATCAACCAAGATTTTTACTGCTTCTAGAGAAAAAGAAGTTGAAGCATTAATAGAAAGTATTAAAGACAAAAAGGTTATTAAGGTTGCGGGACCTTCTTTTTATGAAGCATACGGTTTTGTAATTTCTGCAATGATAGAAACTGCTTTGGATGAAAACAATTTAAGAACAGTTATTTGTCGAGATTATGCTTCTTTGCAAAAGATTAATACATTAACTAGCGATAAAATATTGATATTAGACAGCAATGTTTCAAACTATAATTTAAGCGATTCAAAAAATACAACTATATTTATTTATGGTAAGGATATAAGCGATAATAAAATAGACATTCAACTTTGGCATAGACCACAATCCGTGCTATCCGACATTTTAAAAAATGAAATGAATGTTTCAACTACACAGCTTAGAAAGTTGTCACATTTAGCGAAAAACAATGTTTTTTTAACCGTTCGCGAACTTGAAAATGAAACTTGCCATTCGTCGAATTTATGGCGAACAAAAGAGGACTTGCCATCACTAATACCATTACTAATGGTTGGAAAAATCAACAAAAAAAGTCAATCTGATAGAAATGCTTTATCCGTTTTTTTACCGAACGGAGAAACGGTGGACCAATATCTCAGTAAAATTAGCCGTTGGGAAAACATAGACAATAGTCCGTTATTAAGTTACGGGGACTTTATTAAAGTTAGCCTAAAAGAGGAATTGTGGAGTGCAATTTCTAAAAGCATAACAAGCGAAACAATAGAAAAACTATTAGAAAGTGTTAAAACTATTTTTTCCGCTCCTAATCCAAAATATGACTTACCAAGAGATAAGCAGTTTGCCCATCAACTTTATAATAAAGTGTGGCAATACAGTGGTTATTTAATCGAAGGGTTATTAGATTCTTGCATTTTATTGTCAATATACAACGAAATGCAACTTGAGGTTGATTCGGTAATTGACGAAATATTAAAATCAATATCTTCAAAAGAGATGATATTTACTATTTCGGATTATATGAAAACTTTAGCAGAGAGTTCTCCTGAAAGATTCTTATCCTTTATTGAGGCTGAAATCAAAAAAGACACTAGTCTAATTTGGGAACTATTCAGTAATAATGATGCAGACTTCCTTTTCGGCGGTGGGCATAATTATTGCACTCTTTTATGGGCATTAGAATCTTTAAGCGGAATAGACAATTATAAAATTAGAGTTTGTAAAATTCTTTTCAAACTAATTCAAAAAGGATTTACTTATAAAATTTCCAACTCACCTAGCGAAACATTAGAAAACATTTTGTGGTTGCATAATAATAAAAACGCTATGTCTTTTGAAGATAAGATACTATTTATGGAGCAAAGTATTGCAAAATATGGAAATAAGTTTATTCCCTACGCAATTAAAATAGTATTTAAGACTTCTGCTTGTTTAACCGATTCAACTTTGAAATGGAGAGACCCTGACTTAAAAAATGAAGATTTAACGTACGGAGTTTTATTTAACGCTATTGATAGGGTTATTATTGCAACAATAAATACAATTGTTTTTTCTGACACAAAAACACTAAAAACACTTATTAAACATTATCATCAAATACCTCCCAAGACCTTTGAGAAGATTACAAATTACATTGTTGAAACCTATCAACCAAACACTTCAGAAGCGACGTCTTTATACGAATATTTATTAAAAAAGAGATATGATGTTATAAAATACCATAAAAAGGATTCTCAACAATTCATTAAAATTATTGAGAAAGTCATCGCACATTTGAAACCGACAGACAAGATAGAAGCTTCATTAATTTACTTCAAAGGTTTTGGGTATAATGATTGCCCTATTCCAGAAACAATTGATGAAGATTTCGAGAAGGAAGAACGTGCAACTAGGAAATTTCAAAACGAGCTACTTCAAGAACTGTTAAACGAATTCAATCATAGAGACGTTTTGAATAAAATGTTGCAAGTTTTACCCAACAATGGTGCAGACGGCACTTTTTTAGCAGATGCAAATATACTTGAAGAAGATAAACTTTTTGTAAGGAGTCAATTAATAAACCTTAAAAAATTTTGTACACTCGCTTCATTTATAGCAAAAGATAGTGAAGAAGAAAAAAATAGTTTCATTAATTGTATGGATATTGAAATACTAACTGAATTAATTCCGTTTATTCAAAATTATTATTTTATTCCTACAAGAATCTTAGAAGATGAGAGCCTAACACAAAAGTTTTTTGAACACAGGCATATGGATAATCACGCAAATGATATAGAAATTCAATTGATAAAAAAATACAATCCCGCGGGATATTTTCAATGGGTATTATATCATCAGAAAGAAGAAGATTGGGATATAACGGAAATTATTTCTACAATGAATAACATTAATAAAGATAATTTTCACCCTTCAAAGCATTACTATATAGAACAAATTTTATCCAAATTAGATGATAAGTATTATACAGAAGACATTATTCGCCTAGAATTTACTTTCTTACCACTTTTTGACAAAAGAGATACCCCAAATGGAATTCTTAGATATTTTTTGGAAAACCCTAAGGAATATTGTGCTATTATTGGTCGAGAAAACAAAAGCCTTCCGGCTAAAACAAAATATGAAATTATGGGTAGAATGAGACTTCCTAAAGACTACACACAAGCGCAGGTTTCAAACTTTATATCTACAATAATGGAAAATGCTCCAAGTGATTCTGTGGAAGATAGGGTTAAAAAACAACACCTTGGAGAAATTCTCGCTAACTCATTTAGACACACAAAAGAAGAATATATACCTAGCGAATTAAAGATTTTGTTAGAAGAAGTTGACGATGAAGAAGTCAACAAGGGAGTGTATATTGGTTACCAAAATAATCGTGGAGCTAGAACAGTAACCGACGGCTCTCCAGAAATTGCAAGGGCTCTGAAACTTGAGGAGGAAGCAAAAACGTGTGAAATAATGTATCCTGCGGCAGCTCATATTTTAAGAATGATGGCTAGTTCATCTAGGCGCGAAGCCGCAATGGATAAAGAAGAAAAACTAATAAACGACGACATACTGTAATTAAACAAACATTGTAAATATCAAAATAAGAAAAGTGAGAACAAATGAGTAACGAAAGAAAAATAGAAAGCGTATTAAAAGAACTTAATATAATGTTAAAGAATGAAGCAAATATTATTAAAGAGCAAATATTCCCAAACCCAAACAAAAACATTAAAACGTCGACAATTTTTAATGCACCTATAGTATTTGATGATGATCCTCCTAAAAATTCAAAAAAGGATGCAACATATAAAGCCCTAAGAGCAAAAAAAGGAATATATGCTTTTATATTAAAAACAGATGTAAATATAACGAAGGACTTTAATAAAGTACTTTATGGAGCTCAATTAAAAGATCTTTCTAAATTAAAGTTTCTTAAAGGTGAAGTTTTGTACGTAGGTAAAGCAAAGTCTTTTTTAACAAGAATGCATCAGCATTTTGCCGAACCTAGTGATTTCAATAAAACAGGCTCTCTTAAATTAGGATCAGAATATCGTAAAATGCTTATAGATAATATAACAATTTATGCTTTTTCACTCAAAACTGATTATATTAAATTTTATGATATAATCGCTCCAACAGTAGAATCGGAACTTCATTTAATTTTAAAACCATTAGTAGGCAACGCAAGAGTTTAGGAAGTTAAATTATTCGATTGCGCAAAAAATTTAAAATTAGCAATAACTTACTTAGGAGAAAATTATGAAATTAACAAACCATCAAAAAGAAATAATCATAGAAATTATTAATGGGAAAGTGTTTGATATAACATCATACTTGATTACCTTTCAAAATTATATTCTAGAAAAATATGATATAGATGAACTTAGGAAAAAATTTAACGAAGAAGAAAGTGGCAAAGAATATAAAGTTATCAAAGAAGGTTTTTCATTGTTTACTTTTCAAAGAGTTGAAGGAATTGTTCCTATGACGTTACCTACTCCAAGATTATCAATACCAGAAAGCGAATACGAACTAAAAAAAGCAAAATTTATTGAAAAAACACCTAAAATCAAATATGAATATGAGGATAACAAATATGAGTACGATTTTTCTAAAGGAGTTAAGGTTGTAAAAGATTTCAATGACCTAATAGATTTTCTTTCTCTTTGGCACTACTTAAAACAAGAATGTTTGATATTAGAATTAGATAGAAAAATAAACAAAGATGATATCGGTGTTTTCTTTGAACCTGTTCCCAACAATGAAAAAACCATAGACAAGAAAATAACAATCAAATATGGAGGCAAAGAAATTGAACCATTAGTAAAACATCACGATGTTTTGGAAAAAGCCCCCTCTCGATTTGCTCATAAATATTCCGATACAACTTGGGTAATTAATGAGGAACGATTGTTTATGTGTCACGATTTTTTAGATAAAAAGATTGTACCAACAACAGCATTGCGGACTTATGCTCAAAAAAAATTTAGGACAAAAGAAAAAAGATCTCAACAAATTAATTTATTTATTGCAATTTGTGCTTTAGTTATATCTTTTGTTTCAGTCGTTTTAGGAAACATTATTCCATTATTCAAAACTAAAAATACTGAAAAATATTTAATGGAAATAAACGAACAAGTAAAAAATATAGAAATAATTTTGGAAGAAGAAAAGGAATTGTCGTCGTCTGAATTACATAACCTTAAAAAAATTATTTTAGAGATTGAAGAAAAACTAAGTAATTTAAGCAATGAAAACAACCAATCAATTGAAGATATTAAACAAGAACTTTTATCCATTAAAGAATCTTTATTAAGCATTACAAGTAATGAAAACACTTGATTTCCTAATTCAAATTTAATTAAAACTCTATTAAGAGTTCAATGAGTGAAGCACACACTCCGCCACGAAACAAGGATACCGACAAGGTTTCTTCTCTTAAAGAGTTTTATTCAATAATAAACGTACGGCCCACTATAATTCGCTTTTGGCGAAACTTAGTGGGCTTTATCTATGCAAAAAAAGATTAATTTAATATAGTGAAATTTTTAGCCTTATGGCTAAAAGTGATATGCAAAACAAGTTTTGCGTGGTATTTTAACTTACCGTCAAAGTGATATTAAATAAATCCTTAACTTGCCATAGGCAAATATAACTGCCGTAGGCAATATCACTCGTCGTTAGACGAATATCACAAATCCGTAAGGATTTATTTAGTTGTCGTTTTCCCTTTGGGAAAAGCGACAAGGTATCCTTTATTTATTTTTTACGTTAAAAAGTTATAAAAAACCTATTGTTTTGGCATAATTTGTTTGATTTGTAAAAATCGGACTTTTTAAAAATATATTGACAAATGTGTATATACCATTTAAAATTTAAATAAATTAAACGTAAAGGGGGGGGAATATATGTTTAATTATAAAGGGAAAGTGGTAGTAATATCGGGTGCGTCGTCTGGGCTAGGCGCGCAAATGGCTCGTGGCTTTGCAGATCAAGGCGCAGACCTAGTAATAACTGCACGAAGATTTGAAAGACTAGAAACACTAGCAGAAGAATTGCGTGCAAAAGGCGTTAAAGTGCTTCCACTTAAATGCGACGTAACTGATTCTAAAATGGTAGACGAGGTTGCAAAAGAAGTAGAAAAAGTTTTTGGCAAAGTGGACGTTTTAGTTAACTGCGCAGGTTCTGCTAAAAACGCAGGTGTTCTAGAAATGACGAATGAAGAATGGGATTTTACCGTTTCTGCTGATATGACTAGCGTGTTTTACGTTACAAGGGCTTTTGGCAATATCATGAAGAAAAATAATTACGGGCGTATTATCAATATAGCGTCTATGTACGGACTAGTGGGCAATCCTGCAATAGATACCGTTGCATACCACACTTCTAAAGGCGGTGTAGTTAACTTTACGAGAGCAGTTGCTGCAGAACTTGCGAAATATAACATTACTTGTAACGCAATTTGCCCTGGCTATTTTGCAACTGAACTAACGGTAGATACTCTTAACACCGATTTCTTTACCCAGTACATGAAAGCAACCGTTCCGCTAGGTAGATACGGAAAAGAGGGAGAACTTAATTCTGCTGCAATCTTTTTAGGTGCAGAGGAATCTTCTTACGTAACGGGTGTTGTTTTGCCAGTAGACGGTGGATATACTGCAATCTAATTATAGTAAAAACAAAAAAGCAGGTTTGTAATGAACCTGCTTTTTTTACGCCGTTTTGGGTTATAAACTATCGTAGATATCAACTAGTTTTTTAACCGAGTTATATAAATCTTTAAGCCCTGTAAACACGTTTTCTTTATTAAAAGCCGAAAGATAATTTTTGGCTTCTAGCGTAAAATATTCACCCGAATAATTTATATCTTTAAGAGCCTTAACAATAGGCACGAAGTCTATGCTTTGTGAGAAAGGAATTTGGTGCGAATCACGAACTTTGTTATTATCGTGGATATGTAACGTTTTAAGTTTATCTTTTAGTGCGTAAATCATCTCTACGGCAGAAGTTTCTAGCGTAGGGAATTCTGCGTGCCCGATATCAAGGCAAGCAACTGCAAAATCATCGTTAATAGCGTTAAGATTTGCCAAAAAGTCGTTTGGTGTAGAGCAAGAAGCAAAATCTGGCATTCTGGTTAAATATCGCCAATTCCACATATTTTCTAGCGCAATTTTAACCCCGCAAGATTTGGCAAATGGTAAAAGTTCTAAAAAAGTTTGGGCGTTTTCTTCGGGCGTTCTATCGTTATCGGGGTGGATAACGCAAATACTGCCACCTGCTTCGTAAGTGCATTCTATCGCGCGTTTAAGGCTATCTTTAATAAAGTCGAAACAGATAGGGAACGGAGCGTGCGATTGATTGCAAACTATTCCGTTATCTAGCCCAATCTTTTTTAATTTTCGCGCAAATTTAATTGCACTATTTTTCATTAAAGGGTGTTCGGATTTATCTAGTTTTTTAGTGCCGTAGTTATAGTTGTGCATTAAAAATATAGAAAAGTCCCAAGCGTCAAAGCCCGCTTTTGCAATAAGTTCGATTGCTTTTTCTTCGCCAACAATTTTTGACGCCGAAGCGATTTCAGTAGAAGTTTTCATAAGTTCACCAAAAAATTTTTTCTTATATTATAACATTTTAGTAAAGCATTGTAAAGATATAAACGCTTAAATAAAAAAATTGTTTAATTATAATATTGTGCTAAAAACAAGTTAAAAACATAATATATTGCCTTGATTTTGTGTAAAAATAGTGCTAAAATAAAATAAAAAAAGGAGAATAATTATGCCAAAAATAACTCTCTCCGCATTTTCAGATGAAGCGGGACTTACCTTAAAAGATCAAATAAAAGCACATATAGATTGCGGTATTCCTTATACCGAGGTTCGCAGTATAAACGGCATTAACGTTGCAGATTTTACCGTAGAAGACGCCAAAGAATACGTAAAAGAATTAGAAGATAACGGAATTTCTGTTTGGGCACTTGGTTCGCCAATCGGCAAAGAAGAAATTACAGTAGATTTTTCTAAATATTTAGATAAAGTAAAGCACGTTTTTGAAATTGCAAACGCTATGAAAACTGATAAAATTCGCGCGTTTAGTTTCTTTAACGCTTATAACGAAAAGAACAAAGTTTTCGATTATATGAACGAAATGGCAAGAATTTCTAAGGAATTCGGCGTTACGTTATACCACGAAAACGAAAAAGACATTTATGGCGACGTTTTAGCAAGAGTTTTAGAAATTATGGATAACGTTAAGGGCTGGAAATACGTTTACGACCCAGCAAACTATATTCAAGTTGGAGAAAAAGCAGACGACACTATAAACGCTTGCTTTGATAAAACCGACTATTTCCATATTAAAGACGTAATTGCTAAAACCGAAGAACTTGTTCCGGCAGGCTACGGAGACGGAAAGATTTTCGATATCATTTCTAGGGTAAAAGACGATAAGACATTTACGTTAGAGCCACACCTTAGAATATTTGATTCTTATAAAAAAATCGATAACTTCGAACTTAAAACCAAATTCGAATTTAAAACTAATATCGAAGCGTTTACATTTGCCGTTAAATCTTTAAAAGAATTGCTAGTTAAAGCGGGATATACCGAAAAAGATAGAACTTTTATTAAATAGAATAAATATAAAACACTCAACTTTCACACCATAAAGTAAAAATCGCGTGGCTTGCGCCATGCGATTTTTATTTTGCTTACTATTGTATAATTGTTATTTGTGTGATATAATAAATAAAGAAGGGGTGAATTATGAACAAATTAGGAAACGTTACGAAGAAATTGTTAATTCTATGTGGGTTTTTGTGTATAATTAGCGTGCTTTTTGTTGTTGTTAATTTTATATTGCAAAAAAACGCGGTTGAAAATTCGGATAACGGCTGGGATGCGTTGGGGTTAGTAATTATTTTTATCTGTTATAGTCTTCCGTTTTCTGTGGTAAATTTAGGGCTTGCGGTGCTTTCTTTTATAACGGCTAAAAGGCTAAAAAAATCGCTAGAAAACAGCGAGAAATTTATCTTGGTTATGCAATTGCTTTTTTGATTTTAACCGCAATATCTGGCGTTGGGTTAGGTTTACAATCTTTTATGGCGGTTTATTTCGAACCTATATCTATAACGATAGGTGTTATGCAATTTGCTATTGGCATAATAACGATAGTTTATGCTGTAAAAAACAAAAAATCATTAGAAAAGAACGCCGAAGAAAACGCTTCGTTAGAAACTTTGCAAGACAAATAATAATTTTAGCGAAAAAGGTTAAGCGACAATACTTAACCTTTTTTATTTTTAATTTTCAAGATAATTATTAATCGCAAAAAACGTCTTTAAAAAGTTCTAGCCCAGAAATTTTAAGCACTTTTCTAACAAGTGATGGTGTGAATTTAGGGAATAGTCTGCCAAAAATACTCATACTGCGCCCGTCAAAGCCCATAACGATGCTTTTTTTGCGCCTTTTAATACCCTTAATAATTCTTTTAGTTGCCTTAGGTAGTGGCATCATAATTTTATTGATAAGTTTGTTTTCTTTATCGTTGGTGTTTTGTCTGTTAAGGATATCGGTTCTAATAAAACCAGGGTATATACCGCCAACGTAATATTTTTTCTTATAGTCTTGCCTAATAGTTTCGGTAAAACCACGAACGGCAAACTTTGTTGCGCAATACATACTTTGCCCAACAACGGCGCAAAGCCCCGCTGCGCTAGAAACGTTTATTATTGCTGGTGTTTTAGATTTATCTAATAGTGGTTTAAGCGTTTTAACCGAATAAATAACCGAAGAAAAGTTAGTTTTAATTATTTCTTCTATTTCTTCCATAGTATATCCATCGAATTTCTTAAATGGTAGCATAAAGCCGGCGTTGTTTATTAAAATATCGGGAACGATATTTTTTTCTTCTAGTTCCGCCTTAAAACTTTCCCAAGAAGAAAGACTAGAAACGTCAAAATAAAAAGGGATAAACTTGTTTTTATTATCGCCAAGTGTTTGTATGGCTGTTTGCATTTTTTGTTTGTTTCTGGCAATACCAAGCACAGTGCAAGAATATTTTTCTATAAGAGTTTTAGCAACTGAAAAACCTATTCCGCCACTCGCGCCCGAAATTATTACCGTTTTGTTATAAAGCCAATTTTTTTTCATAACGCACCTAAAAATTTAATTTTATAATAGCATTATAACACCATATAAAAATTAAATCAAGCGCTTGAAAAATTTGCTATAATATGATATAATATTTTATAATACGTAAATACAGAAAAGGCGACCAAAATGATTGATATTAACCAACTAATTTCTAAACTTAACGAAGAGCAAATAGGCCCTGTTAAACAAACGGAAGGCCCTGTTTTAGTTATTGCCGGCGCAGGCAGTGGCAAAACCAGAGTTTTAACCACGCGTATTGCTTATCTCGTTATGGAAAAGGAAGTTAACCCTGCCAACATTTTGGCAATCACCTTTACTAATAAAGCCGCTGGGGAAATGAAAGAGCGCCTTAATAAAATTATAGGCGGAATCGGGGATATGTGGGTAACCACTATTCACAGTATGTGCGTAAAGATTTTAAGAAAAGAAATAGGGATTTTAGGTTATGATTCTAACTTTACTATATACGACGAAGCCGATAAAGATAAAGTATTAAAAAGCGTTATAACGTCGCTCGGCTACGATAACGACAAACTTTTTAAAACTGCTAAAAACAATATTTCTCTCGCTAAAAACGAGTGTTTAACGCCAGAAGAATACAAAAAGGTGTATAAAGATGCCTATATGGTATTCGATATAGCAAGTGTCTACGAAAAATACGATGAAGAATTAGCTAGAAACAACGCGCTAGATTTTGACGATTTGCTTTTCAAGACTTATCAATTATTTACCGAATACCCAAACGTTGCTAAAATTTATGCCGAAAGGTTTAAGTATATACACATAGACGAGTTTCAAGATACCAACAAAGTTCAGTTCTTTATTGCTAGAACACTTGCAAGCGTGCATAATAACTTATTCGTGGTTGGCGACGACGACCAAAGTATTTACAGTTGGCGTGGTGCAAAAGTAGAGAACATACTTAACTTTGACGAAATTTATAAAGACGCGCAGATTTTTAAGTTAGAGCGCAACTATCGTTCTACTAAAAAGATACTTGACTTAGCAAACAATATTATAAAAAACAACACTCTTCGCCGAGACAAGAAGTTATGGACTTCTAACGACGACGGAACTAAGGTGGAAGTTTTCGTTGGAACGGACGAAAATAACGAAGCAACGTTTTCCGCTGTTCAAATAAAAAATTTAATGGCAAGAAATCCTAGTCTAAAATATAGCGATTTTGCTGTGTTTATGCGCGTTAACGCTCTTTCTCGTGCATACGAGCAAGAGTTTAATAAATACGGCTTGCCGTATAAAATTTACGGTGGTTTTAAGTTTTTTGAACGAAAAGAAATTAAAGACCTTTTGTCTTACCTTAAACTCATCAATAACGAAAGGGATAACCAAGCCTTTTTGCGTAGCGTTTCGGTGCCGAAACGCGGTATAGGTGAAAAGACCCTTAACGAACTTTTAGAATACTCTACGGGCATAGGTGCTTCTATGCTAAAAGCCACCGAACTTTTAGACGGCACAACGCTTGGCACAGGTGCAAAAACCAAACTTTATACATACGGGCTATTGATAAATTCTTTCTTAGAATATTCTAAAAACCATACAGTAACCGAACTTTTAGACCATATTATAGAAACTACGTCTTTTTTAGACCAATTCAAAGATAATACCGAGGAAAATACTTCTAAACTATACAATATTAGTGAACTTAAAAACTCTATCGAAACTTTCGAGCGCGACAACCCTAGTTCTACGCTGTCAGACTATCTTAATTCGGTAACACTAAGTTCTGATACGGACGATATACAAGATGAAGATTGCGTTACCGTAGCAACTATTCACGCAGTTAAAGGGCTTGAATACAAGGTGGTTTTCGTGTGCGGGCTTGATGAAAAGATTTTGCCTATAACAAGAAATTCCGACACCGAGGAAGAGCTAGAAGAAGAACGCAGACTAATGTACGTTGCCGTAACCAGAGCAAGAGAGAGATTATACCTAACTCGTGCTATGAGTAGGTATTTATACGGCAAGCGCGAATTTATGACGCAATCAAGGTTTCTTAAAGAAGCCAACCAAATCATTTCTCCAAAAAAAGAAACTGAAAGTTTTTACGGTGGAAACAGATACGCTAATAATTCTTACGGCGACGATAGGTACGAATCTGATAGTCGAAGCGCTACAAGCGTTGGTGGGTATAGTTCGGGCTATGCTAAAACTATGCTCGGTAAAGGCACGCTGAACGCCAACAAGAATATAAATTATAACGAATTCAAGGCTGGCGTAAAAGTAAAACACGTAAAATTCGGTATAGGCACTATTATAATGACCAAGAATAGTGGAGATAATCTTACCGTATCGGTGGCGTTTAACGGACTAGGGATAAAAGAACTTTCCGTTAAATATGCGCCAATGGAGATAGTAAAATGAGCAGAATGCGAGAACTTGTCGATATATTAAATAGATACGCACACGAGTATTACGTTTTAGACAACCCAACCGTCTCCGACAAAGAATACGACGCGCTTTACGACGAACTTGTTGAACTTGAAAAACAAACAGGCGAAGTGCTATTCGACTCCCCAACGAAAAGAGTCGGCGGAGAGCCTATTTCGGCATTTACAAAACACGAGCATATAAAAAGGCTATATAGCCTAGACAAAGCCACCGACTATGATAAACTAGAAAGGTTTTTTTCTAAGGCGAATATAAGTGGCGAGTTTCCTAAATGCACCGTAGAGTATAAATTCGATGGCCTTACCATTTGTTTAACCTATTCGGGCGGTAAATTCGTTAGAGCAACTACGCGTGGAAACGGCGTTGTTGGGGAAGACGTTACTGCGCAAGTTTTAACCGTAAAAAGTTTTCCGCTAACGATAAAAGAAACTAGAACTATTGAAGTTCAAGGCGAAGCCGTAATGAGATTATCCAGCCTAGAAAAATACAATCAAACGGCAGAAATTCCACTTAAAAACGCTAGGAACGCGGTGGCGGGCGCAATAAGAAACCTTGACCCCAAAGAAACTGAAAAAAGGCGCATAGAAATACTTTTTTACAACCTAAATTATATAGAAAACGCGCCTGAAATAAGTCAAATAGAAAGCATTAAATTCTTAAAAGACAACGGCTTTAAGGTACACCCTTTCTTAGAAGTATGCTCTTCTTTTGAGAGTGTTAAAAACGCTATACTAAAAATCGAAAAAGAACGCAAAACCCTTGATTACCTAACGGATGGCGCGGTGGTTAAAATAAACGACCCAACACTCCGCGAAGAACTTGGTTTTACCGATAAATTTCCGCGTTGGGCAATGGCTTTTAAGTTCGAGGCAGAAGAAGTTACTACAACGCTTAAAAACGTAGTTTGGCAGGTGGGTAGAACGGGTAAACTAACTCCGCTTGGCATACTTTCACCGGTTGAACTAGCGGGGGCAATGGTGAGCAAAGCAACCCTTAACAACTACGGAGATTTAACTAGAAAAAAAGTGCAAATAGGCGCAAGAGTTTTAGTTAGAAGGAGCAACGAAGTTATACCCGAAATACTTGGCACTACCGAAGTTTTTGATGATTGTAGGCCCGTGGAAAAACCAACAGTTTGCCCGTATTGTGGTATGGTTCTTAAAGAGATAGGCGCAAACTTGTTTTGTGAAAATAAAAACTGCAAGCCAAGAGTTATCGCGAACCTTACTAACTTTGCATCAAAAGACGGTATGAACGTAGAAGGTTTTAGCGAAAAAACCGCAGGGCTACTTTACGACGTGTTTGGTGTTAGAAAGTTTAGCGATCTTTATAAATTACGAGAAGAAGAACTATTGACGTTAGAAGGTTTTAAGGATGCAAAAACAAACAATCTTTTGTCAAGCCTAAACACGTCTAAAACGGTAGAGTTTTCTAATTTTATTTATGCGCTTGGCATAGAAAACGTTGGCAAAAAAACTGCAAAAGATTTAGCCAAGAAATTTAAGACGATTGAAAACCTTTCGTCAAGCACGAAGGAAGAACTTTTAGCGTTAGACGAGATAGGTGAGATTATAGCCGAAAAAATAGTAGAATTTTTCGCGCAAGAAGAGAACCTTAACGAAATAAACGTGTTACAAAGTTTAGGTGTTACGATTAAAGAAGGTAACGCGACAAGCGGAGGCGTTTTCGCTGGGCAAAAAATTGTTTTAACGGGCACGTTGCCAACGCTAAAGAGAGATGAAGCAATTAAAATTATAGAATCTCTTGGCGGGGAAGTTTCTTCTTCGGTATCTAAAAACACCACAATGGTATTGGCTGGCGAATCCGCAGGTAGCAAACTAGATAAAGCCCTAAAACTAGGCGTGAAAATTATAGACGAAGAAACCTTTAAATCTCTTATAAATACTTGATAAATTATAAATAGTATGTTAAAATAAATAAAATATACGGAGAAATATTTATGTTAAGCATGACGGGCTACGGCAAAGCCGAATACATAGAAAACGGAATATCATTAACGGTAGAAATAAGAACGGTTAACAACCGTAATTTCGACTTTAACGCAAAAATGCCACGTTCGTTTATTGCCTTTGAAGACGGAATTAGAAAAGCAGTGCAATCTTTTGTTTCTCGTGGTAGGGTAGAATTATTTATAAACTTTACCGATTTAAGAGAAAAAAGTGCTAACGTTGCTGTAAACATAGGCAAGGCAATCGACTATTATAACGCTGGCAAAGAAATCGCAGAAAAACTTGGTGTTCCTTGCGATTTAACTGCATCTATGATAATGAAGATGCCCGAAGTTATCGTAGATAATTCGGTAAACGATTACGAAGATTTAAAAGACGTAATAATAGAAACCACCATTAAGGCGTGCGAAAACCTTAACGAAATGCGCAAGGTAGAAGGCGAAAAGTTAGTTGCTGATATGCTTTCTCGTATAGAAGTTATTAGTGATTATAGAAATCAAATAAAAGAAAGAGCACCCCTTATTGTAGAAGAATACAAGAAAAAACTAACCGACCGTATAATAGAAGCGCTTAACGGCGTTAAATATGACGAGTCAAGGTTACTTAACGAAGTAGCGTTCTTTACCGATAAAGCCAATATAGACGAAGAGTTAACAAGGCTATATTCGCACATAACGCAGTTTAAAGAAATTATAAAAACCAAAAATCCTGGCAAGAAACTAGATTTTTTAATGCAAGAATTTAACAGAGAAGCAAACACAATTTGTTCAAAATCAAACGACGTAACCGTAACGAGTATTGCACTTTTACTTAAAAACGAAATAGAAAAAATTAGAGAACAAGTACAAAATTTAGAGTAGTATGAAAAACGTTTTAGTAGTATTATCGGGTCCGTCAGGCGTTGGTAAGGGCACAATAGCCAAAAAACTAGTTAAAAGGAATAAAGACTTTTTTTTAAGCGTGTCTTGCACAACGCGCAGTCCACGAAAGGGCGAAACTAACGGTGTAGAATATTTCTTTATATCAAAACCCGAATTTAAAGAAAAAATAAATAACGACGGCTTTTTAGAATATTCCGAACATTTCGAGAATTTTTACGGCACGCCAAAAGAATTCGTTTTAGACAAACTCGCACACAAAGACGTTATACTTGAAATTGACGTAAACGGCGGGCTTAACGTAAAAAAGAACTACGAAAACGCTTTGCTTATTATGATACTTCCGCCTTCAATGGAAGAACTTAAAAATAGGCTTATAAAACGCAAAACTGAAAGTCTTGAAAAAATTGAACTTCGTATGCAACGAATAGAATACGAACTTGGAAAAAAAGAACTATATGATTTCACCGTGATAAACGACGATTTAGATAAAGCGGTAGAAAGAATAGAAAATATTATAAAATCCGTAAAAAACGGTTAAGGAGAGATAAAATGATACATAAACCACCAATAGACGAATTAGCAGAAAAAGTTGGTTCTAAATACGCGTTATGCGTTGTAACTAGCAAAAGAGCAAGGCAACTAATGGAACAAAGCCAAAATCAAGGCTATGCGGAACTTCCTAATAACGAAAAACCATTATCTGTTGCAGCACTTGAAATTTACGAAGGCAAACTTGTTGCCACGAACGATTAAAAGGTTATCACGCGTTCAACGCAATACGTTGAACGCGTAGGTTTTTATGCAGGTTTTTTTAGACGTTATCGTCGACGTTTCGCACACCGAAGTCGATAAAATATTCGAATATTCTTATCCCGATAATAGTATTAGTGAAGGTTGTCGGGTAGTCGTTCCTTTTGGCAAATACGAAATAGAAGGTTTCGTTCTTGCAAAAAAATTGGTTAGCGATTATCCACCCGAAAAGATTAAACCTATCGTAAGAATTTTAGATAAAATACCTGCGCTTACCGCCGAAACGTTATCGCTTGCAAAATTCGTTAAAGAGCGTTACCACGTAACCTACGCGCAAGCGTTAAGGCTTTTTTTGCCCGCAGAAATGCGCAAGGGCAGGGTGAAAGAGAAAACTGCAAAATTCGTTAGCCTTAACATAACTACCGAAGAGATTTTATCGTCTGTTAGTAAATGCACGAAAAAGCAGTTAGAAGTATATAATTATTTAACCGAACGTGGCGAAACTTCGCTAAAAGAATTAACTGAACTTTTCGGTACTAGCGCAATAAACGGCTTAAAAAATAAAGGTATCGTTAGTGTTTTAGATAAAGAAATTTTAAGAAAGCCATACGCTATGGTCGGCGAAGAAGTTAGCAATATAACGCTTACAGAAAGTCAACAAAACGCCACTAAATCAATAGAAAATACCGATAAAACAATAAGTTTAATATTCGGCGTAACGGGCAGTGGCAAAACCGAAATTTACCTAAAACTTATCGAAAATGCGATGAAAAAGGGTAAGACGGCAATAATGCTTGTGCCCGAAATTTCACTAACACCACAAATGCTAAAAAAACTAAGGGGCAGATTTAGTAGTATTGCGGCAATACTGCATAGCGGACTTTCTAGTGGCGAAAGATACGACGAGTGGATGCGTTTAAGAAACGGCGAGGCGAAAATCGCAATCGGCGCAAGAAGTGCTATTTTTGCACCGCTTGCTAACGTGGGAATAATCGTTATCGACGAAGAGCACGACAGCAGTTACGAAAGTGAATCAGCGCCAAGATATTCTACGATAGAAATTGCGAAAGAGCGCGCAAGATTGTCGGGTGCAAAAATCGTTTTAGGCAGCGCAACTCCTAAGATAGAAAGTTACCTTAACGCGCAAAACGGTGAATATAATTTAGTAACTTTAAAAGAGCGAATAAACAAACGCGCCCTTCCCGATATCGAAGTCGTCGATATGAAAAGGGAGATAAAAAGGGGAAACAACACGCCGTTTTCTTCCGCACTTAAAAGTGAACTAGAAATCTGTCTAAAAAACGGCAACCAAGCAATAATATTCTTAAATCAAAGAGGTTTTAGCCGTAGCGTTATTTGCGCAGAATGCGGGCACGTTCAAAAATGTCAGTCTTGCGACGTTTCGCTTACCTATCACAGAGAAGACGATTCGTTGCTTTGCCACTATTGTGGTGCAAAATATAAAATGATAGAAGCGTGTACCGAATGCGGTAGCACTTATTTAAGATACGGTGGTTTCGGAACTGAAAAAGTGGTTATAGAACTACAAAAATTATTTCCAAACGCCAAAATTCTGCGTATGGACAGAGATTCAACGCAAAATAAAGAAGGGCATTTTAAGATACTTAAAGAGTTTGCCAACAAGTCTGCCGATATTTTAGTAGGCACTCAAATGATAGCAAAAGGGCACGATTTTCCGTCGGTTACCTTGGTCGGTATACTTGACGCGGATATGAGTTTGCATTTTTCCGATTACAGAAGTTCAGAACGCACGTTTGAACTAATAACGCAAGTTGCGGGAAGAAGTGGCAGGGCTGAAGAGATAGGCAAGGTGGTTTTGCAAACGTATTCGCCCGAACACCCCGTTTTAGGTAGAGCGATAAAATACGACTACGAAGGGTATTATAATCACGAAGTTTCTATAAGAAAGGCAACGGGTTTTCCGCCGTTTACCGATATAATAAGAATTTTAGTTAGTTCTAACGACGATGAAAGGGCGTTAAACACGATAAAAGAATTATACGGCGAATTTAGTGCTTTTCATAAGGCAAATTTAGAAAAGTTTAAGTTTTTAGGCTGTATGAAAGCACCGCTGAAAAAATTACAAGATAAATATAGATACCAAGTATTGATGCGCGTTACTAAAAACGACGAAGACGCTAGAAAAGAAGTTTTTAGACTAGCAGATAAATATACTGATAAAAGCGTTATGGTTTACGTAGAAATAAACCCAAATAATTTAAGTTAGGAAAGAAATTATGGCTATAAGAAATATTGTTCAAATAGGTGATGAGGTATTAAGAAAAAGATGCTTCGAAGTAACGGACTTTGGTGAAAAAACACACCAGCTTCTAGACGATATGAAAGACACGCTAATAAAAGCACAAGGCGCAGGACTAGCAGCCCCGCAAGTAGGCGTTTTGAAACGAATTTTTATAGTTTCGGCAGAAAATAATTATTACGAATGTATAAACCCCATAATTGTTAGCGCAAAGGGTAAACAACGCGGATACGAAGGTTGTTTATCTGTAAAAAACAAAAGCGGTATAGTAGAACGCCCAATGCACTTAACGGTAAAAGCGCAAGATAGATACGGAAAGCCTTTCACTGTTAAAGTTAGCGGTTTTACTGCACGCGCTTTTTGCCACGAAAACGACCATTTAGACGGAATACTTTACATCGACAAAGCCGAAAACGT
This sequence comes from Christensenellaceae bacterium, assembly GCA_045613505.1. Taxonomy (GTDB): domain Bacteria; phylum Bacillota; class Clostridia; order Christensenellales; family Borkfalkiaceae; genus UBA1259. The sequence continues at coordinate 28,633 of JAZLBC010000016.1, forward strand.
TACGGAGGATTAAGATGAGAGTAGTGTATTTAGGCACACCGGACTTTGCCGTTTGCCCACTAGAAAGGCTTTTGAGCGTTAAAGGAATAGAAATAGTTGCAGTTGTTACCAACGAAGATAAACCCGTTGGAAGAAAGCAAATTTTAACCCCACCGCCGGTAAAGGTTTTTGCAGAGAGCAAAGGTATAAAAGTCTATCAGTATAAAAGCATAAGAAAAGAAGGGCTACAAGACCTAAAAAATCTTGCGCCAGACCTTATGATAACTTGCGCGTTTGGTCAAATTTTGTCGCAAGAGATTTTAGACGTGCCTAAACACGGAACTTTTAACATACACGCATCTATATTGCCAAAGTATCGTGGGCCTGCGCCCGTTCAGTATGCAATATTAAACGGCGAAAAAACTACGGGCGTTACTATCATGCGCACGGATATCGGCGTTGATACGGGCGATATTATCAGCATAGAAACGCTTGATATTTTAGAAAACGAAACTGCTGGCGAATTGCTTTCAAGATTATCAGTAGTTGGCGCAAACGCCATAGAAAAGGTAGTTAAAGAACTTATAAACGGAAAAATAAATTTCACGCCACAAAACCACGAAATAGCAACGCACACTAAAATGCTAAATAAGTTTAACGCTGAAATAGATTTTAACAAAACGAGCGAAGAAGTGGTAAATAAAATAAGGGCGTATAATCCGTCTCCAATAGCGTTCACTACTTATAACGGAGTGGTAATAAAAATATATTCTGCAAAGAAAGTAGAAGGGAACGGCAATTCGGGCGAAGTTTTAGTTAGCGATAAAAAACTAATAATCGCTTGCAAAACGGGAGCGATAGAGATATTAACGCTTCAAAAATCGGGCGGAAAAGTAATGGATGCTAGGGCGTTTTTACTAGGAAACAAAATAAGCGTTAAAGATAAATTTGGGTTATGATAAATTGTTTTTACGATTGTTATAGAATACTTAACAAAGTTTATAGCGAAAAGGCTTTTATAAAGCAAGCGATAAACGATACCGTTATAGAAGAAAAGAACCGCGCTCTAACGGTAAAGATTTGTTACGGCGTTTTAGATACTGACTACGAATTATCTTACTATCTAAAACTTCTTGCAAGTAAAAACCCTAAGCTTGTGGTTAGAACTATTCTAAAAATTTCTATGTATGCAATAAGACATCTAGAAAAAAAGGAATATGCAGTTATAGACAACGCTGTTTCTTTAACAAAAAAACTAGGAAAGTCGGGCGCAAGTGGGTTTGTAAACGCGTTTTTAAGGCGTTTTGTAAAAGAAAAACCACAAATTCCAACTGATTTAGAAGACTATTTATCTATAAACTATTCTTACCCGAATTTCGCCGTTAAAGAACTTATAGGTAAATACGGAAAAGAGCGAACTGAAAGCATTATCAGCGCGAAGAATTCTAAAACGGTTTTAGCGTTTTACGACGTAGACGGCGAAGATTATTTAACAAAAAACGGCTATAAATTCGAAAAAACGCCTTTTTGTAACGTTTTTTCTTTGGATAGGTTTAATAGAAATTCTGATTACGATAACGGGCTTTATACTTATCAGGCGCTTGGCTCGGTCGCGATATGCGAAGTAGTAGAGCCTTGCGAAAAACTTTTAGATTGTTGTTCAGCGCCAGGTGGCAAGAGCGTAAGACTTTCTTATAAATGCAAGAGTGTTACTGCATTTGAATTGCACCCACATAGAGTAGGGCTTATAAATTCTTACGTAAGCCGTATGAAAAGAACCAACGTTACCGCTTACTGCAAAGATGCTTCGGTATACGACGAAAATTATGATAGCGCGTTCGACGGAGTGTTAGTAGACGCGCCTTGCAGTGGTTTAGGAACGGTATGCGATAATCCCGACATACGCCTAAACAGAGAAGAGTTAGACGTAGTAAGTTTAACGAAAGAACAAATAAAAATATTAAGCGTTGCTTCTAAATACGTTAAGGTTGGCGGATATTTATATTATTCTACTTGTTCTATTTTGCCTAGCGAAAACGAGCGCACCATAGAAAAGTTTTTAGAAGACAACAACGATTTTCAAATAGAAAAAACAGATAGTAAACTCCCGCACGAAAAGAGCAGTGTGGGCATAACCTTTCTTCCTGACGTGTCAGGTGGGCTTGGGTTTTACGTTTGCAAGTTAAAGAGAGTAAAATGAAAGAGTGTTTGTTAGATTTTAGCCAAGAAGAACTTAAAGAAATACTTTTATCACTTGGCGAAAAGGCGTTTAGAACTGGTCAAATTTACAAATCGTTGCATTTAGGCAAAGATTTTGATGAAATGACTGATATTTCAAAAGAACTCCGCGCAAAACTTAAAGAAAAATATGATGCGCAACCCGTTAAAATAATAAAAACGCTAAAATCGGTTGATGGAACTGAAAAGTTTTTGTTTTCTCTACGCGACGGAAACGTTATAGAAGGCGTTTTAATGCGCTATAAACACGGTGCTAGTTTGTGTGTTTCTACACAGGTAGGGTGCAGAATGAACTGCGCGTTTTGCGCTTCTGGGCTAGAAGGGCTTATAAGAAATTTAACCGCGGGCGAAATATTGGGCGAAGTTATTTCAGTTAATCGATTAGACGGCGGATTGTTAGGCGATAAAAGAAAGGTTATAAACGTAGTTTTAATGGGTAGTGGCGAACCACTTGATAACTACCAAAACACCGTTAAATTTATTAAACTTTTAAGCAGTGAAAACGGCATAAATATAAGCCAAAGAAACGTTAGCCTTTCAACTTCGGGGTTAGTGCCTAAGATGTACGACTTGGCAAACGAAGACTTATCGGTTAATCTAACCGTGTCTTTGCACGCCCCCTTTGACGAAGAACGAAAAGAAATAATGCCCGTTGCAAAAAAATATTCGATTGCTGAAATTTTAGATGCTTGCAAGTTCTATTTCGATAAAACGGGCAGAAGATATATATTCGAATATGTTTTAATTAAAGGCAAAAACGATACTAAGGCGCACGCAGATAAACTAATTTCTTTGCTAAAAGGTAAGCCTTGCCACGTTAACTTAATAAGACTTAACGAAGTAAAAGAAAAAGACCTAAAAGGCGGTACGGAAAAAGAGGCGTATAGATTTTTAGGGCTTTTAGAAAAAGGCGGACTTTCTGCAACGTTAAGGCGCAAGATGGGTGAAGATATAGACGGCGCTTGCGGGCAACTTAGAAGAAGATATTTAGAAGAAAACAATTAAAGGAGTTAATCATGAAGAATATTAAAATTGCACCATCTATGTTATCGGCAGATTTTTCAAAATTTGGCGAAGACGTAAAGAGTATAACTAGTGCGGGGGCAGATTTATTGCATTTAGACGTTATGGACGGTGTGTTCGTAAAAAATATTTCGTTCGGGCCTAAATTTATAAAAGAGGCAAGACCACATTCTAGCGCAATATTCGACACGCACTTAATGATAGTAGAGCCATGGAAGTATATAGAACGCTTTGCAGATGCAGGGTCTGACATAATAACCGTTCATTACGAGGCGTGTGGGGATAGATTGTTAGACACGCTTAAAGCGATAAAGCAACTTGGCGTTAAGTGTGGCACGGTAATCAATCCGGATACGCCCGTAGAAAAAATTAAAAACGTTGTAGAATACTGCGATATGGTACTTTTAATGAGTGTTTTTCCGGGCTTTGGCGGGCAAAAATTTATACCAGACGTTCTTCCTAAGGTAACTGAACTTTATAATTTTGCAAAAGAGATAGGCAAAGAACTTGATATAGAAATAGACGGCGGAATAAACTTAGAAACTGCAAAACTTGCAAAAACGGCAGGCGCAAACGTGTTAGTTGCAGGTAGTACCGTGTTTAACGAGCCGGATAGAGCAAAAATTATTAAAGATTTAAGAGAAATTTAACGTGGTAGTGGCAAAAAAAATATATTTGGCATAATATATTGAGAGGTGTATTATGAAAATTATTTGTATAAAGCCACCCACGATAATTAGAAAGATACTAAAGATATTCGTAAAGAACAAAAAATCTTAAAAAAGGCAATAACCTTTTAGAAAAAAGAAAAAGTCGCATTTATATGCGACTTTATTTTTTTAAGGATTGTTAAATCATATCAATAACGGTTTCGTAGAAGGCTAAATCTTTTTCAAACGCCTTGCTTTCTTTTTCTAAAACACTAGGCACATCCTTAAACGTTGCGTTTCCAATTGATAGGTGATTAAAGTTTATAACTTTATTAGCAAGTAAGTTGATAGCGCCGGCAGTGTTTCCGTGCCCGTTATTTATAAATAAAATGTCAAGTTGTTTTTTAATTGCTTGTAAGAACGAAACGGAAGTACTTTTATTGTAAACGCCCGTAAACGCAACTTTTGCATTGTAGCATGCGAGGGAGAACGCGCGTGATAATGAAATTTCGCAATCTGAAACGTAAACCACTTTGTCGGTAAATCTGCCACTAGTTATGGTGTAAACTTCTTTTTGCCAGTTATCGTCTTCGCCTAAAACATAGTAAATACCAGAGTTTTTAGCGTTTTGATAATCTTTTTCGTTAGTGGTTAAAACGATAGGCACCGCTTGGTGATAAATTAAAAGTTGTGCAAAAATATTAGCAAAGTTGTTTGCGCCAACAACAGCAACGTAATCGCCCTTTTTAACGTCTAACTGATCGAATATGGCAATAGCCGTTGAAATTTGGTCTATAAACAAAGCCTGCACGTCGTCTACACTGTCGGGTAAAAGGTAAATACTATCAGACGGGGTAGAGATAAAATCTCTAAAAAAGCCATCGAAGTCTTCGCCAGCGATTTGCATGTTTAAGCACTTATCTTTGTCTCCGTTTTTGCAATTATAACAAGCATTGCAACAATGCACGCTTTCAACGAAAACTCTTTTGCCTTTTTCAAGCCCGAAAAGGTTTGGCTCGGTTTCAGTAACGATACCTATGCCGTTAGAGCCTAAAACAATCTCTTCGGTTTCAAGTTCACCGTTAAAACGCAAAACGTCGCTTAAAGTTAGTAGGGCTTTAGTAAGCCTAATTTTTGATTGATTTACCAAAACTGCATTTTCTTCAATCTCTGTTTCGACTAAAAGAAATGGTTTAGTAATTTTCCAGCCTTTCATTTTTACTCCAAAAATAATCGTTCGAATATGATTATATACTAAAAAATTTTTTTACGCAAGCAAAATAAGCGAGAAAAAAGCAATTAAAAGATTTTGAAATTTTAAAAAAACACATTGTTTATAGTTGACTAAACCGAAAAAATATAATATAATAACTGGGTAAATTAGATACACGAGGTGATTATAATGAAAGAAGGAATACATCCCGATTATCACGAGGTAACTGTTCAATGCGCTTGTGGCGCAACTTTTACCACTGGTTCAACTAAAAAGTCTGACGTTATAAAGGTTGATATTTGCAGTAAATGTCATCCTTACTTTACTGGTAAGCAAAAACTCGTAGACACTGGTGGCCGCGTTGATAAATTCAACAAGAGATACGCAAAAACGAAATAAAATTGTATTTTTAGCGGCTTTAAGTGTATTATACTCTTAAAGCCGTTTTTTTATGAAAAAAGGTAGAAATGTCTGATAAACGTAAAACGCAAAAGTGCAATAAAGTTTCTATAGGTGGTCAAGCCGTTATCGAAGGCGTTATGATGCGTGGTAAAACGTGCATGGCAACTGCGGTTAGAGATCAAGAAGGTGTAATTCGCATAGAAACAAAGCGCTTAAAACCTAGAAAAAAGAAAAGCATAAAAAACTGGCCGATAATTAGGGGCATAGTTTCTTTTATAGATTCTTTTTATACGGGAACGAGGGTTCTTATGCGTTCGGCAGACGTTTTTGGTGAAGGCGAGCCTTCTAAGTTTGAAAAATGGCTAGCAGAAAAACTAAAAGTAAACGTTATGAGCGTGGTCAGTTTTATCTCGTTAGTTCTAGGTCTTGCGCTTGCAATAGGGCTATTCGTTATTTTACCACAAACCGTAAGGGTGTGGCTCGTTGGCGATAATCCTAACGTTTGGGCGAAAAACTTTATCGAAGGCGGGCTAAAACTTCTCATATTCGTTTTTTACATATTCTTGTGCGGGCTTATAAAAGACGTTAAAAGAACGTTCATGTATCACGGGGCGGAGCATAAAACCATTTCTTGCTTTGAAAAGGGGTTGCCACTAACGGTAGAAAACGCTAAAACTTGTTCACGCTTACACAATAGGTGCGGGACTACGTTTATGTTTTTCGTAATATTAGTTAGTATATTGGTGTTTGCGTGTTTCGAGGCGTTAATTGGCAATACTTTAACCAATAAACTTGTAAGAATTCTAGTAAAAATTGCGTTTTTACCAGTAGTTGCAGGGCTTTCTTACGAACTTCTTAAATTTCTTGCAAAAACCGATTGTTTTATATTTACGCCATTAAAACTTCCCGGGCTTATGATACAAAAACTTTCTACAAGAGAGCCTACTAAAAAAATGTTAGAAGTTGCAATTACAGCATTTAACAAAGTGCTTGAAATGGACGCTGACCCAACTATTCCAGAACAAAGTTTTTTAGCCCCAATGAAAAGAAAAGACCTGCTTAACGACGTTATAAAAACGCTAACCGAAAATGGCATAGAAGAAATTGCAGAGGCAGAATGGATAGTTAGTTTAACGCTAGGTGTAAAACGTAGCCAAGTAAGAACTAACGACTTGGTTTTAGTTAGCAAAATAGAAAAGATAAACGAAATCGTTAAAAATCGTATTACGGGCAGACCACTTTGGTACGTTTTAGGTAGCACTGATTTTTACGGGCACGAAATAAAAGTTAACGAAAGCGTGCTTATTCCAAGACCGGAAACTGAAATCTTGTGCGAAAAGGCCATTGAACTTGTTAATGAAAATTCAAGAGTTCTAGATTTATGTACTGGCAGTGGCGCTATTGCATTAACGATAAAGTTGGCTAAAAATTGTTCGGTTGTAGCATCCGACGTGAGCGAAAAAGCATTAGAAGTAGCATCTGAAAACTTTAAGGCGCATAACGCAGAAATATCAACAGTGCTAAGCGATATGTTCCTAAAATTAGAAGGTAAATTCGACCTAATCGTTTCTAACCCGCCGTATATTAAGAGTGGCGATATAGAGAATTTGCAAAAAGAAGTAAAAGAATTTGAGCCGATAACCGCGTTAGACGGTGGAGTAGACGGACTTGAATTTTATAGAATAATTGCCGAAAAAGCAAAAGACTTCTTAAATGAGAACGGCGTTATACTTTTAGAAGTAGGTATAGGTCAAGCCGAGCAAGTTAAAGAATTATTTATCGGCGCAAAAAGTATAGAAATTATTAAAGATTACGAAGATATAGACAGAATAGTTAAGGTGGTTTATTAATGTTTAAGAGATTAGATAAAACGCTAGAAAGGTATAAAAAACTTAACGAATTAGTTTCAGATCCAGAGATTTTAGCAAAAATGGACGAGTGGAAGGCGTATTCAAAAGAACTTGCCGATATCACCGAAACTGTTGAGGAATACCTAAAATATAAAAAAGTTCAAAGCGAACTTACTGAACTAGAAGAAGGCGTTAAAAAAGAAGCAGACGCAGAAATGCGCGCGCTTATGGAAGAAGAAATTTTAAGCCTTAAAAAAGAGTTAGAAGAAATTTCTTCTGCACTTAGAATTCTTCTTATCCCAAAAGACCCGAACGACGATAAAAACGTTATTATGGAAATAAGAGCGGGCGCAGGCGGAGAAGAAGCGAGTTTATTTGCATACGAACTTTATAGAATGTACGTAAAATACGCTGAAAAGAACCGTTGGAAAACCGAAGAAATTGAAAATAGTTCCACAGAACTTGGCGGAATAAAAGAAGTAGTGTTCTCAGTATCTGGAAAATCTGCTTTCGCTAAACTAAAATTCGAAAGTGGCGTTCATAGAGTTCAACGCGTACCCGAAACCGAATCGCAAGGAAGAGTTCACACTTCTACCGTTACCGTTGCCGTTTTACCAGAAGCGACTGACGTAGAAATTCATATCGACGAAAAAGACCTTAAAGTTGATACTTTGCGTTCTTCTGGCGCTGGCGGACAGCACGTTAATAAAACCGAATCTTGCATAAGACTTACGCACTTGCCAACGGGCATAGTAGTGTTGTGTCAAGATGAAAGGTCGCAAACCAAAAACCGCGAAAAAGCAATGAAGGTATTAAAGAGTAGGCTATACGATTATTACCAATCGCAAGCAGATAAAGAATATTCGGAAAACAGAAAAAATCAAGTTGGCACGGGCGATCGTTCTGAAAGAATTAGAACTTATAACTTCCCACAAGGCAGGGTAACCGACCATAGAATAGGTTTAACCCTATATTCGTTAGACAATTTCTTGATGGGCGACGTTGACGAAATGATAGAAGCACTTGCAATATTCGATAGAGAAAACAAACTTGCAATGGGCTTTGGCGAAGAATAAAAATTTGTAAATTAAAAATTGTAAATTATATGTAAAATTATATCTTAACGAAAGTAAATTATAGAAGTATTTAGGAGAAAAGTATGAAAGTATCACAAAGAACTAGCCAGATTGCACCATCACTTACACTTGAAATGACAGCAAAGGCTAAAAAGATGAAAGCGGAAGGGATTTCGGTTATTGGTTTTACTGCCGGAGAACCAGATTTCAATACGCCGAAGTACATAATAGATTCTGCAAAAAAGGCGCTAGATATAGGTTTTACCAAATATACCCCTGCATCTGGCATGGCAGAACTTAAAAACGCAATATGCGAAAAATTCAAAAAAGACAATGGTTTAGATTATAAACCATCTCAAATAATCATATCTTCGGGCGCAAAGAGTTCTTTATATCATGCAATTTGCGCTATGGTTGAAGAAGGAGACGAGGTTATTATTCCATCGCCTTACTGGCTAACCTATCCAGAACTAGTTAAACTAGCAGGGGGTAAATGCGTTTTTGTTGAAACAAAAAAGGAAAACGGTTATAAAATTACAGCCGAACAACTTAAAAACGCAATCACCGATAAAACGACGACTATAATCTTGAACTCGCCAAACAATCCAACGGGTGCAGTTTATTCTAAACAAGAACTTGCTGATTTAGGTAAGGTTATCGAAGAAAACGGCCTTGGCGTTATTTCAGATGAAATTTATGAAAAACTAATATATAACGGCAAAGAATTTTGTTCTATCGCTAGTTTATCAGAATACTTAAAAGATAACACAATAGTTGTAAACGGCGTTTCTAAAACGTATTCTATGACTGGTTGGAGAATAGGTTATCTTGCCGCACCAGAAAGAATTGCAAAAGCAATATCTTCTATGCAAAGCCACACCACTTCTAACGCGTGCTCTATATCACAATACGCATCTGTAACTGCGCTTACTTCACCAGAAAGCGAAGTTTTCGTTAAAGAAATGGTAAAAACGTTCGACGAGCGCAGAAGATATATGATAGACTTTATAAACGGAGTTAAAGGACTAACTTGCGCCGAACCTGACGGAGCGTTTTACGTGTTTATCGACGTATCGTATTTTTACGGTAAAACTTTCGAAGGGCAAAAAATTGATGGCTCACTTTCATTTGCGGAAGCGTTACTTAAAAACGGAGTAGCGGTTATCCCAGGCGTATGCTTTGGCGATGACAATGCAATAAGACTTTCTTCTTCAGTCGCAATGAACGAGATTAAAGAAGGTCTTAAAAGGATTAAAGAATTTACGGAGGCATTAGTATGATAGAAAAAAATAAAAAAACTAATTTATTAGAAGAAAAATTTTATAATTACACGTTGCAAGACGTTAAAGAACCACAACTTTATAGGGATATTTTCGACTACGAAAACGTGCCCAAAATTATTTTTAACACTAGAACGGTTCCTATGAGCATGCCGGAAGAAATCTGGATAACGGATACCACTTTCCGTGATGGGCAACAAGCAATGTCGCCTTTTACGGTAGAGCAAATAGTAGAACTATTTAAGATGATGTCTAAACTTGGTGGCGAAAAGGGAATTATTCGTCAATCAGAATTCTTCTTGTATTCAGAAAAAGATAGAAAAGCAGTTGAAAAATGCCAAGATTTAGGACTAAAATTTCCAGAAATAACCAGTTGGATTAGAGCAAACAAAAAAGACTTTGAACTAGTTAAAAGTATGGGCGTTAGCGAAACGGGTATTCTAGTAAGTTGCTCAGACTATCATATTTTCAAGAAAATGAATTTAACTCGTGCTCAAGCACTAGATAAATACCTTGGCGCTGTTAAAGACGCGCTTAATGCGGGTATTCGCCCAAGATGCCACTTCGAAGATATCACTAGGGCAGACTTTTACGGATTCGTAGTGCCTTTTGCAAGCGAACTAATGAAACTTTCTAAAGAAAGTGGAATTCCTATTAAAATTCGTGCTTGTGATACTATGGGCTTTGGTGTTTCGTTCCCGGGGGCTGCGCTTCCACGTAGCGTTTCTGGTATCGTTTACGGCTTAAAGCACTATGCAGAAGTGCCTAGCAGTATGTTAGAATGGCACGGACATAACGACTTTTATAAAGTTGTTGCAAACGCTTCTACCGCTTGGTTATATGGTTGTTCATCTGTTAACTGTTCTCTACTTGGTATCGGCGAAAGAACGGGTAACTGTCCGCTAGAAGCAATGGCTATTGAATACGCATCTCTAAAAGGCACTAACGACGGTATGGATTATACCGTAATTACGGATATCGCAAACTATTTCGAACGCGAAATCGGCTATGATATTCCATCTCAAACACCGTTCGTTGGCAGAAGTTTTAACTCTACTAGGGCTGGTATTCATGCAGACGGTATGCTTAAAGACGAAGAAATATACAACGTTTTTGACACGAAAAAAATATTAAAACGTCCGGTTTACGTTGCGATAAACAATACTAGCGGTTTAGCAGGAATAGCGTACTGGATAAATCAATTCTACGAACTTGCTGACGAGCATAAAATAGAAAAGAGCCATCCTATCGTTGCAAAAGTTAAAGAGATAATTGACAAAGAATACGCTGACGGGCGTTCAACCGTAATGGGAGACGACGAACTAGACCATATCTTGATGATGTGCGATAAAAAATTCCATAAAAAATTATTGCTTCAAGCGAGATAAATTTTAAAAAACCTATTGCAACTTGAAGGAATTTATTATACAATATAATTGTAGATAATCTACGGGAGGAAAATAAATGAAAATTTTTTACGGACCAAAAGGTACAGGCAAAACTAAAGCAATTATTGATAACGCGTCTCTTGCAGTTAAAGATGCAAAAGGCCACGTAGTATTTATTACAGACACGAATAGATATTCCTTCGATCTTAAATATCCAATTAGATTCTTAAACACTGAAGATTTTAACGTTGGTGGAGAAGACGGGCTTTTAGGTTTCGTTAGCGGAATAGTTGCCGCAAACGGCGATAACGAATACGTATTTATTGACGGCGTAGCAAGAATAGCCGGTAAAGATCTTAAAGATATGCAACGCTTTTTCGACTCGATTGAAAAGTTAGAGAAGGATTTTGGCGTAAAATTCGTATTAACTTGCAGTTCTTCTAAAGAAGATTTACCAGACTTTATATTAAAGTGGGCTAAGTAGTTGATTTTTATATTAAAAATAGTGTAAAATAATAGTTGGAAGAATTTTCCGACTATTATTTTTGTTTAGGAGAGTAAAAGTGGAATTTATTAGTACTAGAGGAAAAGACAAAGTATTATCAGCATCGCATGCTATCGTTAAGGGTTTAGCATCAGACGGGGGGCTATTCGTGCCAGCGTCTTTTCCTAATTTAAGTGGCGAGTTAAAAGATATGCTATCTATGTCTTACGCGGAAATAGCAACTAAGGTTATAGGCAGTTATCTAGACGAATACGACAAAGAAGATTTACTTAAAGCATGTCAAAAAGCATACGCTAAATTTGATGATAACGAAGCAGCGCCAGTTGTTAAACTAGAAGATAATTTTTACGTTCTAGAATTATTCCACGGCCCAACGCTAGCGTTTAAGGATATTGCGCTAACTATGCTTCCGTATCTACTTAGAAAAGGCGCAGACCATATCGGAATTAAAGAACAAATTTTAATTTTGGTTGCAACCAGTGGTGATACGGGCAAAGCCGCATTAGAAGGATTTAAGGATGCCGATGGTATCAAGATTATGGTGTTCTATCCAGAAGAAGGCGTTTCGGATATGCAAAAACTACAAATGCGCACGCAAGAAGGCGAAAACGTTAACGTAGTTTCGGTTAAAGGCAATTTCGACGATTGTCAAACCGCAGTTAAAAACATTTTTTCCGACCAATCTTTTAATGCAGAACTAAAAGAAAAAGGCGTTATATTATCAAGCGCAAACTCTATAAATTTTGGTAGACTAGTTCCACAAATAGCATATTATTTTTCTGCTTATCTAGACCTTGTTAGCACGGGCGAAATTTCTCTTGGTGATAAAATAGATTTTTGTGTTCCTACGGGCAACTTTGGTAATATTTTGGCAGGATATTATGCTAAACAAATGGGGCTTCCTATAAACAAACTAGTATGCGCGTCTAATAAAAACAACGTTTTAACCGAGTTTTTTGATGAAGGTGTTTACGATTCTAACCGCGAATTTTATAAAACGATGTCGCCATCAATGGACATACTTATTTCAAGCAATCTAGAGCGTTTAATATTTGAACTTTCGGGCAGGAATAGCAACGTTATTTCTAGCCGTATGAACGAATTAAAATTGACCAAGCGTTATTCGTTAACTAAAGAAGAAATAGATAAACTAAACGAAGAATTCGTTGCGGGATACTGCGATGAAAACGAGTGCTTAGAAACTATCGCAGATTTCTTTGAAGAAACGGGTTACGTGTTCGACACGCATACTTCGGTAGCGTCTTTCGTTGCAAGTGGTTATCTTGAAGATTATAAATCGAAACTACCTATAATAGTTCTATCAACAGCAAGCCCTTATAAATTTGCACAAAACGTGCTTTTAGCGCTCACTGGTAAAACCCTAAAAGATGCGTTCAAGGCGTCTGATAAAATTATGGAATTAACGGCATATCCAATCCCTGACCAAATTGCAGAATTAAAAACGAAAACGATTAGGTTTAGCGAAAGCACCACGAAAGATGCAACCAAGTCTGCCGTTATAAACTTTGTTACCAAATTTTAAGAAAACTTTAAGGAAGATATAGTATAATGGACGAAAAGAAAACGTTATTTAGCGCGATTCAACCTAGTGGGATTTTAACCATAGGCAACTATCTTGGCGCTTTAAGAAACTTCAAAAAATTGCAAGACGACAACAATGGTATTTTTTCTATTGCAGACCTACACACCTTAACCGTAAGGCAAGAACCAGCAAATTTAAGAAAAAACACCTACGAATTAACCGCATTATATCTTGCTTGCGGTATAGACCCAGAAAAATCTATACTTTTTTCGCAATCACACGTTTCGGCACATACCGAACTTGCTTGGGTTCTTAATACTATTTGCTATCCGGGCGAACTTTCTCGTATGACGCAGTTTAAGGATAAAAGCCAAAAGCACGAAGATAATATTAACATGGGCTTAATGGACTATCCAGTTTTAATGGCTGCCGATATCCTTTTGTATCAAACAGACCTTGTTCCAATCGGTGCAGACCAAAAACAACACCTAGAACTCGCACGGGACCTTGCTATTAGGTTCAATAATAGATTTGGTGAAACTTTCAAAGTTCCAGAGGGTTATATCGGTAAAACGGGCGCTAGGGTAATGAGCCTTACCGAACCAACCAAAAAAATGAGCAAGTCTGATGCAAACGTTAACGGCTTTATCTCTATCGACGACGACCCAGAAACTATTATTCGTAAGTTTAAGCGTGCCGTTACCGATAGCGATAATAAAGTTGTTTTTAGCGCAGATAAACCAGGCATTAGCAATCTATTAACTATATATTCAGCATTTAAGGGTATATCTATCGAAGATGCTGAAAAAGAATTTGACGGTGCAGGTTACGGCGACTTTAAGATTAAGGTTGGCGAGGCCGTTGCTGAAATAGTTGAACCAATTAGACAAAGAAAAAATAAACTTTTAGAAAATAAAGATTTCTTAGACGACGTGTTAAAAGAAGGCGGGTTAAGAGCCGAAAGAATTGCGTATAAAACGCTTTCTAAGGTATATAGAAAAGTTGGGCTTGTTGCAAGAAAAAGGGGATAACCTATGTTTGGTTATGTAAAAACCGATTTGCCTTACGTTTACGTGAAAGACACGGTGCTTTACAAAGCAATATATTGTGGCTTGTGTAAATCAATAGGAAAATGCTGTGGAAATAACGCAAGATTCGTGCTTAACTACGATTTAGCGTTTTTATCTTTGATATGTCATAACCTAACCGATAAAGACGTAAAGATAGAAAAACAACATTGTGTTATTCACCCAATAACTAAACGCCCGATAGCAGTTCCAACCGAACTTTCTACTAGAATAGGCGCGTTAAACGTTATTTTGGCTTACTACAAGTTATGTGACGGCGTTATCGACGGAGACGGTGGAAAAGTAAAAAAAAGTTTGCTTAAATCTGCCTATAAAAAGGCTTCTAAAAAAGAACCTAAACTAGACGAAATCGTATCTAAACGTTTTAACGAACTTATAGAGTACGAAAAAACTAGCGGAGACGGAATAGATGCTTCTAGCGACCCGTTTGGCAAGATGATGCAGGATATCGGCAAAGAATTACTTGGCGAATACGCAACCGAAAACACGGATAAGTTGTTTTACGCGCTAGGAAAATGGATATATTTAATCGACGCGCTAGACGACTTTGATAAAGATAAAAAGAAAAAATCGTTTAACGTTTTTATAAATCTTTATAAAGGCGTTTCTAGTAAAGCAGAACTTATTAAAGAAAAACACCAAGATTTAACTTTTCTTTTTGGCAATATCATTACGGAAATATCAACGCTTGCTGATAAACTTGATTATAAGTTTAACAGCGATTTAATAAAAAACGTTTTAACACGTGGGATTTACTCGCAAACTAAACGTTATATGGAGATCGAAAAATGCAAGAATACTACAAAATTTTAAATCTAAGCGAAAACGCATCTGACGAAGAGGTAGAACTAGCGTATAAAACGCTTAAAGAAAAATATCAAAGAGAACGTTTTTTAGAAGGCGAAGAAGGTAATTTAGCCGCTAAAAACCTAACGAAACTAGAAAACGCTTACGAAGTTATTAAAAGCGCAAGAATAAAAAAAGATGAAACAGGCGCTCCAAAAACTGACTTTTCTGAGGTTGAAAAGTTCTTAAAAGAAGGTAACGTTTCTAAGGCGCAAGAAATTTTAGACGAGATTAACGATAGAAATGCGGAATGGCATTATCTTCAATCGGTAATTTTTTACAAAAAGAACTGGGTTAACGATAGCAAACGTCAGTTAGAAATTGCTATTAGTTTAGACCCTCAAAACGTTAAATATTTAGATGCTTATGCAAAATTAAAACAAAAAATTGATTTTGCGCAACAAAGGTTTAATTCTGGCAACTATCAAGCAAATCCAAATGCTCAAAATAATCAAGAAAGGCAAATGGGTGGTGCTGGAAACGATTGCTTAAATTTCTGTATGACTTGGTGTTGTATGGAAATGCTTTGTTCAATTTGTTGTAGATTTTAGGCAGTAATAGATGAAAAGTAAAGTAATTTCTATTTCGGCGATAAGCGCAGGGCTAATAGCGATATTGTTAACAATAGGCGCATATTTCGAAATAACCGATTTGATAACAACGGTTTTTGCTTCGTGCTTAGTTTTGTTGCCACTATACTACAATTCTTATAAAGGCGCAATCTTAACGTATCTTGTTGGCGGTGTTATCGCTTTTATGTTTAGTGGCTTTAATCTTTACACGTTAGTGTTTCCGTCTTACTTTTTGTTTGGCGGAATATATCCTATAATTTCGACTTTTTTAAGGGAAAGAAAAAACAAAAAATTGCTCGTTTATATTGTTGGTGCAATATATGCGTGTGCACTGTTTATGGGGCTATATTATTACTACGTTTTTTTTATGAAAGTTCCCGTATCTGATCTTCCAAAAATAGTTCAAGATAATATAGTGCTAGTTATGGCGATTATCGGCGTTGTTTTCTTTTTCGTGTTCGATAGGTTTATAATGTTAGTGCGCAGAGTATCTAGTTATTACTTAAACAAAATAATAAAGTAGGTTAAAATGGAAAAAAATCAAGAAAAGACGGGAACGGTTATCGCAGTTGGTTCTAATGGGGAAGGAATCCTTAAAGAAGACGGTTTAGTAGTGTTCCTGCCTTTTTCATATATAGGCGAAAAAGTTAGATATAAAGTTCTAAAAGTAACCAAAAATTGTGCCTATGGCAAGGTTTTAGAAGTATTAACGCCTAGCGAAGAAAGGGTAAGAACGTCCTGCCCAGTTTATCAAAAATGCGGTGGTTGTCAAATTTCACACCTAAATTATAATACGCAGTTAAGGGTTAAAGAAAACAACGTAAAAAACTGCTTTTCTAAAATAGCACGCTTAGACGTTAACGTGTTGCCGTGCGAAAAAAGCCCTAAACAATTCAATTACCGAAATAAACTTCAATTGCCCGTTTCGTGTAGTGAAAACGGGGCTATAATGGGGTTTTACGCCACGAATTCGCATAGAGTTGTTCCAATAGACGATTGCCCCATAAACCCTGCGTGGACTAAAAATTTAATATGCGCGTTTAAGAAATATTTTAAGGAATTTAACGTGTTTGGCTACGATGAAAAAACTAATTCTGGGGATATCCGTGAAGTAACGGCCAAGGAAATCGACGGAAAACTTATAATTACGGTTGTTTGCCTTGTTGATAGTATAAAGGGCAAAGATAGGCTAATCGAACTATTAAAGGAACACGTAAAACTAGAATTTTCGCTTTTTTATAATAAAAACGCTAAGCAGACGAACGTTATTTACGGCGAAGAGTTTAAACTATTATACGGCGACGGCACTTATTCTTCTACAATGCTTGGAATAAATTATAAAATTGGCGTACAAAGTTTTATGCAAGTAAACACTCTCGTTTGCGAAAAACTTTATAACGAAGTTAAAAATGCAGTTAATTGCAATGGCGAAAACGTCGTTATAGATGCGTATAGTGGCGCGGGGTTAATGACTGCAATACTTGCCAAAGATAGCAAACGCGCTATCGGTGTAGAAATCGTTAAAGAAGCCGTAGACCTTGCTAACGATTTGGCGAAAGATAATGGTTTAGAGAACAAAATTAAAAATTATAATGCAAAGTGCGAAGATGTTATTCCTAAAATCGTAAAGGATGAAAGTTTAAAAACTGATAATCTTTCTATCGTGTTAGACCCACCAAGGAAGGGTTGCGACATAAAGGTTATAAACGCTATTAAAGAAAGTGGCGTGCAAAAAATCGTTTACGTTTCTTGCATGCCTTCAACACTTGCAAGAGACGTTGGATTGCTGGTTGGTACGTTAGAAGTAAAAGACGGGCAAATAGTTTTTGCCGAAAATCCAAAAGTTCAATATCAAATCGAATACGTTAAACCATTTGATATGTTCCCAGAAACAAAACACGTGGAGACATTAGTTGTTATAAAAAAATCGAATTAGGAGTAGGTTATGACAAATTTTGAAAGTTTAGTTAAAGACCTAAAAAATTTAGGAATAAAGGAAACAGACGTTATAACTGTGCACTCTTCACTAAAATCTATTGGCGAAATAGAATCTGGTGATAAAACTGGTGCAGAAGTGCTTATTGACGCGCTTAGGGCTTGCTTATCAGATGGTATCCTTATGATTCCTGCGCACACTTTTAGAAATATTAGGGAAGTGCCTGTTTTCGATATTCAAAAAACGATGCCGTGCATAGGAACGCTTCCGTGTGTTGCAGTAGAACTCGCAAACAAAGCGTATAAAAACGGGGATAAAACTTGTGTTCGTTCGATGCAAGTTTCTCACTCGGTCGTTGCTTTTGGTAAAAAGGCGTATGAATTTGTTGAGTGTGATAGAGCAACTAACACAAGAACGCCAGTAGATGGTTGTTATGGAAGTTTATATAGAAATAACGGAAAAATTTTGTTAATAGGCGTTGGCGCCCACACTAACTCGTTTATTCATATGGTAGACGAATACGTTGATTACCATTTGTTTAAGGACGCTGTGGGGGAAACGATTTATATTAAAGTTACCGATTACGACGGCACGGAGTTTATGAAGGAAAGAGTGCATACTATCGGTCCGGTTGCCGCTTCTTTCGATAGATACGATAAAGAGTTGGAAAAAGTTGGCGCAATAACCTATGGCAAACTACATGATGCGCCTTGTATGGTAATCGACGCTAAAAAATGTTTCGACGTGGTTGTAAACATTAGAGAACGTGAAAGAAAAGAAGTAAAGTAGTTGTAGAATTTGATTGGTTTAGGGGGAGTAAGGTGTAAGAGAATTAGAAAAATGTTTTCTGCAATTACTCCAAAAAACATAAAGAAATTTTTCGTTAAAACCAAAACAAAAATTTAATAATTAAATAATACGTTCGTTTTATTTAAAACAAAAAACACTTTGCTGATGGGCAAAGTGTTTTAATTTTTTATTTAGATAGTATTTCAGTTTTGTATTTTTTTGGAGACGTGCCAGTTATTTTTTTGAATTGATTGCTAAAATGATATTCATCATAAAAACCAAGATTTAAAGCAACCTCTTTTATAGTCATTTCAGGGAAGATTGTAAAATAAGAAATTGCTTGCTTAATCTTAAAATCTAAAATGTATTTGTGTATAGAAACGTTAAATGCCTCCTTAAACCTAATTTCAGCAATTTTTTTAGAAACCTTAAATAGGGTTGCAAGTTCGGTGTTAGAAAAAAACTTTTCAGGGTTATCGTGGATAGCCTTTTTTATTTGTAGGGGTAGTGTGCTTGCATTATCATTTTTTTGGTGATCGAAAAGTTCTAGCAACAATAACTTAAAATACAATTCCGCTTTTCTGTCGTTTTTAAGAATTTTAGCGTTCACAGTTTCGCTGAAAAGTTTTTTGAGGTTTTTATTAGATCCAGTATAGGTAAGGCTATCTAAACTAATCGCGTCGGCAAACTCTACTTGCTTTGGAACGTGAACGTGAAAGTACATAGTTTTAGTGTTTTTTTGGCACGCGGAAATCCCAAAGTGTTTTTTATTTGCTGAAAGAATTAAAATTCCATCTTTTTCTAGTTCAAATTCTTCGCTGTCTTGACCGAATTTCCATTTACCATCTATCATATAAATAAAGTCGTGTTCTGCCATTTTTCGCGTTGGGTGAACGAATGGTGTAGAGTAAAAGTTGATATTTGCCTCAGTTATTTTATAGTTTGCGTCTAAAAAGAATTCAGTTTTCATAAATTACCTTTTATAATATTTTCTCTATTTTACATTTTTTTTATCCTTTTGTCAATTCAAATTTAAATTGCACTAAAATATAATAATAAAAAATTGATATAGAAGAAGTATTATGCGCGTTTTTAACAAAGGTTTTAATTTTAATCAAGATGGCCCTGGCAATAGGCTAGTTTATCACTTATCTGGCTGTAATATGCGTTGCCTATGGTGTGCAAATCCAGAAGGTTTTTCTTCTTCTAGTGGCAAGCAGGTAACAATAGAAGAAATTGTTAGAGAGTGCGTTAGTGCAAAGCCTATGTTTTTCTCTGGTGGTGGGGTAACTTTCACTGGTGGAGAAGCAACACTCTATCACGCCGAACTTTTAGAAGTTCTTAAAGCGTTAAAAAAAGAAGGTATACACACGGCAATCGAAACGAACGGCACGGATAAGAACTTAATAGAACTTTTGCCTTATATAGATTATCTTATAATGGATTTTAAGCATTATGATGATAAAACGCTTATAGAATACACAGGCGTGGATACAAAAATTACAAAATACAATTTTGAACAAAACGCCAAAAACGGATATTTACAACACGTGAGAATACCACTTATTAATGGAGTTAATGCGGATAATCCGCAAGGATTTATAGATTATTTTAAGAGGTTTAACACAGAAAACACCGTGTTTGAATTTTTATCTTATCACGAGTACGGAAAGAAAAAATGGGAGACTCCTTATAAAATCGAAAACGGATTTATAACTAAAAAACAACTTGAAAGGTTTATAAATGCGTTTAAGGATAATAACTTAAAACTAATTAAAACTTAAAGGTGAATTATGATTAACGAAATTTACAAAAACGGCAAACTAACAAAAATGGCAAAAGCGCTTTATCAAAACGAGCGTAAAATAAAAAGGTTAGACGGCTGGTTTATTGCAAAAGAAACCGAAATGTTTAACGCTGATAAATATAAAGATTGTTCTGACGAATTAAAGAAAGCGTATCTTCTAACCGAAGTTGTTAAGGCTATTCCGCTATTTATAGACGAAAACGCAATTTTCGTAGGAACTCAAAGAGATGCTTTTGCAAAAAGTTATGCTTTAATCAATCCGTCTTTTACGGTTGCAGGTTTTTCAGGATATTGCGATCCGTTAGCAATTTACGGCGATATAGAACCAAACGAAGAGTTTACCGAAGAGCGAATTAAGCGCGTTAAAGACTATACTGCAAGTACGCCTATGGTAGATATGTTAAATAAAACGTATTCTAGCGCCGAAATTTATACGAAAGAAGTATTATTTTTCGTAGAACAAGTAACGGGGCACGTTATTCCTGATTTTAGGGGCGCGCTTAAATATGGTATAGATGCTCTTATCGCTGAAGCGAACTCAAAGGAAGGCGATTTTTATAAATCAGCCTCGATAGCACTTTCTGCCGTTAAAATTTTAGCATCTAGATATATAGAAATTATTAAAGAACAAAAGAGAACTTGCGATAAACAAAGATTTTTAGAACTAGACCTACTTGAAAACACGCTAGTTAAAATTTCTTCTAAGGGTGCAGATAATCTATACGAAGCGTTACAATTATACATATTATTATGGACGGTTATGTGCTTAGAACAAGCGCCAAATCCATACGCTTTTTCTGTGGGCAACGCAGATAGAATATTCGAGCCGTATAGAAAAGACTTGTCTAGAGAAACTGCAAGCGAATTGTTTAAGCATTTCTTGGTTTTCTATAACGTAGGCGATAGAAGTTGGGCAATTTCTCAGAACGTTTTAATAGGCGGAAAAGATAAAGACGGAAACGACCTTACTAGTGTTATGTCTTACGCTATTCTAGACGCGTATTACGATATGAACTTGCCACAACCGATACTTTCAGTTAAACTACATAAAAATACGCCTAAAAAACTTTACGAAGAAATGGGCAGATTTTTCTTTACTCCGGGCGCGCTTACACCGTCTTTATTCAACGACGACTCCGTGTTCGAAATACTAAAAGCAAACGGCGTTAGCGAAGAAGATTTGGCAGATTACTCGGTTGCAGGTTGCCAAGAACCATTAATTATGGGTAAAGATAATGCAAACACTACAAATAGTTGGCTTTCGCTTCCAAAAGTATTAGAAATGGTGCTTACAGGTGGATATTCTTTAATTACCGGTGAAAAACTTTTAGACGTTGCTAAAACTGATTTTACTAACGTAAGAAAAGATTTTTATAATGCGCTAGAAGTTGTTATCGAAAAAATGGTTGCATCTGCAAACGGCTGTTCAGTTGCGCTTTCCGAACTAAAAGTTCCATTTATCAGTTGCTTTATGGGTGGGCTTGAATACGGCGCAGATATGCGCGATACCAAAGTTAAAGGCACTAAATATAACGGCAGTGGCTGCTTGATTCACGGTTTAACCGTTCTTGCAGATTCGTTTATTGCTATTGATAAATATATAAAACAATTCCCTGACGGTAAAGATAGGTTAGTAGAAGCGCTTAAAAACGACTTTAACGGCTACGAAGACGTGAGAGAATTCTTATTATCTGCACCAAAATTTGGCAACAATATAGAAGAAGTAGATGCCGAAGCACGAGAAATTGCACTTAAAGTTTCGGATATGATTAAAAACTCTAAAAACTACTTAGGAAGCCCGTTTAGACCAGACTTTTCTAGTCCTTCAACGCATCTTACCTACGGATATTGGGTAGGCGCAACGCCAGACGGAAGAAAGAGCCGTGATATGCTTGGATATGGTGTAGACCCACTATACGGCGAAGCATCTTACGGACTAGGGTTTAGGATGCTTTCTAACATGAAACTTCCTTTCGAAAAGTTTAATGGTGGATACGCGTCGCACCTTGGTATTGACCCGAAATTCTTTACTGGCAAAACGTATGAAGAAAAGGGTGTAGAGTTTGCAAACAACGTTATTTCTCCGTTGTTCTTTAACGAATATCAAAAAGGTGTTTCTCCGTTCTATCTATACGTAAACGTAACCACGCCTGAAACGTTAAGAAAGGTATTAAAAGACCCTAAAAAATACGCGCCAAGCGGTGTTTATATCATGAGAATACACGGCACGTTCGTAAACTTTTTAGATTTGTCGCCAGAAATTCAACAAGACATTATAACTAGGTTAGACCTTAATTCTACTACGATAGGTTGTTAATATGAAAGCAATAGGATTAGACGTTGGCACTACCGGTATAAGCGGTATATTACTTGACGCGGATAACGGCAAGGTGCTTAAATCAATAACAAAAAATAGCAATTCTTTTATTATCGCCCCAAACGAATTTGAAAAAATTCAAGACGTTGATAAAATTATCGCCACGGTAAAATCAATTTTAAGCTATTTGCTAGAAGATGGTGTTTGTGCCATCGGCGTTACTGGGCAAATGCACGGAATAGTTTATTTTGACGAAAACGGCAAGGCGGTTAGTCCGCTTTATATCTGGCAAGATAAAAGGGGCGATTTAGAGTATAAAGGAACGACTTACGCTAAATATTTAAATAGTTATTCTGGCTATGGCTGTGTTACGGATTTTTATAATAGAGAAAACGGACTAGTGCCTAAGTCTGCAAAAGGCTTTTGCACCATCGCCGATTACTTGGTGATGCAGTTGTGCGGGCTAAATAAACCGTTAATTCATATAACTAATCTCGCTAGTTTTGGTTGCTACGACTATAAAACTAAAACGTTAAACTATGACTATAAACCAAATTCAACCGACGGTTTTGCAATAGCAGGTAAATATAACGATATTCCCGTTAGCGTTGCAATCGGCGATAATCAAGCAAGCGTTTTATCATCTTGTACCGAAGCAGACCTTTTAATAAACGTTGGAACTGGTAGTCAAGTATCGATTGTGTCAGATAAAATGATTGTTGCGCCTAACGTAGAAACTAGACCGTATTTTGCGAATAAAAATCTAATAGTTGGCTCGGCTTTGTGTGGGGGTAGGGCGTATTCTCTTCTTAAAGAGTTCTACCGTGAAATTATTAGTTATAAAACTGATATCACAGATGAAGAAGTATATTCTGTAATGGGTAAAATGCTAACTACGATAGAAAAGAGTAGCGTTGTTTGCGATACAAGATTTGCAGGCACTAGGGCAGACCAAAGCGTTAAAGGTGGTTTTTCGGGCGTTACAACCGAAAACTTTAAGGCTGGCGAATTCACTTCTGCCGTGCTTAGGGGCATGGGCAAAGAATTATACGATATGTATGCTCTTATGAACGATAAAAAGGTTTCGTTAGTAGGGTCTGGTAACGGCGTTAGAAAAAATCCTTATTTTATAAAAGAACTAGAAAATATTTTTTCGGCAAAATTAAAAACGCCTGCTCATCAAGAAGAAGCGTCTTTTGGTAGTGCAATGTTCGCTCTTATCGCTATAAATAAGTTCAGTAGCGTAAAAGAAGCGCAAAACCTAATAAAATTTATTAGTTAAAATAAACAATTAAAAAAACACCCACTCGGGTGTTTTTTTGTATGTAAGTTAATTATCAAAAAATTTAAAAAGAAAAAAAATACGCTCACAAAAATATGTGGCGTTTGGTTAAAACTATTAAAAATATATTTTTGAAATTAATTTTCGTCTATCCCTAACAGGTCGCATACAGAAACTCCATATATTTTTGACAGTTGAATTAATTTTTCATAATCCGGGCGAGAAACGTCGTTTTCCCAATCGCTAACGTTAGACTGGCAAACGCCAAGTCTTTTAGCTACTTCTTTTTGGGATAACTTTATTTCTAGCCTAAATTTTTTAAAATTTTCCCCAAATCGCATAAAATTATTTTAACAAATTTATTAATTTTAGTTGACAAATATGTGTAACGCACATATAATTACTTTAAACATGCTAACAAGGGCATGTTTTTATTATTTTCAATAAATGCATTATATAAATAACGTAATAGGTAATAACATTGAAAATCAATAGAGCAAATAAAGGCGTATTCGATACAATAATAAATATTTTTGCGTGGTTTAGTTTTTTTATTGCTTTTTTAGTTGCGCTAACGGCAATTTTTGCTTCTTTTAGTGATGACCAAAACGGAAAGAAAGTTTTTGGAAATAAATTATTAATCGTTGCCAGCGATTCTATGAGCAAATCGCTATTATCCGAATTATCCGAAAACGAAGAAATATTCTTTGAAACGGGAGACGTTATTTTAATTAAAGACGTATCGCTTGGGCAAGTTTTTAATGAAGGTGACGTTATAACCTTTATTTCTTACGATAAAGAAAGTTATGGTAAAACTATTACGCATAAAATACGCGAAGTGAAATTTGATGCGCAAGGCGAAATAATAGGCTACGTAACTTATGGAATAAACACAGGGGTGAACGATAAAACCATAGTTCGCCCTGAAAATATTATTGGTTATTATTCGGCAAAAATACCTAATCTAGGCAATATATTTACCTTTCTTAAAACGCCTAGTGGGTATTTTTTGAGTATTTTAACGCCGAGTATTCTTCTTATAATATTTTTTAGTATTAAAGTGGGCAAAGCCGTTGGGCAAAGGAAGATTTTAGTTGACTACGACTTCGAAATGGATGTGTTTAAGAAACGTTTAGAAGAATTAGAAAACAAGTTAAAAGAAAACAACGAAAAACGCACCGGCGTAGTTGATGACGTGCGAAATAGAACTAACGACAGAGTAGAAAAGAGTTCGCCTACTGCAAAACCATTAGCATCTGAAACGGCAACAACCACGAGTGTTGAGAATTATAGTGTTGAAGGCGAAACGGCAACGAACGTTGCTAGCCGATTAGAAATAAACGGAACGAAAAAGCCTTTCAGTGAAAAAATATTGTCTTTAAATACAGAAATACAGGCGTATTTTAACGCATTACATAACGAACTATGTTCTTATAAAAAATTAAAAGCAAGACTATCACGTAAATGCATGTCGTATAGAGTTGCAAAAAAGTTGTTGGCAAAGGTTAGCGTACGCGGTAAAACCTTAACGTTGAATTTGGCGTTAAACGTAAACGAGTTTAACTATAACACGTATTTTCAAAAAGACACGTCTAAAGTAAACGCGTATAAAGACGTTCCGTTTGCTGTAAAGGTAAAAAGCGATAGGGGGTTTAAAAAAGCAACTTCTCTCGTTAATGCGCTTGCCACGATAAACGGGTTAGAAAAGAATAAAACGCACGAAGAGATAAATATAGTATCGCTAATGAATAAAAAACCAAACGAAGTATTCGCGCCAAGCGTTGCTGATAACTTAAATGATTTTAGAATTAAGGTGAAAAAAGCAAGTTTCACCGAAAAACTTGAAAGGCTTAATACCGACGCGAAAGGATATTACAACGAGATTAGAGAACAATTAAATTCATATAAAAAGGTAAGCGAAAGGCTTTCTTTTAAGTGTTTGTCGTATAGAAAGGGTAGAAACCTTTTAGCAAAAATAACCGTTCGTGGAAAAACTTTAACGTTGCATTTAGCGTTAGACGTAAACTCGTTTAATAAAAACAAGTATTTTCAAAAAGACATGTCAATAGTAAAAGCGTATAAAGACGTTCCTTTTGCAGTTAAAGTGAAAAGTAATCGCGCTAAAAACAACGCAATAGAACTTATAAAAACGTTAATGAACGAAAATCAGTTAAAAATCAAATAAAAAACTAATTTTTAGGAGGCTAGATTTATGAAAGGAAAAGGACTAAAAAGAATTGTGGCAAGCCTTATTGCAATAGTAATAAGTGCAACTACACTACTAGGATCGACGTTTGCGTACTTTAATGATAGCGTTTCTTCAAGTGGAAACGTGATTGCAAGTGGAAACTTGAAAATTAACGCATATTGGATGGAAGGAAATAAAAATCCTACGTCAGACGTGTGGACGAAATTTGATGATGGAGCGATTTTTAACTCTACAAAATGGGAACCAGGTTATACCGAAACGAAACACTTGAAAATTGAAAATACAGGTGATTTAGCGTTTAAGTATAAGTTGTTGATTGTTCCAAACGGGGAATATTCTAAACTTGCAGAAGTAATCGACGTGTATTATTTTAGCGAAGCAACAACATTGCTTGAAAGGGCAGAATTAAGTAACGGCACTCTCGTTGGAACGCTTAAAGATTTAATTGAAGACGAAGATGGTGTAGCGTATGGAGCATTGTTGCCGGCTAGTTCAACCGTTAATAATTCTTCAATCGAAAGAGCTGGTAGCGTAGTAGGAACTATTGCGCTTAAAATGAGAGAAAACGTTGGCGTAGAATATCAAGGACTTTCTATAGGAACTAATTTCGACGTAAGTATTTATGCTACTCAATACGCTTACGAAAGTGATGGTTTTGGAAGTGATTACGATATAAACGCAGAATTTTCAATTCCAGATAGGTGGGACGGCACGATAGATTACTCTTGGTATGATCCAAGTGCATCTGAACTTACTATAAATAGTGCAGAGGCATTTGTCGGCATGGCAAGATTAGTAGACGGAATTAGTAGTCAAACTGCTGAAGAAAACGGGTTTATAAGTGCGCCGATTGCTGAAGAAGATAAGTCAAAACCTTGGAATACTACCTTTGCTGGTCAAACTGTAAAATTAGAAACGGACATTGACCTTTATATGCTAGACGAAAAGGGTGAACAAGTTTGTTTTGATCCTATCGGTTCTTATAGATTTGATAAAATTTTTGAAGGAACTTTTGACGGGCAAAATCATACTATTGCTAACATGAACCAAAACACTTGGGCGCTTAACAACGGATATTATTACGGCGATTTAGGTATGGGACTTTTCGGCGCAGTTGAAAATGCAACTATCAAAAACCTAGTCGTTGATAATGCTAATATTTCGGGTGAATCTGCGCTTTGCGGAACGATTGCCGCTGTTGCAGGGGAAAACGTTACGTTTGAAAATATTAAAGTTACTAACACCAAAGTTGCAGATTATCAATATTATGCAGGTGGCATAGTTGGTTGGGTAGGTGGCAACGAACAATTTATCAATTGCACGATAGATTCTTCTACCACTATTGGCGCTCAATGGGGAGAATTTAACAACGCAAACGGTGGCGTTATCGGTGGAATTAGCAGTGATGCTAAAGTTTTAATCAAAGACTGCACTATTGCTTGTAGAATCGATACTTATAACGACGTTACGTCTGCATACGAATGGTATTCTTATCGTAGAAGTGGCATGCTTATCGGCGATAGCGGACAAATAGACGATCCAGACGGCGACAACGTTGGCAATGCAATCGCACCTAACCTTACTTGTGAAAACGTAACCATTATCTATGGCGACTGGGCAAATTATCACTATTGTCAGTTTAAGGCTATGGCTTATCCTTGGGTACGTGTTGAAGAAGGTACTAGCAATGGTGCATATTCTAACCCAAGATACGGTCATCCAACTGACGCTAACGGAAATGAAGTTTTAGATGAAAACCACGTTCATAACGAAGGCGAGAAACACAACGAACTTATTGTGTTTGATCAACTTTACGGTGGTGAATCAGGTAATCGTTACTGCACTTATGGCGCGGCTACGCACGAAGGGGTAACCGTTATTTACAACAATAAGTAAACCCAGACTTATACATATTTCACACGAAAGAGGCAGGTTGAATTTTAAACCTGCCTCTTTCACTATGTTAAAATATTAAATTTTTAAGTAATTATACGTTAAATCTAAACAAAACTACGTCGCCGTCTTTTATAACGTATTCTTTGCCCTCAACTCTAACCTTGCCTTTTTCTTTTGCAGAGTTAAACGAGCCAAGTTCTACTAAAACGTCGTAGTCAACAATTTCTGCGCGAATAAATCCTTTTTCAAAATCGCTGTGAATTTTGCCCGCAGCCTGAGGGGCTTTCGTTCCGTTTTCAACAGTCCACGCGCGAACTTCTTTTTCACCGGCAGTTAAATAACTGATTAGCCCAAGTAGTTTATAAGAAGTTTTAACTAATCTATCAAGTCCGCTTTCAGTAAGACCTAGTTCGGTTAAGAACATTTCTCGCTCGTCGTCTTCAAGAGTTGTTAGTTCTTCTTCGGTTTTAGCGCAAATAACCATATATTCAGCGCCTTCTTCTTTTGCGTAGTCGATAACTTTTTTTGCTAGGGGAAGAGCGTTTTCATCTTTTCCCATATCGTCCTCAGAAATGTTAGCCGTGTAAATTACTGGTTTAGAAGTAATTAAGAACATGCTATCCAAAACTACTTTTTCGTCTTCGTTAACGCTAAGCGTTCTTGCAGGCTTAAAACTTTCTAGGTGTTTATAAAGTCTATCTAAAAAGTCTGCTTCAATTTTGTATTTTTTATCGCCTGTCTTAATTAATGAAAAGGCTTTATCGTATCTTCTTTTAACCATTTCCATATCCGAAAAGATAAGTTCTAGGTTAATGGTTTCGATATCACGAATAGGGTCTATACTGTCTTCTACGTGCGTAATGTTCTCGTTTTCGAAACATCTTACAACGTGAACAATCGCGTCGGTTTCTCTAATGTTTGCTAAAAACTTGTTTCCTAAGCCTTCGCCTTTCGACGCACCTTTAACAAGCCCCGCAATATCAACGAATTCAACAACGGCGGGGGTGATTTTTTTAGTATTATAAAGTTTTCCTAAAACGTCTAAACGTTTATCGGGCACTGCAACGATGCCAACGTTTGGTTCTATGGTGCAGAAAGGGTAATTTGCGCACTCTGCGCCCGCTTTGGTTATAGCGTTAAAAAGAGTTGACTTGCCAACGTTAGGAAGTCCTACTACGCCTAATTTCATAATAATTCTCCAAAAAAGTGAAATTTTATTAGTTTACCGTATAATTATAAAGCAAAATAAATAAAAAAACAACTTTTTAGGTTGCAATTTTCATAAAATATGTGTTATTATATTACAAGATAAAGGTAAAACTATGAATTACAAAGAATATATTGCAAAAAAACTTAACGTTCCATCAATTTCAGCAGAAGAATTATCTTCTTTTATAGAAATTCCGCCTAACAACGATATGGGCGATTTTGCGTTGCCTTGCTTTAAGTTAAGCAAGATTATGCGTAAAAGCCCTATTATGATTGCCGAAGAACTAAAAAATTCTTTCGTGCTAGACGAACATATTAGTGAATGCTCGGCAGTAAACGGATATCTTAATTTTAAGATAAACAGGCAAAATTATGCAAAATCCGTTTTAGAAGAAATTTTAAATTATGGCGATGCTTACGGTTCTAGCAAACAAGGCGATGGAAAAACTATTTGCATAGACTATTCTTCTATCAATATCGCCAAGCCTTTCCATATCGGGCATTTAAGCACCACGGTTATCGGTAGCGCGCTATGTAAGATTTTTAGATTTTTAGGCTACAAGGTCGTTGGAATTAACCACCTTGGCGATTACGGCACGCAGTTCGGTAAACTTATCGTTGCTTATAAATTATGGAGTAGCGAAGAAAAGGTTAAAGAAGGTAAACTTAAAGAACTTTCTCGTATCTACGTAAAATTCCACGAAGAAGCAAAAATTCATCCTGAACTTGACGACGAGGCAAGAAGATATTTTAAACTAATCGAAGACGGGGATAAAGAAAGCAACGTTTTATTCGAAATGTTTAAGGATATCACTTTATCCGAAGTAGATAAAATTTACAAACTGCTTAACGTTACTTTTGATTCTTACGCTGGCGAAAGTTTTTATAACGACAAAATGGCTCCCGTTATAGAAGAACTTAAAGAAAAGGGTTTGCTAGTTAAATCCGAAGGTGCAGATGTAGTTGATTTATCTGCTTACGATATGTCGCCTTGTTTAATACTTAAATCAGACGGGTCTTCGCTTTATGCAACGCGTGATATTGCCGCTGCGCTTTATAGAAAGAACACCTATGATTTTTATAAATGCTTATACGTTGTTGCATACCAACAAAACTTGCACTTTAAGCAGTTCTTTAAGGTTATCGAACTAATGGGTAAAGAGTGGGCGAAAGACCTTTATCACGTTTCTTACGGTATGGTTTCGTTAGAAAGTGGCTCTATGAGTACTAGGGCTGGTAACGTAGTTTTGTTAGAAGACGTTATAAACAAAACCATCGAAAAAGCGTATAGCGTTATAAACGAAAAGAACCCAAATATGCCGGATAAAGAAAACACGGCTAAAATTATCGGCACGGGTTCGGTAATATTCGGCGCGTTATCAAACAACAAAATTAAAGATATAGTGTTTAGTTATGATAAAGTGCTTAACTTTGAAGGCGAAACTTGCCCTTACGTTTTATATTCGGTAGCAAGATGTAATAGCGTTCTTAAAAAGTTTGGAGAGAACTTTAATTATTCTAACTACGTTTTTAATGCTGATGAATACGAAGTTATATCAACGCTTGGCAAATTTAAAAGTGTTGTAGAATCATCTGCAAAAAACTACGAACCATCGCTTATTACTAGATACGCGATAGAACTTGCCGGTGTGTTTAATAAATTCTATATGTCCAACAAAATTGGTTGCGACGATGAAAATATAAAAGCATTTAGATTAGCGCTTGTAAAAAGCGTAAAAACCGTTTTAACTAACGCCCTTTCGCTTTTGGGTATTGAAACGGTTGAAGAAATGTAATATTATCTCTCGAATTTTCTTTTGTTTTATTTTTTTGATTATTTTATTTTGTAAATTTTTTGTGGTTTCACAGTTTAGAGGATAATTATTTTGAAAAAACTTTATAAGGTAGCCATCGTCGGCGGTGGCGCTTCTGGGCTAATGTGCGCCTTAGAACTTTTAAGCGGAGAAAATCCGCTTAAAGGTGAAGACGTGCTAGTTTTAGAGCGTAACGACAGAGTGGGTAAAAAACTTGTTGCAACGGGTAACGGACAAGGTAATTTGTCTAATGCTCAGATTTTGCGTGCAAATTTTCACGGAGAAAAAGATTTTGTTAACGCTTTTTATACTAAACTTAAAGATTTTGATTTAGAGGCGTATTTAAAAAAATTTGGAATATATTTAAAAACGGATGAAGAGGGCAGAAAATATCCAATTTCGCTTTCAGCAAGTTCTTTTTTAGACGTTATTTTAGAATTTCTCAAAAGCAAGAAATGCACTTTTTGCACTAACGAGAAGGTCGTTTCTGCGCGCGTTAGAAACGGAGTTTACGATATATTTAGCGAAAATAACACTTTTACTGCCCAAAATCTTGTTTTGGCTGTTGGTGGAAACGTAGGCGCTCAATTTGGCACGGACGGAAGTTCATATTCTCTTGCACTTGATTTTGGGCACGCTATTACCGAACTTTATCCATCTTTGGTTCAATTAAAAACGGATACTAGCAAGATCAAGGCGCTTAAAGGTATAAAAGAAAAAGCAAGAGTTAGCGCCGTGATAAATGGAAACGTGGTTTCTAGCGCAGTGGGTGATTTACTTTTTACCGACTACGGCGTTTCGGGCTCTACTATATTTAAGGTTTCTAGCGCGTTTACAAACGAAAAAGATAAAAAACTTTTAATCGAGTTTTTACCTGAATTTACTAGTGAGCAAGTGCGCGAAATTTTATCCAGCAGAAAACATTTAGAAATTTACGAAAACGAAAAGATTTTTTGGGGGCTAATAAATAAACGCGTAGGAACGGCTGTATATAAATCTTCTAAGACTAATGAAATTGACGACTTAGTTTACGCGCTTAAAAACTTTACGTTAAGCGTTACGGGAACGCTTGGTAACAACTATGCCCAAGTAACTAAAGGCGGAATAAAAACGCAAGACGTTAACCCTTTTACGTTTAAGAGTAAAAAGCAGAACGGTTTGTATTTACTTGGCGAAATGTTAGACGTAGATGGAGATTGTGGTGGATATAATCTTACTTTTGCTTTTTCGTCGGCAGTGTTCTGTGCAGAACATATAAAAACACTTTTTGATTAAAGGAGAAACTATGGCAAGAAAATTTAAGTATTTTTCAGAAGAAGAATTAAATAGTATACATCACTATATCTTAAAAGAAATTGCAAGGGAAATAGGTGTTAAATCGCCTGCATCAAAGAAAAAAGAACAACTAATTGAAGATATAAGGCTAATTCAATCGGGAAAACTAAAACCTTGCGCCCCAACCAACAAAGGCGCGCCAAAAAAAGGCACGGTAGACTTGTCTAGTTATTACTTGGTAGATGATATAGGGGATTATAGTAAGTATAACGATAAGAGCATAGGGGAGCTAATACTAAACGACGTAGTAGATTTAGACAATATAGAAGTAGAAGGAGTTTTAGAGTTTTACCCTGAAGGCTACGCGTTTATGCGCGCTAAAAACTATGAAAAATCCGAAGCAGACGCATACGTGTCTACTCAAAACATACGCAATCTAAAACTACGTAAGGGCGACAAAATAAAAGGCGTAGCAAGGTCTGCCGATTATGGTGAAAGACCTGCGCTTAAAGAAATTTTGTTCGTTAACGGTTATAAAGTTGGCGCGCTACCAGAAAGACCTTATTTTGAGGATTTGTTGCCTTGTTATCCAGAACAAAGGCTAAAACTAGAAATTAGTGCCGATAACGACCTTTCTAGGCGCGTTATAGATTTATTTGCGCCAATAGGCAAAGGACAAAGAGCGCTTATAGTTGCACCGCCAAAAACCGGCAAAACTACACTCCTTAAAAAAATAGCCGAATCTATCGAAAAGAACAATAAAGAAGTTGAACTAATCGTTTTATTGATAGATGAAAGACCGGAAGAAGTTACTGACATTAAGCGTAGCGTAAATAGCGAAGTAGTATATTCGACTTTCGATAAAAATCCCGATCACCACGTAAAAGTTGCCGAACTAGTTATGCACAGAGCAAAAAGGCTAGTAGAACTAGGCAAAGACGTAGTGATTTTAATGGATTCTATAACGAGGCTTGCAAGGGCTTACAATAATTCTATAGAAAGTTCGGGCAAAACGCTTTCCGGCGGGTTAGACCCAACTGCATTATACGGACCTAAAAAATTCTTCGGCTCTGCAAGAAATATCGAAAACGGCGGAAGTTTAACCATAATTTCTACTGCTTTAATTGATACTGGCAGTCGTATGGACGATATTATATTCGAAGAGTTTAAGGGCACGGGAAATTGCGAAATTCATTTATCTAGAGAACTTGCCGAAAAACGTGTGTTTCCAGCGATAGATTTAGCGAAATCAGGCACTAGAAAAGAAGAATTGTTGCTTACAGAAAACGAACTTGCAACTGCATATAAACTACGCAAAATTTTAGCATCTAACGGTGGAGATACAGGGGCGCTATTGAGCGTGCTTTCTAAAACGAAGAACAATAACGATTTAGAAAAGAAAATAGATGCCTTTATTAAATTATACGAAAATTGATATGAACGTTAAATCATCAAGAAATAAAACCATAGATTTTCCTATCGAAAATGCAGGCGAATACTTACAGGCTTGCGTTAAGGCTAGTGAATATAACGGCACCCAACTAAACGTTACTATAAACGGCGATTTTTTCGAAACGATAAACAAAATCCCCGATAATTTTATAGATTTGCTTATCGTGGACCCACCTTACGATATGAATAAAAACTTTCACGGTAATAAGTTCAAAAAGGTCGGCTACGATAAGTATTTAGAGTATACTAAAAGTTGGATACAAGCCGTTAAGCCAAAATTGAAAAATACTGCAAGCGTATACGTTTGTTGCGACTGGCGAAGTTCTATTTCTATAGGCAAAATCTTAGCGGATAATTTTATATTAAGAAATCGAATCACTTGGAGCAGAGAGAAGGGTAGGGGTGCAAAAGACAACTGGAAAAACAGCATGGAAGACGTGTACTACGCCACCGTGAGCGATGACTTTACCTTTAATTTAAACGCCGTTAAAGTTCTTAAAAAGGTGCTTGCGCCTTACAGAGAAAACGGCGTGCCGAAAGACTGGCAACAAACCAAAGACGGCAAGTTTAGAAAAACGTGTCCGTCAAACTTTTGGGATGATATTTCCGTGCCTTACTGGTCAATGTCGGAAAACACGGCGCACCCAACCCAAAAGCCCGAAAAACTTATTGCTAAACTAATATTAGCGTCGTCTAATGCAGGAGACGTGGTTTTAGACCCCTTTTCAGGTAGCGGAACTACGGGCGTAGTTTCTAAAAAACTCGGCAGAAATTATATTGATATAGAACTCAACCCACTTTATTGCGCGTGGGCGGAAAAACGCCTTAAAGACGCCGAATTTGGCGATAGAATACAAGGCTACGAAAACGGAGTTTTTTTAGAACGAAACCATAAAGAGTAAAAGTATATATAGTAAAAGTATAAATATAAAATAAAAGTCCAGCAGATTGCTGGACTTTTTTATTCGGCTTTTTTATATATTCGAACGGCAAGAGCCGTCATGTCGTCGAATTTTTTGCCGTTGTTTTTGTTGATTGCCGTAGTTAGCAAATCATCTACTAACGCTTGTGGGTTTTTATACGGTGCTTTTCTTAAAAAATCTATAACGTCGCTTGCACTGCCAAATGCATCAGAAACGCCGTCGGTGATTAGTAATACTATATCTCCGTCGGATAGTTTGGCATTGTAAACGCATGGTTTTAATTCGTCTAGAATTCCAATCGGCAAAGAGTTTCCTTCTATTATTCTAACACCACTGCTATTAACGATAAATCCGTAAGGAGAGCCGTATTTTATAAAGTCGGCAGAACAGGTGTTTAGATCTATAACGGAAACGTCTAGCGCGGTAAAACTATCTTCTGCATTTATTGATAATAGTTTATTAACGGTGTTTAGTATAACTTGGCTTTTCATGCCCGCTTTATAAAAACTTTCTAAAAGGGAAAGGGATACCGAAGAAATTTTATGCGCGCTTTCGCCACTGCCCATTCCGTCGGATAAAGCAATCATAAATTTATTATCGTTTATTTTTACAATAGAATGTGTGTCGCCACTAATATCCGAATTGTCTTTTTTGGCACTTGCCAACCCAAAAACCGCGTCGAAAACCGTGCTAACCTTAAAGGCAAGATATACCTTTTCGCCGATAAGGTTAATCTTATCCGTTATAACCATGGTTTTGTTTACGGCATTGCTAACGTTTTTTGTGAGGGTGTGATAGTCTAAATCTTTCTCTATAATTACCATTGATAGTGAAAGGTGTTCTTCTTCTCCGTAGATTAAAATTTCACTAACCACGTAACCTTTTTTCATTAAATAATCGGCAAGTTCACGCTCGGTTTTACTTTGGTATTTTAGCGTTTGTCCGGTTTCTAACGCTAAACTTCTAAGAATTTCAGAAACGCCTTTTGCTTGTGCAGAAATAAGCAATCTGCCGTTGTTTACGTTTTGTTGTTCGATAGTTGCCGTTCGATAAGATGATAGCATTTTATTAAGCCCAAAAATAATATCGTTAGGTTTCGTGCAATACTCAAAGGTGTCAGACGGCATATCTATTAAAGAAAGTTTGCCTTTTGCAAAGCCTATGTCTATCATTTTAGTTAGATCAGAAATAACTTTTTGGTCTTTTTTACATCTCGCGTAGTTTGCGCATGCGCAACACACCGATTTTGTTAAATCTTTTAGTGCTTTTTCTTTTGCAATTTGCTCGGTAATTGCGCCGTTAGAAAACTCTGAGAAGGCAGTTTCCATTTCAGAAAAAACGCCTGATAGTTCGTAGAGTTTATTAGAGAGCATAAGTCTGTTTTGGTTTATGGATGCGCGAACAAGTTGTTTTTCTCTAAAAGCAAATAGTTTGTTTTTTAGCCTAAACAAAGGATTTTTTGGTATTATTCCAAAAACGAACGAACCAATAAACGTAGGCAATACGGCATGCAACAAATTATCTGTAAAATAGCCGAAAAACATTTGAAAAACTAGGTCGAAAAGCAAGCATGAGATTAGCGACAAATATCTTGAAACGTCCATAAAAGCGTTTGAGATAAGCCCAAATATTATAAAAATTGAAACGTATTCTAGGGAGTTATAATACACTGCAAAACTGATTCCTATGACGCCTGAGAAAACTAGACTAAAACTCGGCTTTAATAAAAAAGAACAAAATAAAATAGATAAAATGGCAATTCCCTTGAACACTAACGGCGAAAGCACGTTAGAAACGCCAAGCCCTAAAACCGTTATTGCGATTGATAACGATAAGTATTCTTCGCTTGAAAACTTAAACTTAAATCCCTTTTTCACGATAGCATTAAAAGATAAATAAAACACGAACGTTAGCGCGACTGATATAATAGACACGATTATTCTATCTTCTATAATGCTGGAAGAATTAGCATTTCCCGAAAGGATATAAAGCGTTAGAGAAAGCGCGGTGAACAACGCGCACTCGAATTTTATTTGATTCTTAAAAAACACGTAAATAAGTTTTATAACGATAAACACGGCAGAAGAAAATAGCGCGCTAAAAATTAGTCCGTTTTCACCTAACACAAAGAAAGAAAGTGGATATATAACGCAGTAAAAATAAGGGCTAGGTGAATTTGCCACCACCACCGATAAAACAGCGGTAGAAAAAGGTTTGGCAGTGCTTGATAGTTTATTTAATAACACAACGACGGCAAAAAACGTCAACGTTTTTATGATTTTAGCATAGTCGAATACGTTTTTAATTCTTTTCATAATTTCTCCAAAAATATATAATATAAATATAATAAAACGCAGTCGGTTAATAAATTTGTTAAATTATGTAAAAGCAAAGAGAATTTAGTCTTATTTTATTAGAAGTTTTAACCTAAACTAATGCCAAAAAATAAAGAAATTTTTATAAAAAATACTTTTCAAAAATCAAAAATTATAGTAAAATAAATATGTTATAAAGGAGACTTGTATGAAAGTTGGTATTGTAGGTTACGGAAATTTAGGCAGGGGCGTTTTAATCGCCGTTCACAACGCCAAAGATATGGATTGCGTTGGCGTTTTTACTAGGAGAGATGCAAGTAGCGTAAAGCCTTGTTTAGATTATCCAGTTTATAACGTTAGTGAACTAGAAAAATTCAAAGGGAAAATAGACGTGTTGATTTTATGTGGTGGAAGCGCTACGGATTTGCCTAACACAACTAAAAATTACCTAAAAGACTTTAACACGGTGGATTCTTTTGATACACATGCTAAAATTCCTGAATATTTTAATTCGCTTGACGTTGTCGGTAAAGAAAACGGCAATCTTGGGCTAATTAGCGTTGGTTGGGACCCCGGTTTATTCTCTATTGCAAGGTTGCTATTTTCTAGCGTTTTGCCAAGCGGAAAAGATTATACGTTTTGGGGCAAAGGCGTTTCGCAAGGGCATAGCGATGCAATTAGAAGGGTTGCTGGCGTTAGATACGGCATACAATACACCGTTCCTAAACAAGAAGCAGTTAAAATGGTTAAAGACGGGCTTAACCCAGAACTTTCTACAAGAGAAAAACATTTAAGGGTGTGCTACGTCGTTGCGTGCGAAGGCGCTGATAAGGTTAAAATAGAAAAAGAAATTAAAGAAATGCCTAACTATTTTAAGGATTACGATACCGAAGTTAATTTTATCGATGAAGAAACGTTCAAAAAAGAACATTGCGGTCTTCCACACGGTGGATTCGTTATGCGTTCTGGAAATACCACCGAAGAAAATGCAGATATATTAGAATTTTCACTTAAACTCGGTTCTAATCCAGAATTTACGGGTAGTGTTTTAACTGCATACGCTAGGGCTGTTTATAGATTAAGCAAACAAAACAAAACGGGTGCAATCACGGTGTTTGACGTGCCTCTTGGTATGCTTTCACCATTGTCGGCAGAAGAACTTAGAAAAAATTTGCTATAATTTAGGAGACGTGTTTTGGGTAGAAGAAAGAAAAAGAAACTTCCTGTTGGGGTTAGGATTATTATATTTTTAATAGTTGTAGCAGTTGTTGCAGGCGGGTATTACTATAATAAGATTTATCTTCCTAGTAAGCAAAAAGATTTATACGGAAAAGAAGTGGTTTACGAACACGCTGAAAACGAAATCACCTTTCATTTTCCTATGCTTGGCAATAAATATAACGGGGACTGCACTTATATCAAGGCGGGTGAAATCGATATTTTAATCGACGCGGGCAGTAGGGCGAATAGTGTTCCTACGATTAAATCTTACGTGGATAAATATTGTTTAGACAAAACGCTAGAATACGTTATAGTAACTCACGCAGACCAAGACCATATCGCAGGCTTTGCTTGTAGCAATAGTATATTCGATAACTATGATTGTGAAGTTATAATTGATTTTCCGTTGACGAATAAAGATACCGAAACTTATAAAAATTATATTGATAAACGAGATAAAGAAGTAGAAAACGGTGCTGTAAGATACTCTGCGTTAGAGTGCGTTAAAGCGCAAAACGGCGCAAAAAAAGTTTACGAACTTGCTAGCAATATTTCTATGGAAATACTTTATCATAAATATTACGAAGAAACTTGTGCCGACGAAAACGAATATTCTGTTTGTGTGTTATTCACTCACGGTGATAGAAGTTTCTTGTTTACTGGCGACCTTGAAGATGATGGCGAAAAATTGTTGGTTGAAAGCAATAATCTACCGGAAGTTGCGTTATTTAAGGCGGGGCATCACGGCTCTAAAACTTCTTCTAGCGAAGTTTTATTAAACGCTATCAAACCGAAAATTTGCGTTGTTCCGTGCGTTGCAGGATATAACGAATACGACGCTAAGCCAGAGAACGTTTTTCCAACACAAGCGTTTGTTAACCGCATAGCAAAACATACCGATAAAGTGTATATTCCTACTATTTGGGATGAAGAGAAACAAAAAGAAACTGCGTTAAACGGCGATATTAAAATCGTTTCTAAAGAAACTAAGGTTTCGGTATTGTGTTCTAACTCTACCACGCTTTTAAGAGAAACCGACTGGTTTAAGAGTTTTAGAACAATGCCTGCCGTTTGGGATTTTCAATAATAAGGGATAAAAAACGATAATTTTGCAATACTATTTTTAGGAGATAGTTGCAAAATGAAAGATACAGGTATCGTTAGAAGAGTAGACGGATTAGGCAGAATAGTTATTCCCAAAGAAATTAGAAAAAATATAAAGATTAAAGAAGGCGACCCACTAGAATTTTATACCGACAGGGGCGAACTGATTTTAAGAAAGTATTCACCGTTAGAAGATAACGAAGAGTTTTTATCTAAAATACTAACTTCTCTTACCGAAGTTATACAAAAAGAGTGCATTATTACCGATTTAGATAGGGTGATTTTGGCAACAGAAACGTATAAAAGTTTAGAGAATAAGAGTATTTCTGATACCATGCAAAAGGTTTTAACCGAAAAGAAGAGTGTAAATCTAAATCTTATTGACGGTTATAAAGATTTTAACTTTATAAAGGGAGAACAGCAATTCGATGCGGTTAATATTTTCGTTATGCCTATCGTTTGCGATTCTCAATTATTTGGTGGAATTATTATTCCAAGCAAAGATGGTGCTATAAAAGAAGAAGATTTAGACGTTAAGTCTATAAGAGTGTGCGCAAAAATAATAGCACGGCATTTTATATTTGAGTAGAAAAACGATACCAGTTTCGGTATCGTTTTACATATGAAAGAACGTAATAAAAATATATTAATAAGCGCTGGAATTTTAGGATTAGGCGCTTTTTTTGTAAAATTTATTGGCGCTGTGTACAGAATTCCTTTAACTAACCTATTAAAATCTGACGGAATAGGCTTATACCAAATGGTTTTTCCGATTTACGCCTTGCTTTTAGATTTTTCTGGTGCAGGTGTGCCTAGCGCACTTTCTAAACTGATTGCCGAAAAAGGCGACGATAAAATTGTATACGTACAAAAATACTTAAAAACGAGTATAAAATTTTTTAGCGTTATAGGGCTTACTTTTAGTTTGTTTGTTTTATTATTTTCAAACAGATTATCCGCTTTTCAAGGAAATATAAACGCTAGCCTTGCTTACAAAACACTTTGCCCGTCTATATTTTTCGTTTGTTTAATCTCTTGTTATCGTGGCGTGTTCCAAGGTCTTGGCGATATGCGCCCAACTGCATTTTCGCAGATAATAGAACAGGTTATTAAAGTGGTTTTAGGTTTGATTTTTGCATATTCGTTAAAAGAAAATCAAGCAAAGGCTGTTAGTGGCGCTACTTTCGCTATAACTATATCCGAAATTATAGCCTTTATTTATTTGTTTTTATTGTATAAAAAAACATTAAAGCACAATTCTTTGATGCGTATTGTTGACGCAAAAGAGAGTATTTCTATAAAAAAATTATTAAAAGCAGTAGTGCCTATAACCTTAATTTCGGTAATCGCGCCACTATCTCAGGTGATAGATAGTTTTTTAATTATCAACCTATTAAAAAACACTGCGAATGCAACTTCGGTTTACGGCATTTATTCGGGCGTTGCGCTAACAATAATAAATCTGCCTATATCAGTTTGCCACGGTATATCGGTTGCATCTATTCCGTCGGTTAGTTCGTGCACAACGGAAAGCGAAAAAACAGAAAAAGTAAACTATTTAATAAACCTTACTTTTATAATATCTTTGCTTGCAAGCGTTAGCGTGTTTATTTTGTCTAAACCTATCGTTAAAATTTTATACCCGTCGATTAGTGTAAACGACAGAACGCTAGCGGTAAATTTGATTAAAAGCCTTTCGGTAGTTATCGTATTGCTATCAATCGTTCAAACACAAAACTCAATATTTATCGCTAGGGGAAAATATTATATTCCACTAATAACGATGAGCGTTTCGGTAGTAATTAAATCGGTTTTAGAAATTATTTTACTAAATAATAGGCGATTAAATATATTTGGTGGTGCAATCGCGTTAATTACTTGCTATTTTATCACATATTTGCTAAACTTTATATTGATAAAAGAAAGCGGAGAAAAAAATGCAAGTAAAGAGCCTAACGCTTCCAAACTTTATAATACCTAACAACGTGTTTTTAGCCCCAATGGCTGGATACACGGATTTTCCGTTTAGAGATTTATCGTTAAAAAACGGATACGGTCTTTGTTTTACCGAACTCGTTAGCGCAAAAGGCATGTTTTTTAACTCTAAGGGTACTGAAATACTGCTTCGCAGTGGCGATGGAATTACTAGAACGGGCGTGCAAATTTTCGGTGCAGACGAATACTATATGAGAAAAGCCTGCGAAGATGAAAGATTAAAAGATTTTCCGCTTATTGATATAAATATGGGCTGTCCTGTTCCAAAGGTTTATAACAACGGCGAAGGAAGCGCTTTGCTACGTGATATCAAAAAAGCCGAAAAAATTATTAAAGAATGCGTTAAAAGTGGCAAGAATATATCGGTAAAGATTAGGATAGGGCAAAAACGTGGCGAAGATATAGCAACTGAATTTACTAAGATGGCGGAAGATAGCGGTGCCGTTTTAGTTAGTATCCATGCGCGCGTTAGAGAAGATTACTATTCTGGTGAACCAAATTATAAATCAATTTACAATGCTAAAAAGGCAGTAAATATTCCCGTAATTGCAAACGGCGGAATTTTTACAGAAAAAGATGCAGATAAAATGATGGAAGAAACTGGTGCAGACGGGGTTATGATAGCAAGGGGTGCGCTCAGCGATTTTGCGCTCGTTAATAAACTATTGCATACTGAACCTTCGTTTGCTAAAAAAGAGTTTATCTTTATGCAGTTAGACGAAATGGCTAAACTCTAC
This sequence comes from Christensenellaceae bacterium, assembly GCA_045613505.1. Lineage (GTDB taxonomy): Bacteria > Bacillota > Clostridia > Christensenellales > Borkfalkiaceae > UBA1259. Next base: position 70,567 of record JAZLBC010000016.1, read on the forward strand.
GGCGAAAAGCGCGCGAATTTAGAGTTTAGAAAGTTCGCACCTTACTATCTTAAAGGTATAGAAAATATCAAAGATAAAAAGTTAAAAATACAGACTTCTAACTCTATAATCGAAATTAAAGAAATAATTAGCCAAATTTTTTAACAAATAACGCCCTTCCCAAATATTATGGTATTAAAGTGCTTTTTTGGGGGATTGTATGAAAATTTGCTTTTGCACGCGCGATTCGGTTAACGAGGCATGGCGCAGTAAATTAGATAAAATTAGTGGAAACGACTTGGTCGTTTTTGGGTTTAACGGGCTTGGGCTTGTTAGTTATAAAAAAGAATTAAGTGGCGAAACCGAATATTTTGGCGACGTTGCAAAACTTTCTAAACAATTATCATCTACGCTAATTTGCGGTTGTGATACCGATACTTACGGCGTGTTTAGGCACTCGGTAGTTGTTGCTGATAAAGGCAAGATTTTGGGTGTTACGGATATGGTGCACACCATAGATGAAAGTGAATTTTCGTCTGGCGGGAGTTTTAGGGTTTACGATACTTCCGCGGGTAAGATAGGCATTATTATATGCGAAGATTTGTATTTTCCCGAGTCTGCGCGTGCGCTAACGCTTTTTGATGCGGATATCATACTTTGTATGTTTAAGAAAGTTGAAAATCATATCCCGAATTTAATGATAAGGTCGGGCGCGTTTAGCAACGGAGTGTTGATGGCGCTTTGCGCGGAAAATTACACTAGCATTTCTAATATTAAAGGCGAAATATTGCTTGCTAGCACGGCAGAGATAGTAAATACGGATATAAAAATAGAAAAAGATTATCATTTAATAGTTTCGAGAAGACGTGGTATGTATCGCGATTTTAGTTCGGGCTATTAAAAAGGAGAAATATGGCACTTAACATTGTTTTAGTAGAACCAGAAATACCCCAAAATGCAGGAAATATTGCAAGAACGTGTGCGGTAACTGGCACAATTTTACATATGGTAAGACCGCTTGGTTTTGAAGTTACCGATAAATACCTTAAACGCGCTGGGTTAGATTACTGGAATTTGGTAGACATACGATATTACGATAGTATAGAAGAAGTTATGGACAAGTATTATAACGGCAGTAATTTTTGGTTTTATTCAACAAAATCTAAAATCATACATAGTGATGCTAGTTACAAAGACGGCGATTTTTTAGTTTTTGGTAAAGAAACCAAAGGTCTTCCAGAAGATTTATTAAAAAAACATTATAACGAGTGTGTGCGTATTCCTATGATGGGCGAAGTTAGATCGCTTAACCTTTCTAATTCCGTTTGTGTTGGCGTTTACGAAGCGTTAAGGCAAATTGGCTTTGACAATTTTAAAACAGAAGGTGAAATTCCTTCTAAATAATTTTTAAATATAGACGGTGTAAAATAGTTGACTTACCCGTCTTTTTTTTGTTAAACTTTTATTGTAAATAAAAAAATTACTACATTACAAAGGAGAATTTAATGCAGTTAGTATATAATCTGTTTTTTATGTTTGGTGGCGTTGCTGCAATGATGATTGGTATGCGCACAATGGGTAATGCCTTAGAACAGGTTGCAGGTAGAGGGATGAAAAAACTTCTTGGAAAAGCAACCACAAACCGATTTGCTGGTGTTGGCGTAGGTATTGCCGTTACAAGTATTATTCAAAGTTCAACGGCAACAACCGTAATGCTGGTGGGTTTTGTTAATATAGGTCTTATGACGCTTGTGCAAGCAACCAACGTTATAATGGGTGCAAATATCGGTACTACGGTGACTGCACATATCGTTTCACTATCAGGCGTTGGAAATATCGATATCGGTGCAATTGCTGCAATGATAGGCTGTGCAGGTATTTTAATGGCAATGCTAATTAAAAATGAAAAAATCGTTAGCGTTGGCAATATTTTAGCGGGGCTTGGTCTTATATTCGTTGGCCTTGAATTCATTTCAACCTACGCGAAACTTATAATGTTCGAAAACGATGGCGGAATTTATAAACTAAATGAACTTGGCAATAAAATCCCATACGCTTGGGTTCAAAAAATATTCCAAGGCGACCATTTTCCACTATTGCTTATTTTAATAGGCATAGTAATCACGGCTTTTGTACATAGTTCTTCAACAATCACGTCTTTAATGGTTGTTTTGGCATCTATTGGTGTTTTGTCTTTCGACAACGCACTATTCTTGGCTCTCGGCTCAAATATCGGTACTTGTATAACATCTATAATGTCGTCTGCGGGAACTCACGTTAATGCTAAAAGAACGGCTCTCGTACATTTGTTATTTAACCTCTTTGGCTGTGTTTTATTCGTTGTTCCGATATGGATATTTAAGAGTAAAATCGCAGGACTTTTCGCATCAATGTCAAACGACGTTGGTCAACAAATCGCAATATTCCACACCTTGTTTAACGTTGTGACGACTGCAATTTTATTGCCGTTTACCCCATACGTTGTAAAACTTGCGTGTGCAATCGTTAAAGAAAAGAAAGAAACCGAAAACGAAGAATTCCATTTGCAATTTATCGATGATAGGTTTATGGAAACCCCAGCAATTGCGGTTAGTATCACAAAAGACGAAATCGTTCGTATGGCAGGTATTGCAAAAACAAACCTAAATTTAGCAATGAATTTCTTGTTGGATGACGACGCAGAAGAACCTAATGCGTTTAAAAAGAACGAAGATGAATTAAACTACTTAAATAAAACGATTTCTAACAAACTAACAAAACTTATCGGTAAAGATTTAACCGAATTCGAAGATAAAAAAGTTGGTTCTTATTATCACGTTGTTTCCGACCTAGAAAGAGTGGGTGACTACGCTGAAAACATTATCGAATACTCGCTTAAACTACGCGAAGAAGGTTTATCGTTCTCGCCTGATGCTAAATTAGAACTACAAGAATTTATGAGTTTTGTAAACGATTTATTCGACTACGCAATAGCATCGTTTGGCGATAGAAACTATTCGTTACTTTCAAAAGTTGAAGAACTTGAAGAAAAAATCGACGATTTAGCAGAAAAATTCGAAAACAATCATATTGAAAGGCTTAAAAAAGGTCAATGCACTTCTTGGCTTGGGTCTGTTTATCTTAAAACCTTGTCGCACCTAGAACGTATTGGCGACCACGTTAACAACGTTGCAATAAGCATTAAGCAATATATAAGCAAATAATACGTAAATAATAAAAATATACCCGTGTTTTGCCAGTTAAACGATTGACAAAATATGGGTATTTTTATATAATAATTTAAGAAAATACTTATTATACTGGATGTTTTCGGCAATATTTAATTTGAAAAATTATTTGGAGGGTTTTTATGAATAAAAAATCTATAAAAGATATAGACGTTAAGGGCAAAAGATGTTTAGTTAGAGTTGACTTTAACGTTCCTATGAAAGACGGCAAGATTACCGATGAAACGCGTATTAACGGTGCGCTTCCTACCATTAAATACTTAATGGATAACGGTGCAAAAGTTATACTTTGCTCACATATGGGAAAGCCACATAACGTTCTTACTGAAAATTTTGGTTTAACCAAAAAAGAAAAGAAGGCTGTTGAAGCACTTCCTGAGTCAGAAAGAGAAACTGCTAAGGCAGAATATCTTAAAAAAGCATTAAAAGATAAAGAAAAATATTCTCTTCGCCCAGTTAGCGAACGCCTTTCTGAACTTCTTGGCGTTAAAGTTGTTTTCGCTACCGACGTTGTTGGAGAGAGTGCAGATAAAGCAGTTAGCGAAATTAAAGATGGCGAAGTTGTTTTACTAGAAAACACTAGATTTATGGCTGGTGAAGAAAAGAGAGATGAAGCGCTTTGCAAAAAACTTGCATCTTATTGCGACGTTTACGTTAACGATGCGTTCGGAACTGCTCACCGTTCACACGCTACTACCGCTGCTATTGCTGAATACGGCTTTGTAAAAACCGCAGTTTGTGGTTTCCTTATCGAAAAAGAACTTTCTGTTATGGCAGATGCATTAGAAAACCCTGTTAGACCTTTCGTTGCTATTTTGGGTGGTGCAAAAGTTGCTGATAAACTTAAAGTTATTGATAACCTTTTAGAAAAATGCGATACTCTTATTATCGGTGGTGGTATGGCGTATACTTTCTTAAAGGCAAACGGCTACGAAGTTGGTACTTCGCTAGTTGATAACGAACAAATCGATTACTGTAAAAATATGCTTGCAAAAGCAAAAGAAAAGGGCAAGACTATTCTTCTTCCTATCGACGTTGTTGCAACCAAATCTTTCCCAGATCCAATTGATAGCGAAGTTGCAAACGAAGTTTACGACGTAACTGCTATTCCTAGCGATCTAATGGGTTTAGATATCGGTCCTAAAACTAGCGAATTATTTGCAAATGCTGTTAAATCTGCAAAAACCGTTATCTGGAACGGGCCAATGGGCGTGTTTGAAAACCCTTGCTTTGCAAAAGGCACTATTTCAGTTGCTAAAGCGCTTGCTAATTGCACTGCAACTACCATTATCGGTGGGGGCGACTCTGCTGCAGCCGTTACTACTTTGGGCTTTGCTGATAAAATGTCGCACATCTCTACTGGTGGTGGCGCATCACTTGAACTTTTCGAAGGTAAAAAATTGCCTGGTATTGAATGCTTAAACGATAAATAATAAATGCTAATTTAGGAGATACTATCATGAGAAAACCAATTATTGCAGGCAACTGGAAAATGAACAAAACTGTTGCAGAAGCAAAAATTTTAATCGAAAACTTAAAACCACTAGTAAAAAAATCTAAACCGGAAGTTGTTGTTTGCGTTCCTTACACTGATTTGTGGGCTGTTAAAGAAGCAATCGCTGGTTCTAAAATAAAACTCGGCGCAGAAAACGTTGCTTGGGCTGATAGCGGTGCTTTTACTGGCGAAATTTCTGCCGAAATGCTTAAAGAAATCGGTGTTGAATACGTTATTATCGGGCACAGCGAGCGTCGTCAATATTTTGGCGAAACCGACGAAACCGTTAACAAACGTCTTATTCAAGCGCTTAAAAACGAACTTAAACCTATCGTTTGCGTAGGTGAAACCTTAACCGAAAGAGAAAAGAATAAGACGAAAAAAGTTCTTAAAAAACAAGTTTTAGAAGGTTTTAAGGATATTTCTAGCGAAGATTTTGCTAATATCGTTATCGCATACGAACCAGTTTGGGCTATTGGTACTGGTAAAACCGCAACCGCAGAAGACGCTAATAAAACTATCGGCTACATTAGATCTTTAGTTAAAAAGACTTGGGGAGCAGAAGTTGCAAAAGCACTTCGTATTCAATACGGTGGAAGTATGAAACCTTCTAACGCAAAAGAACTTATGGCTATGAGAAATATAGACGGTGGTCTTATCGGTGGCGCTGCTCTTAAAGCAGAAGACTTCGCAGGAATCGTTAACTATAAAGACTAATATAATATAAAGGGCTGTATAATCAGCCCTTTTGATCGTAATAAATAAAAGGATATTAAAATGAAAAAAACACCTTATGCAATAATAATTATGGATGGATACGGGTATAATGCTTGTACAGCGGGTAATGCAGTTCATTGCGCAGATAGCAAAAACGTAAACGAACTAATTAAAAATTATCCATCAACTTTAATAGGTGCAAGTGGTATGGACGTTGGCCTTCCAGAAGGACAAATGGGTAACTCTGAAGTAGGGCACTTAAATATAGGTGCGGGCAGAATAGTATATCAAGATTTAACTAAGATCACCAAATCTATTATTGATGGAGATTTTTTCACTAACGAAGCACTAATTAAAGCAGTGAATAACGCAGTTGAAAATGGTAAAAACCTACATTTATATGGCTTATTATCTACTGGTGGTGTTCACTCACATACTTCTCACGTTTACGCGCTATTAAAACTCGCAAAAGAAAAAGGTGTTAAAAACACTTTCGTGCACTGTTTTTTAGATGGCAGAGATACCGACCCAAAATCAGGCGCAGGCTTTGTTTCTGAACTTCAAAAAGAAATCGATAAATTGGGCTATGGCGTTATCGCTTCGGTTTGCGGAAGGTATTACGCTATGGATAGGGATAACAACTGGGATAGAATAGAAAAAGCATACGATATGCTTACTATCGGCAGTGGAGAAAAAGCCGAAAATGCTGAAAAAGCTATTTTAGATAGTTACGAAAAAGGCGTTACCGACGAATTTATGCTACCCACTAACGTCGTTAAAAACGGCAAACCCGTTGGGCTTATCGAAAAAAATGATTCAGTTATTTTCTTTAATTTCAGACCAGACAGAGCAAGACAAATCACAAGGGCAGTTTCTCAAAAAGATTTTACGCCTTACTTTGATGAAAAACTTGGCAAAAACATGTATTTTGAAAGAAAAACAGGCTTTTTAGCCCCAGTTTATACGGGCTTTGCCGTATACGACGCATCTTTTAAAGACGTGTTCGTTGCGTTCCCTCCGGAAGCAATTATCAACACTCTTCCACAATATTTAGCAAGTTTGAACCTTTCACAACTTCATATTGCCGAAACCGAAAAATACGCACACGTAACTTTCTTTTTTAATGCTAAATTAGAAAAACCTGTTGATGGCGAAACGAGAATTGTTATACCATCACCGGCAGTTGCAACGTATGATTTAAAACCAGAAATGAGTGCTTACGAAGTAACCGAGAGAGTTCTTTCTGAATTAGATACTGGCAAATACGACGTTATGATACTTAACTTTGCGAACTGCGATATGGTAGGGCACACTGGTATATTTGATGCAGCAGTTAACGCCGTTAAAGCAGTAGATGACTGTGTGAAAAAAGTAGTAGATAAAATTCTAGAACTAGGTGGTAGCGCAATTATAACTGCAGACCACGGCAATGCAGACAAAATGCTTGATGAAAACGGAAACGCTTTCACTGCTCACACAACGAATATGGTGCCGATGATTGTAGTTGGCGAAAAATTTAAAAACAAAAAACTTGCAAGTGGTGGCAAATTGTGTGATATCGCACCAACGCTTTTAGATATGATGGGCGTTGAAATTCCAAAAGAAATGACAGGAAAATCGCTTATTTTTTAGATAAAGTTATAAAAATACTTGCAAAAAGTGCTTTACGTGTGTTAAAATAAGTAAAGTTAAATAAAAATTTACTTTCGGGAGAAATTTTATGAATATGTTTAATATGTTAATGGTATCAGAAACGGGTGGGCTTTGGCAAGTTTGGCCGATTATTAAAATCATTCTTTTAGTAGTTATGGCTGTTTGCGCATTGTTTATTATAGCCGTTGTATTATTTCAACCGGGCAATTCTTCCGGAATTAGTGCTCTTGGTGGGGCTACCGAAACTTATTTATCAAAAAATAAAGGCAAAACCTTTGAACATAAAATGAGAGTTATGACCGTTATTAGCGGTATAGTTTTTGCAGTTTTATGTGTCGTGTTTGCAATTATTGCAACGCTTTAATTTAGATAAAGAAAATAAAATCGGCAGTCTTTTAGTAGGACTGCCTTTTTTTGTTAATAATTCGTGATAATATGATAGAAAAAATTATAGGAAAAATTGACGGAACAAAAAACGGATACGCTTTTTTAGTTCCAGACGACAAAACAAAGCCCGATTACTTTATTTCTAAAAGTGATCTAAAAGGTGCTTTTCATAACGATAGAGTAGAAGCCTTATGTGAAAACTTTAACGGTAAAACTTCTGCGCGCGTGCTTAAAATTATTGAGAGGGGTAACGACTATTTGGTTGGAACTTATAATACTAATAGGCGTGGCGGTTTTCTTGTGTCAGACGATCCTAAGTTTAGCACTAAAATTTCTTTACCGTTTGGAAAGGGTAGAAAGGCGAAATCTGGCGATAAAGTAGTGTGCAAAATCTTGTCTTATCCAAAAAGTGGTATTCCTGAAGGTATTATAACCAAAATTTTAGGCAGACAGTATACGACAGGCGCAGAAGTTGATAGTATTATATATTCGTATAATATTATAGATGAATTCCCTAAAAGTGTTATAGAAAGTGCAAAATCTTTTAGCGATAAATTATTAGAGAAAGACTGCGAAAATAGGCGCGACCTTAGAAAAGAAATAATTTTCACCATTGACGGCGACGATTCAAAAGATTTTGACGATGCAGTATCAATAGAGAAAACTGAAAAGGGTTACGTTTTAGGCGTTCATATTGCCGACGTAAGCCATTACGTAAGATTTAACGACGTTATTGATAGTGAAGCGCAAAAAAGGCTTACAAGCGTATATTTTCCTGAGAAAGTAGTGCCAATGCTACCAGAAAAGTTATCTAACGGACTTTGCTCGCTTAATCCTAACGAAGATAGGTTGACTATATCGTGTATTATGACGGTGGATAACAACGGAAAAGTTATTGATAACGAAATATTTACTTCTGTTATAAATAGCAAAGCAAGAACTACTTATTCAGGCGTGCAAGGAGTATTAGACGGAAATATCGAAGAGAATATTTTTGGCGAAAACACAAAAGCGGTCGTTGAAAAAATTTACTTGATGAACGAACTTTGCGACGTGCTTATAAAGGCAAGAGATGACAAAGGGAGCGTTAATTTTGACCTTAAAGAAAGCCAAATAATCGTTAAAGACGGAGAGATAGAAGTTGCGCAAAAAGGAAGATTAAAATCGCATAAGATAATTGAAGAATTTATGATACTTGCAAACGTAACGGTGGCTGAATATTTAAGATATTCTTCTATGCCGTGCGTTTATAGAGTTCACGGAGAGCCAACCGAAGAAAAGTTAGAAATATTCTATTCTTTTTTAGGATCTTTAGGTGTGAAATATTCTAAGAAAAGAGATGAAATTTACCCTAAAGATTTCCAAAAAATCTTAAAAGCCGAAAAAGACAAGCCATATTTTTCTGTGGTTAATAAAGTGATGCTAAGAACCATGCAAAAGGCGAAATATAGCCCCGAAAATATAGGGCATTTTGGTCTTGCAGAAGAAACTTACTGCCACTTTACTTCGCCTATTAGAAGATATCCCGATTTGATGGTTCATAGAATATTAAAAGACTTTATATCGGGCAAAGACGCAGTTAAAAAATATGCTAGCGTAATTAAAACTTTGGCTAACGATTGTTCGGATAAAGAACGTAACGCAGAAGAAGCCGAAAGGGCAGTAGACGATTATTATAAAGTTTTATACATGAGTGATAAAATCGGCAACGAATACGAAGGCGTTATCAGTGGCGTTACCACTTTTGGCATTTTTGTAGAAACCGATTTTGGTGTTGAAGGGCTTGTTAAAATAGAAACCATAGCAGGCAGAAAATTCGTGCTTAACGAACGCAATTTTACTCTGTCCGACGGGCGCACGAGTTATAAACTTTGCCAAAAAGTTAAAATTAAAGTTGTTGGTGTAGACTTTGGGTCAAGGAGAATTGATTTTAATTTAATGTAATATTAAATTATCGTTGCAAAAGTTAAAAAAGTGTAGTAAAATATAAAATAAAGCAAAAGGAGATAGTTGTGGAAGGAAAAAACATAACGGTTAATAGAATAGCAAATCACGACTATTTTGTGCTTTCTAAAATAGAGGCGGGCATCGTTTTAGACGGTGCAGAAGTTAAATCTATAAGAAACGGCGGGTGCAATCTTAAAGATAGTTTTTGCGTTTATTATAATGGTGAACTTCTATTAAAAAACATGCACGTTGCCGTATACGATAAGGCGGGCGCGTTTAATCATAAAGATGCTAAAAGGGATAGGAAATTACTTTTACATAAAGATGAAATTATTAGGCTAAAATCCAAGATAGAAGAAAAGGGGCTAACACTTGTTCCGTTAAGGCTTTATCTTAAACAAGCGTTAATAAAAGTTGAACTTGGCGTATGCAAAGGTAAGCACACCTACGATAAAAAGCAAGACCTTATTAAAAAAGACATTAAAAGAGAAAGCGAAAGAATTATAAAAAACTATAAATAATTTTTACCTTAAAGGAGAAAAAATGAGTAATAAACAAAGAATCGAAACGATATGCGTTCAAGGTGGATACACCCCTAAAAATGGTGAACCAAGGCAAATTCCTATAATCCAAAGCACTACGTTTAGATACGATACGAGCGAAGATATGGGTAAACTTTTCGACCTTGAAGCGAGTGGATATTTTTATACTAGACTTCAAAACCCAACTAACGATATGGTTGCAGGTAAGATTTGCGAACTAGAAGGTGGAACGGCTGCAATGCTAACTTCTTCTGGTCAAGCCGCAAACTTTTACGCAATATTTAATATCGCAAACTGTGGCGACCACGTTGTTTCAAGTTCGGCAATTTACGGCGGAACGTTTAATCTATTTGAAGTAACCATGAAAAAAATGGGTATAGAATTTACTTTCATTTCTCCTGATTCTACCGAAGAAGAAATCGACGCTGCATTTAGACCTAACACCAAAGCCGTTTTTGGCGAAACCATAGCAAATCCAGCGTGCTCGGTTCTTGATATAGAACTTTTTGCAAAGGTTGCACATAAGCACGGCGTTCCTTTTATTATAGACAACACTTTTGCAACGCCGGTAAATTGTAGACCTATCGAGTGGGGCGCAGACATCGTTACGCACTCTACCACAAAATATATCGACGGGCACGGCGTAAGCGTTGGTGGCGCTATTATAGATGCTGGTAAATTCGACTGGAAAAAATACGCTGATAAATTCCCAGGTCTTTGCACGCCAGACGAGAGTTATCACGGAATTTGTTACGTTGATAAGTTTGGCTTAGAGGGTGCGTTTATAACCAAAGCAACTGCGCAACTAATGCGTGATTTTGGTTCTATACAATCTCCTCAAAACGCATTTTATATTAACCTTGGTTTAGAAAGTTTGCACGTTAGAATGCAAAGGCATTGCGAGAACGCGCAAAAAGTTGCAGAATTTTTAGAAAAACACCCAAAAATCGAGTGGGTTAGATATTGTGGGCTTAAAAACGACAAGTATTACGCGCTTGGTCAAAAATATTTGCCAAACGGTTCTTGCGGGGTACTATCGTTTGCTGTTAAAGGCGACAGAAAAGACGCTGAAACGTTTATGAAGAACTTAAAGATTTCTGCAATAGAAACACACGTTGCCGATGCTAGAACTTGTTGCTTGCATCCGGCAAATGCTACACACCGCCAAATGAACGATAAGCAACTAGAAGCGGCTGGTATTCCGCCAACGCTTATTAGATATTCTTGCGGTATAGAAAACGCAGAAGATTTAATAGCAGATATTAAAAACGCTTTAGAAAAAGTATAAAAAAGGATAAAAAATGCCAATAATCGTACCAAAAGACATACCTGCAGTAAAAATATTGCAGTCTGAAAATATTTTCGTTATGACCGAAAATCGCGCTGTTTCGCAAGATATTCGTCCACTAGAAATTGCAATCGTAAACCTAATGCCAACAAAAATCGTTACCGAAACGCAACTAATGAGGCTTTTATCGAATTCTCCGTTGCAAGTTAACTTAACGCTAGTTAGCACAGAAACGTACGTTGGAAAAAACACACCGCTAGAACATTTGCAAAAGTTTTATAAATCGTTTAACGATATAAAACATAGGAAGTTCGACGGTATGATAATTACCGGTGCGCCCGTTGAAGAAATAGATTTTACCGAAGTTAAATACTGGGACGAACTTAAAGAAATTTTTGAGTTTGCAAAGTCTAACGTTACAAGCACGATTTTTATCTGTTGGGGCGCGCAAGCAGGGCTTAACTATTTTTACGGCATAGAAAAGCATAAACTAGATAAAAAACTTTTCGGTGTTTATAAGCATAAAAAACTCGTTGACTACGAAAAACTTTTAAAGGGCACAGACGATAGGTTTTATATGCCACACTCTCGCCATACTACTGTGTATAGCGAAGATATAATAAAATGCAAAGACCTTGTTTTAATAGCGTCTTCTAAAGAAGCGGGCGCAACTATTATTCGCTCTAAGGATAATAAATTTATTTTTATAACTGGGCACGCTGAATACGATAGGGATACGCTAGAAAAAGAATATAAGCGCGATTTAGAAAAAGGTTTGCCTATAGATCCGCCAGAAAATTATTACGTAGACGATAAGCAAAAAGAAATTAAAATGTGCTGGGTTTCTACTGCAAATCTAATTTATATGAACTGGCTTAACCACTACGTATATCAAGCAACGCCATACGAAATAGAAAAAATATAAAATAAAAGCGCATAATTGCGCTTTATATGGGGGTGTTTTAGATTCGATTGGGCGACCGAGATAAGAAATAAGCATACCGAAGTCCCTGCTTCGTAAAAAAGGGATTAAATTTAAATGCTAACAATAACAGATTAGCTTACGCAGCATAACTAATGCGTTCGTCTTACCTAACTTTTCCCGTCGGGATAGGATAAGGCGTCATTTAGGCGGGGGACTATTGTGAGTTTTTGATTGCGGATTTACAATGGATTTTAGCAATTATGTGTTTTATATAGGTTGCCGACAGCCGTGTAAAACACGAGAATAATTATCGGATAAGTATGTAGAAATTTTTATTTAAGCGTTCAAGACCGGAGTGCAAGTCTCCGCATCTCCACCAAAAAAATAGAAGACATCTTGACTGTCTTTTATTTTTTTGTTAAGATAGTTGTAATATGCGGTGGCTTGCTGGGGGAGAAAACCGACGGTAGTCGGTTTGTCCACCTTGAAATAATCGTATATAGAGATAAAAATATGGTGGACTAAAACGTTCAGTGAACGTTTTATCGGGGCGACGTGCAAAACGTCAAGTCTCCGCATCTCCACCACGTCGAAGCACCGCCTTACGTCAGCAGTTTGCTATTGCAAACAGCACGACAGACAGCGGGCTTCTCCTTTTCCCAAAAATCTTTTGTTTCACAAAATATTTTCGGGAGCCCTAATAATATTTGGTGTCCTCGGTGCGTATTTCACACGCCCAAGTCCACAAAAAATAATAAAAGACGTATAGGAGCGAACTATGTTAAAACAAAATCCATTAGTAACTTTTAAAATCAAAGGCGGTAAAATTATCAAAGCGGAATTATACCCAGAGATAGCGCCAAACACCGTTAACAACTTTATTTCCCTAATAAAAAAAGGTTTTTACAACGGCTTAATTTTTCATAGGGTTATAGAAGGTTTTATGATTCAGGGCGGATGCCCAAACGGCACGGGTATGGGTGGACCTGGGTATTCGATTAAAGGTGAATTTACATATAACGGATTTGCTAATAATCTAAAACACGAAAAAGGTGTTTTGTCTATGGCAAGGGCTATGCACCCAAATTCTGCGGGCTCGCAATTTTTTATTATGCACGAATATTCACCACATTTAGACGGGCAATACGCATCTTTTGGTAAGGTTATTGAAGGACTTGACGTTGTAGATGAAATCGCTTGCACGCCAACGGATTATAGCGACAGACCATTAGAACCGGTTGTAATGGAAGAAGTAACCGTTGAAACTTTTGGCGCCACGTATCCTGAACCAGAAAAAATTTAATAATAAAAAAAGAAAACGGTTTGATAAAATCAAACCGTTTTTTTACTAAAAACCGTGCATCTTTTTTCGACACAATTTGCCGAAGCGAAAACAATATAGGTAACTCCTTTAAAGCAACCTTATGGCACACGCCTTTGACCGTTTAGTGCTGCTGTATTCCTACTCTGACACGGTTCGCGGGAAAGCGTTGCATAAGACCTTAATATCAACGCCCCTTGTATTGCCCAGCCTTCCACAAACAATGCCTAGAAAAGCATTCTGCTCTACTAAGCGAATTGTAGACAACAGGGCATCGCTAACTCCCCACATAGCACGGTATTATTATTTTAACCTATTTTATTAGATTTTGCAAGTATTTTTTTGTCGAATATCGTATTTTAAGCAAAATTAACTTTACAAATTCTTTAAATAAATATATACTATATAGTGATTATTTATATATTATACGGAGAATTTTAAAATGTATAAAAAGGTAGACACATCATTAAATTTCTTGGACAGAGAAAAAGAAGTTTTAGCGTTTTGGAAAGAGAATAAGATTTTCGATCTTAACGTTAATAAAAACCAAGGTCAAAAAGAATTTACTTTTTATGATGGCCCGCCAACTGCAAACGGCAAGCCACACATTGGTCATATTTTAACTCGTGTTATAAAAGATATTATACCACGCTATCACGTTATGAAAGGCGACCATTGTTTAAGAAAAGCAGGTTGGGATACGCACGGTCTTCCAGTAGAACTAGAAGTAGAAAAACTTTTGGGAATAGACGGAAAACAAGAAATCGAAAAATATGGTATCGAACCTTTTATAAAAAAATGTAAAGAAAGCGTTTGGAAATATAAATCTGAATGGGAAAAAATGAGTGATCGTGTTGGCTACTGGGCTGATATGGATGATCCATACGTTACTTACGACGATAACTACATTGAATCTGTTTGGTGGGCGGTTAAAACCATCGCAGAAAAGGGCTTATTGTATAAAGGGCACAAAATCGTTCCTTATTGCCCAAGATGTGGAACTGCTTTATCATCGCACGAAGTTGCGCAAGGCTATAAAGACGTGAAAGAAACGTCTATTTTCGTGCGCTTTAAGATTAAGGGTAGAGAAAACGCGTATTTCCTTGCATGGACCACTACGCCATGGACGCTTCCTTCTAACGTTGCGCTTTGCGTTAACCCAGAAGAAGATTATAGCGAAATTATAGCAGACGGAAAAACTTACGTTTTAGCAAAGGCGTTAGTGCCATCACTATTTGAAGAATACGAAGAAGTTTCTGTTAAAAAAGGTAAAGAATACGAATACGTAGAATACGAACCATTATTCGACTTCGTTAAGAACACCTTAAAGAAAAAGGCGTATTACGTTACTTGCGATGGCTACGTTACCCTAACTGATGGTAGTGGTATCGTACATATTGCGCCTGCTTTTGGTGAAGACGACGCTAACGTTGGCAGAAAATACGATTTACCATTCGTTAAACTTGTAGACGATAGGGGTAATATGAGTGAAGAGTGTGGCGCGCTTAAAGGCTTATTCGTTAAAGACGCCGACAAAGTTGTAATTAGCACTCTAAAAGAACAAGGTTTATTGTTTAAGGAAATGCAATTTACCCATAGTTATCCGTTCTGTTGGAGATGTGATACGCCACTTTTATATTACGCTCGTTCAAGTTGGTTTATCAAAATGACTGCCGTTAAAGATAAACTTATCGAAGCCAACAATTCAGTTAACTGGATGCCTGAAACTATTAAAAATGGTCGTATGGGGAACTTCCTTGAAAACGTTATCGACTGGGGTATTTCTAGAGAAAGATATTGGGGTACACCACTACCTGTTTGGGTATGTAATAAATGCGGAAAAATCCACGTTATCGGTAGCAAAAAAGAACTTAAAGAACTATGTGGTATTAACGGAGATATCGAATTACACCGCCCATATATCGATAATTGCACTTTTGCTTGTGATTGTGGCGGAACTTTCGTGCGTGAAAAAGAAGTTATGGACTGTTGGTTCGACTCTGGTTCTATGCCTTTTGCACAATATCATTACCCATTTGAAAACAAAGAACTATTTGAATCGCATTTCCCTGCGGACTTTATTAGTGAAGCAATCGACCAAACTAGGGGTTGGTTTTATACCTTACTTGCTATTTCTACCCTTTTATTTGAAAAAGCGCCTTTCAAAAATTGTATAGTTTTAGGGCACGTTAACGATAAAAACGGCATTAAAATGAGTAAGCATAAAGGTAACGTTGTAGATCCTTGGTCAATACTCGATAAACAAGGGGCAGACGCTGTTAGATGGTATTTCTATACCGGTTCTGCACCATGGTTACCATCACGATTCTACGAAGATGCTGTTTCAGAAGCGCAAAGAAAGTTTATGGGTACGCTTTGGAATACTTATGCGTTCTTTGTTCTATACGCTGATATTGATAAATACGACCCATCTAAATACGAATTAAGTAAATGCAATTTATCGTTAATGGATAAATGGATTTTATCTAAACTAAACACCTTGATAAAGGTTGTTGATAAAGGTCTTTCAGAATACAATATTTTTGATAGTGCAAGAGCGCTACAAGCATTTACCGATGATTTATCTAACTGGTACGTTCGCCGTGGCAGAGAAAGATATTGGGGGCACGAAATGACCGAAGATAAAATTTCTGCTTATACCACGCTTTACACGGTGCTTGTTACTATGACAAAATTATCTGCTCCGTTCACTCCGTTTATGGCTGAATCTATTTATCAAAACCTTGTTCCAAAATTTTATAAAGATGCGCCTATTTCGGTTCATCTATGCGATTTCCCTGTATGTGACGAAACTCTTATAGATAAAGAACTAGAAGATGGTATGCAAAACGTTTTAGATATAGTAGTTTTAGGTAGAGCATGCAGAAATTCTTCTAACGTTAAAAACCGTCAACCACTATCAAAAGTATTCGTATGTTCTGAGAGAAAAACTATTCTTACCGAAGGACTACTTACTATTGCAAAAGATGAACTTAACGTTAAAGAAGTTGAATATCTTAAAGACGCTGCTAAGTTTATTAACTACAAATTAAAACCACAACTTAAAACTTTAGGGCCTAAATACGGTGCAAAACTCGGTAAAATTAGGGCGTTCTTTGAAACTTGCGATGCTACCGAATTAGTTACTACCGTTAAAAAAGGCGAAATTTATAAAGTAGAATTCCAAGGCGATACCTTTGAATTTAGCATTGACGACGTTCAAATCTTTACCGAAAGCGCAGAAGGGTTTGTGGCATCGAGCGATAACGGCATAACCGTTGTTTTAGATACTAACATAACCGAAGAACTTAAAAAAGAAGGCGTTGTTAGAGAACTTATTTCTAAAATTCAATCAATGCGTAAAGAAGCGGGCTTTGAAGTTACCGACAGGATTAACGTTGGGTTCGTTTCTACCGATGCTGATATTATAGATGCGTTTACAAACAGCAACGAACTTAAATCAGTTGTTCTTGCAGAAAGTATCGTAAACGAAGAAATTGATGGCTTTAAGAAAGATTTAGACGTTAACGGAAAAACTTGCACCGTTACTATTAGTAAGGCTTGTAAATAATGAGAACACCTGACTGGAAAGATTTTGAAGTAATAGATACGGGTGATGGATATAAGTTAGAACGTTGGGGAAACGTAACGCTACTTCGCCCAGACCCACAAGTTATTTGGAAATCTGAAATACAACTTGATAACTATAAAGGGCTTAACGCTAAATATATTCGTAGCGATACGGGTGGCGGTAGATGGCAGATTAAATCAAAAATGCCAGAACAATGGACCATTGGCTATAAAAATTTAACGTTTAGCATTAAACCTATGGGTTTTAAGCACACGGGGCTTTTTCCGGAACAAGCAGTTAACTGGGATATTATGACCGACCTAATAAAGAAAGCGGGTAGACCTATTAAGGTTTTAAACTTATTTGCTTACACGGGTGGCGCAACGGTTGCTTGCCTTTCTGCAGGCGCAGAAGTTTGCCACGTAGACGCTGCGAAAGGTATGGTAGAACGCGCTGGCGAGAACGTAAGACTTTCTGGGCTAAAAGATGCGAAAGTTAGATATATTATAGATGATTGCAAAAAGTTCGTAGAACGCGAGATTAGGCGTGGAAAGACTTATGATGCTATAATTATGGACCCACCGTCTTATGGTAGGGGCGCTAACGGAGAAGTATGGAAACTAGAAACCGAACTATATTCTTTTGTTTCGCTATGCAGTAAGGTTTTATCAGACAACCCGTTATTCGTTTTGATAAATAGTTATACAACGGGGCTTCAACCACAAGTTCTTAAAAACATACTTGCGTTAACTATTCAAAACGGGCGCGGTGGAAAAATAGATGCCTATGAAGTAGGGCTTAAAACTAAAAGAGAAAACGTTATATTGCCGTGTGGAAACAGCGGTATTTGGATAAACGAAAATTAGTGGTGAAATATGGAAGATTTGATAATTTTACACGAAGATAATCATATTATAGTGGTTTTAAAACCGCAAAATATTCCATCTTGCGAAGACCAAAGCAAAGATAAGGATATGCTTACTATAATAAAAGAGTATATCAAGGAAAAATATGATAAAAAAGGCAACGTTTACCTTGGGCTTGTGCATAGGCTAGATAGGCCAACTGGTGGCGTTATGGTTTTTGCTAAAAGCAGTAAAGCAGCGTCTAGACTATCTGAGCAAATGAAAGACGGAGATTTTGAAAAAAGATATTATACGGTTTTATGTGGTGTGCCACACGATAAAAAAGCCGTTTTAAGAAACTATCTTAAAAAGAATGCCGTAAATAACATGGTTTACGTTTGCACTCCAACCGAATCTAATGCAAAATACGCTGAACTTGATTATAACGTTTTGGCTGAAAAAGACGGGCTTTCTCTCGTTGACGTAAGATTGCACACTGGTAGGTCGCATCAAATAAGGGTGCAAATGAATCATATTGGTTGCCCTGTTTACGGAGATATGCGTTATGGTGGCGAAAAGGCAAAAAAAGGCTATCTTGCTCTTTGGGCGTATTATTTATCTTTTTCACACCCTGTTAGTAAAGAAAGGCTAGTGTTTAGGGTTGAACCACCAAAAGACAATAAGCCTTGGGATATTTTTCCTGTTGAACAAGCAGTTACTATAATTAAACCAAGTTTATAATCCGTTTTAATGGAGGCGTATTTATGGCTGAGGAAAAAAGAAGTCGTTTAAGATTTCCTAATTTTAAGTTAAGGGCAGTTACTCTCTCGTATGATGATGGGCGTGTTTACGACGAAAAAATGCTAGAAATTATGTCGAAATACGGTGTTAAAGGTACTTTTAATATCTGTAGTGGCTGGTATGGAAATAGCGATAAACCCACAAATTTAACCAAACAAAAAGCAGTAGAAGTATACGATAAATACGGGGCAGAGGTTGCTGTTCACGGTAAAAATCATTTGCCTTTAACCGAAGTTGATGCGTGCGTTGCTTATAACGACGTTTTAGAGTGTAGAGACGATTTGGAAAAGGATTTTAAGCGCATAATTCGTGGATTTGCTTATGCTTACGGGGTTTATAACGATAACGTAATAAATATGCTAAAAGATTGTGGAATTGTTTACGCTAGAACGGTTGGTGGCACAGAAAATTTCGTGTTGCCACACGATTGGTATAGGTGGCAAGGAACTTGTCATCATCAAAATCCTAGATTAATGGAGCTTGTTGATGATTTTTTAAGCGAACCTAAAAGTGATCACTTTTGGCATAAATACCCAAGACTCTTCTATCTTTGGGGACATAGTTACGAGTTTAATAACAACGATAATTGGGATTTATTAGAAACATTTTGTAAAAAAGTTGGTAACCGAGACGACGTTTGGTATGCAACAAATATCGAAATTTACGAATACGTAACGGCTTTCGATAATTTAAGGTTTAGCGTTGATGGAAAACTTGTAGAAAACTCTTCTAATATAGACGTTTACACTTTTATTAATGGTAAAAACGTTTTAATACCTAAATACAAAACGCTGGAAATTGAGTAGGTGAAATATGGCTGGTAAAAAAAGAAGTTTTTTAAGATTTCCTGATTTTAAGAAAAAAGCAGTTACGCTATCATACGACGATGGCGTTAGATACGATGAAAATTTATTAAAGATAATTACGCCATACGGATTAAAATGCACTTTTAACATAAATTCTGGCTTTTACGGCGAAGATGATACTTATTTAAGACTAACCAAAGAAAAGGCGTATAAACTATTTACGTCTTATGATTGTGAAATTGCTTCACACGGGCAAAGGCACCTTTCATTAACCGAAGTAGATCCTGTTATTGCGCTTAAAGACATATTGTATGATAAAAGAGACCTAGAAACGACTTTTAATAGGTTTGTTGATGGCTTTGTTTTTGCCAACGGGTTTATTAGTGATGAAGTGATAGATCTTGTTGCAAGGTGCGGTTTTAAGTATGCTAGGTCTACTGTTAGCACGCATAGTTTTGAAATTCCTAATAATTGGCTTAAATTAGAGCCAACTTGTAGGCACGTGGACCCAAAACTTATGGAGCTTGTGGATGATTTTTTAACTGACAATGTTGATAGGCATTACTGGTGGCAAAGTCCAAAATTATTTTATCTTTGGGGACATAGTTACGAGTTTAATAACGACAATAACTGGGAAGTATTAGAAAACTTTGCTAAAAAGGTGGGTAACCGAGACGACGTTTGGTACGCTACTAATATAGAAGTTGTTAACTACGTTACGGCTTTTGATAATTTGGTGTATTCGGTTAGTGGTGATAGAGTTTATAACCCTTCTAATATAGATTTATATATATGTTATTTTGGCAAAGATTATCTGATTCCTAAAGGGGAAACGGTGGAACTTAATAAATGAATAAATTAAAGACAGCATTACAACTATTTTTAAACTTTTTTAAGATAGGCTTATTCACTTTCGGTGGTGGCTACGCTATGGTTGCCGTTATAGAAAGAGAACTTGTTGAAAGAAGAAAGTGGATTTCGCACGACGAGTTTTTAGACGTGGTGGCTATTGCAGAATCAACGCCAGGGCCTATTGCTATAAATTCAGCAACCTATATAGGTTATAAAAGGTGCGGAATTTTGGGCTCCGTTTTTGCGACGTTAGGGGTTGTTTTGCCGTCTTTTATTATTATTTTTACTATATCTCTTTTTTACTATAAATTCCTTGCAATAAAAGTAGTAGAATATGCGTTTAACGGTATAAGAGCGGGTGTGGCATACTTGATTATTTCTGCGGGAATAAAGATGTTTAAAAAACTCAAAAAAACGTTTTTTAGCGTTTTTACCTTTACTTTAACCGTTGTTTTATTGCTTGTTTTAGATTTCTTTGCAATAAATTTAAGTTCGATTTTATTGATTTTGCTAGGCGGATTAGTTTCGGTTTTTATATATCTTATAACCTATATAAAAAGCAAGAATTCAAATAAAAAAGAAGTAAAGGGGGATAACGAATAATGCCTTTGCTTCTAAATTTATTTATCACTTTTTTTAAGATTGGTTTGTTCACTTTTGGCGGTGGCTATGCGATGATTCCTATAATCACACAAGAAGTAACTGCTAACGCCTGGCTTACTGAATCTGAAATCCTTAATTTTATCGCTGTGGCAGAGTCTACGCCAGGGCCTATTGCTGTAAATATGGCAACGTTTGTAGGGGCAAGCCAAAGTGGAATTTTAGGCGCGCTTATGACAACGCTCGGTGTTGTTTTACCGTCGTTTATAATAATTATAATTATAGTGTCTTTGATATCTGGACTTATGAAATTTGCAGGCGTGCAAGCCTTTCTTAAAGGCGTTAGACCTATAGTTGTAGGGCTTATTGTAACTACGGGTATTACAATGATTTTATCAGTAATACTATCGCTTTCGTCTTTAAGCAACTTATCGGTGTCTTTTGATTGGCGTGCATTAGTTGTTTTTGTTGCCAACCTTATCTTTTCCTTAATTTATAAAAAGTTTACTAAAAAGAGTATATCGCCAATAATTTTAATAATATTTTCGGCGCTTTTAGGTATTCTTTTTTACGGACTGCTTGGATAAAACTATTAAACATAAATAAAAAAAGCGTAACGTGTTTCGTTACGCTTTTAATTTTATTATAACGCAATAATAATTAAATTTTTTCACCGCATTCAGAACAGAATTTCGCAGAAGATTTAATTTCTGCGCCACAATTAGGGCAGAACTTCTTGCTTTCAAACTTGTGCCCGCATTCTGAACAGAATTTTGCAGTTGCCTTTATTTCAGCGTTGCAGTTAGGGCAAAATTTAGTTTTTACGGTAGTAGCGGGAGTTGAGGTTTCTTTTTTAGTAGTGCCGTTAATCGCGTCAGCAAAAACTGCGCCGATACCAGCACCAGCGCCTATTCCAACGCCTGCACCCATAAACGTGCCTGCCATGCCTGGATTTTTTGAAGCGTTTTTCATGGATTCTGCTGCCGCAATCTTAATCATAACGTCGGTAGAATCGCCTAAAATTCCTAGTTTACTTCTCTCGTCGATTGCCTTTTCAACTTCTTCTGGAACAGACATGTTTTCGATAAATAAATTTGTAAGTTTTAAGCCTATTTCTTTGAATTTATCTTGTATATTTTGCTTAACTATAGTGTTGAACTCGGTAGTGTTTCCTGCAAGGTCTAATGCAGAAATTTTGCTTTCACCAAGCGCGTCTGTTAAAGCGGAAATTAACATCGTTTTAAGATAATCGGTGATATCTTTAGTTGAAAAACTATCTACCGTGCCGAATATTTCTTTAAGGAATATGCCTGCGTCAAAAACCTTAAAAGCGTAAGAGCCGAAACCTTTAACTCTTATTGCGCCAAATTCAGGATCGCGCATCATAATAGGGTTAGAAGTGCCCCACTTTAAGCCCGTAAATTGCTTTACGTTTACAAAATACACGTCTACGCTAATTGGGGTTTGAAAGCCGTATTTCCAACCTGCAAGTTTAGAGAGAATAGGGAAAATGTCTGTATCAAGATCGTAAGTGCCTGCAGGAAAAACATCACAAATTTGCCCTTTATGAACGAAAACTGCTTCTTGTGATTCGCGAACTATTAATTTACTTTTATGGTTGATTTCTCTGCCACCTTTTGGTAGGGGGAGTTTATATACGATTGTGTCCTTAGAGTCGTCTGCCCATTCGAGAATTCTTAAAAATAAAGCCATAATTATCTCCTAGTAAGAAAATTTTTATAATTATAACACGAATTACTATAATTTACAATATTTTTATAAAAATAAGTTTACAAAACGGTAAGTTTTGTGTTAGAATATAGACACTTGCGAATGTAGTTTAGTGGTAAAATAGCGGCTTCCCAAGCCTCGGTTGTGGGTTCGATTCCCATCATTCGCTCCATAACGAATATTTAACTACGAAGGGGAAAATTATTTACGTGCTTATTTAGCGAGAAGGGTGTGGTGCAAGCCTTTATAAGCAGTATTTATGTCCCAACCCCAGAGTTATTGCTGATAACGGCAACGGGCGCTCCCGTTACAGAGTCGTGATTTTTCACGTGAGTGCGGGCGCATGCTCGAATTTAGGTGGTAACACGGGCTAGGTTTAGTTCGTCCTGAAGTTTTCAGGGCGATTTTTATTTAAAATGCAAAAAACAGGTAAGGAGTTTTTTATGAAATTATCAAATTTAGTAGGCGAAAGATTTAAAAAAGCACCAGCAGATTCGATAATAGAAAGCCAAGGTATAATGCTTAGGGGCGGATATATTAAATCAGTTGGTACGGGTATATTTTCTTTTTACACCCCAACTAAAAGAATCGCTAGTAAAATCGAAAAGATTTTAAGAGAAGAAATGGATAGAATCGACGGGCAAGAAGTAATGTTTCCGGTAGTTATGCCTGCAAGTATTTGGAAGGAATCGGGCAGGTACGACGGCATTGGCTCAGAATTAATGCGCTTTTCGGATAGAAACGGTATAGATATGGTTTTAGGGATGACACACGAAGAAGCAGCCGTGCATTTGGTTCGTGATGCCGCTAATAGTTATAACAAATATCCGTTTATGATTTATCAAATTCAAACTAAATTCCGCGATGAGCCAAGAAGTCGTGGCGGACTTATTAGAACTCGTGAGTTTACTATGAAAGACGCGTATTCTTTCCACACTTCACAAGAAGATTTAGAAAGTTATTATGAAAAGTGTTATCGTGCATACGAGCGTATTTTTGAACGTTGTGGTCTACCAGAAGTTGTTGCCGTAAAATCTGATTCAGGGATGATGGGCGGTAGAGTATCGCACGAGTTTATGCTACTTACCGATATTGGAGAAGATACCTTGGTTATTTGCTCTGAGTGTGATTATAGGTCTAACGTAGAAGCGGCAGACTGTATCGTTGAAAATGTAGTAGTTCCTACCGAAGATTTGGTAGAAGTATATACTCCGGAACAAAAGACTATAGAAGAAGTTTGCTCTTATCTCGGCGCAGATGCAAAACAATCTTGCAAGGCAGTATTATATCAAAGAAATCAAGACGACAGTTTGATTATCGCTTTTGTTAGGGGTGATTTAGAAGTAAACGAAACTAAACTCCGCAATATGCTAAAATGCGAAATTCACCCTGCCGTTGTTACCGAAGATATGGGTGTTGTTCCAGGATTTATCGGGCCGTTGAATTTGCCTAAAAACGTAACCGTTGTTATAGATAAATCTCTTAAGGGTATAAATTCGTTAGTTGCAGGTGCAAATAAAGAAAATTATCACTACAAGGGATTGAATTTAGAACGCGAACTTGGCGAGATTGAATATGCAGACGTTGCTAAACCTTTTGCAGGTGGGATATGTCCCGTATGCGGTAAACACGCTATTACTATTAGCAAGGGTATAGAAGTAGGTAACATTTTCCAACTAGGTACCAAATATACCGAGTCTATGGATATGAAATACCTTGATAAAGACGGCGTTCTAAAATATCCTATTATGGGATGTTACGGAATTGGTGTTGGTAGACTTATCGCGTCTGTATGCCAAGTTAAAAACGATAAATTCGGTCCTATTTGGCCTATTACTGTCGCGCCTTGGCAAGTTCATTTGTGCGCTATTCGTGCTCAAGAACCAGAAGTTAAAAAGACTGCCGACGAATTGTACAACGCGCTAATAAACGCAGGGGTAGAAGTTATTTACGATGATAGAAACGTTAGTGCAGGATTTATGTTCTCTGATGCAGACCTAATAGGCGTGCCACTAAGGCTTGTTGTTAGCCCTAAAACTCTTGAAAGAAAGGCTATTGAGTTCTCGCATAGAGATAAATCGTTTAGCCAGGACGTTAAATTTGACGAAGTTGTTTGCGCTGTTAAGGCTAAAATTGATGAATTAGTTAAAGAATTAACGCCAAAAGACTAATTTTAGGTTAAAAAATCTAAAAATAAAATAAAATGAGATTGACTTAAAATCTTATAAAATGTATAATATAATTAAATAAAATATTGGAGAATAATTATGGAAAATAAAATTACTGAAAACACCACTATATTCGAAGCATTACAAATCAATCCTAACGCTGCTGAAATTCTTACCAAATACGGCATGCATTGTTTAGGTTGTGCTCTTGCGCACGGCGAAACCGTTGGCGAAGCAGCAGACGTTCACGGGGCACCATTAGAAGAAATGCTTGCTGAACTTAACAACATCTAAAGATGATTGATGATAACGGACAAGTTAACGAGTTTAACGAAGAAAAAGTTATTGATTCGGTATTAGTTAAATGTAGAAACTGTGGTGCAAACATGGTTTTCGACCCAAACACGCAATCTTTATATTGTAGTCATTGTGAAACTAGAATTAGTTTTAACGATGATTCGGTTGGGGAAGAAATCGAGCTTTCAATCGAACACTTTAGCGACAGTTCTAATAAAGACGAAGAATCTGCCGTTTTCTTATGTGAAAACTGTAACGCCAAAATCGTTTTAAATAAAAATCAAACTTCTACGATTTGTCCTTTTTGCGGAACGTCACACGTTAGCAAAACCGAAAATTTAAAAGGCGTTAAGCCAAACGCTATAGTGCCATTTAATTTTGGCAGTGAAAAAGCAATCGAGTTTGCAAAAAGGTGGGCAAAAAAGCGTTTATACGCGCCTAGAAAATTTAAAAAGAGTTTGAGCACAGAGAACGTTAAAGGCGTTTACTATCCTTCGTTTACGTTCGATAGTTATACTGACTCTCAATATAACGGGAGAATAGGTAAAACCTATACTCGTACGGTTGGTTCGGGAAAGAATAAGCGTGTAGAGACCTATACGGTTTGGCGAAATATTAGCGGAACTTATTATAGCAGGTTCGACGACGTTCTTGTTACGGCTGGTGAGAAGATAGATCAGCGCTCTATCGATAAACTTTCACCATTTTCTACTAACGAATCTAAACAATATCAAGAAAACTATCTTTTGGGTTACTCTGCTTATCATTACGATAAGAATATCGATGCGTGCTGGACTGACGCTAAAACCTATATTGATAAGAGTTTAAGATATCAAATTTTGTCGCAATATTCATACGATAAAGTTTCTTATCTAAACGTTTCTACAAAACATAGCAACGTTACGTTTAAGTATTTGATGTTGCCTATTTATGTTGGGAACTTCTTGTTTAGAAAAAAAAGTTTTAATTTTTACATAAATGGTAGAACTGGTAAAGTAATAGGAAAAACGCCTGTTTCAATACTTAAAGTATTATTTACTATTTTCTGCTCGGTTGGTCTTGTAGCGCTATTATACTTTTTAATGTTTAGTTAGTTTGAAATAGATTAAACTAAATTAAAAAAAATATTGTATTTATTTAAATTTTGTTGTATAATAGAAAGGTGATTTTTAATTTACCTTTTTATAGGAGGAAATAATGAAGAAAGCAAAGGCAATAACTCTACTTTCTATCGTTTCGGCAATCGTGGCCTTCTTTATATTGTTTACGTTTTTACCATTTTCTTTTGGCGTAAAGAATTTTAATTCGGCTCTTGGGGCGATTGAACTTGATTACGATTTGGCAGGTGGTAGGGCGTATACTCTAAAACTTTCAGAAGATAACGTAGAAAATGTTGAAGATATTAACGACGTTTTATCTAAACTTAATTATAGAATGGAGGCGTTAGGCTATACTTCTTTCGAAATTAGTGCCGTTAAAGACGTTGATCAAAGCGTTACTGACTACGACATTGTGATTAAGGCTAAGGCAGACACTAACGAATATGGTAAACCAGACGTTGCGCAATTAGATAACGATATTTTGGCTGTTTCGGCATACGGTAGCGTCAAGTTCTTTGGTAATACTGCATCTAACCCCGATGATAGTATGGAAATTTTAACGGATAAAAAAGTAATAAAAGATGCTAAATACGTTGGTGGTTTCTATACCGGTGAAACGATGGTTTATCAAGTTGTTATTACTTTTTATGAAGATGCTTGTAACGAACTTTTATCTAAGTATGCAGACACGTCTTCTTACTACGTGAAGATTACCGTTGGAGATATCGTTTTATTAGATGGTTCGCAACCACTTTCTAAAGATAGCATCGTTAACAACCAACTTGGTATAACGACCACTACTGAAGCAAGCGCGCGTCAAGCGGCGCTACAATTATCAGATGGTGGTATTGATTATCTATATAACGTAGAAACCGCAGATAGTTACGCTGTTTCTTCTGTTTATGGAAATAATGCTAAAACTATTCTTTACATTGTTATTGGTGCAGTATTCTTCCTTACTATGGTTTCTTATATAGTGATGTATAAAAAACTAGGTGTTGTTGCTACGCTATCAGTTATTCCATTCTTGCTTTTAGAAATTATTATGCTGATTGCAATTCCTGGTATTAGGCTTTCTCTTGGTGGAATAGTAGGTATAATGGGGGCTATTGTTCTTAATACTTCTTGTATGTATAGCGCTCTAAATCGCATTAAAAACGAAGCAAAAACGGGTAAAACCGCCAAAAACGCAGTTGCATTTGGGCTAAAAGGTGCTTTTGTTCCAACCACGATTGGTTGTTTCGCTTGCGGTGCTTTATCATTACTACTACTAATCTTTGCCAAAGGTTTAGTTAAAAACTTTGCAATAACCTTAGGTATTGGTGCTGTTCTTGCATTTATCACGCTTAACGTGTTCTTTAGGCTTTACAACGCTTTAATATTACCGCTTGTTAAGAATAAGAATAATTATATCGTTAGTTCGGAGGCTAAATAATGAAAAAGAGTAATAGTATTTTATCAAAAATTTGGCTTATCGCTACCGTTTTAATCGTTCTTGCTGGCATTGTTTTGCTTAGCGTTTTCGGGTTTAATAATACCGTAGATTATTCTAAGGGGTACGAACTTACCGTTGGCGTTGATCAAAACGTAGATAATCAAAATCTAATTGAAACTACTACTGAAAGTTTTTTTGCAGAAAATAATATAGCTCCTAAAAAATACTCTAAGGTTTTCTTGAACGATGGTTCATACGTCGTTTATAAATTTGACGGAGTTATTGAATTTGATAAATTTTATAAAGATGCTTTAATTTCTAAACTCGAAACTGCGTTAAACAACGAATATATAGCCGTTTCGGTTGACTTTAAGGAATTTAAGTCGTTTAGTGAAGTTAACGCGCTTTCAATTGCGCTAGCGCTTATTATTTCTGCCGTTGCTATATTTGTGTTCACAATTATATTTGGTAAAGGGCGCATTGCTGTAACTAACCTATTTGCATCTATAGTTTCGGTACTTTCATATCTAGGAATGATTGCTTTGTTTAGAGTTCCTGTTTGCAATTTCTTGGGTGTGTTTACTGCTTTCTCGTTAGCATTAAGCGTTCTAGTTGCAACGTTATTAACCTTTAAGTTTAAGAATATTTTAAGAATTGTTTCTAACGAAAAAATGCCTTTATCCGAAGTTGCCAGCCAAGGCGTGAAAGAAGGATTGCCTAAATTTATAGTTATTATCGCGTCAGTTCTTGCATTATGTGTTGCGTTATTAGTATTTGGCACGGCTTATCTAAAGATACTTGCGTTGCATTTATTGATATCAGCAGTTGCAAGTTTTGGTGCTTCGTTAATTGGTGCACCAGCAGTTTGGGCTTTAATTAAATAAAATTTAAATATTAATACGTCAAGAAAGTAAGGCGGAAGTCTTTTCCGCCTTATTTAATTATTATAAAGAATTATGAAAATCGTGTATCAACCACAACTTAATATCGTTCAAAACGCGTGTGCTAACGAAATTGCACGCGCTCTTTCCATTTCTTACGATACTGCTAAACTTTTATTTTGTCGTGGTATTGATTCCGTAGATAAAGCAAAGAGATATTTAAGTCCTGGTAAAAAATGGTTTAACAATCCGATTTTATTAGATGGTGTTGAGAGCGCCGTTAAACGTATAACAATCGCGAAAGAAAATAATGAAAAAGTATTAATTTACGGCGATTACGATGCTGATGGTATTTGCGCAACTTCACTTACATATTTTTGCCTAAAAGAATTTGGCATTGATTGTTTAACACTAATTCCTGAGAGAGCAGATGGTTACGGATTAAACGTAGAACTTATAGAAAGGACGTTTTTAGACGAAAAAATTGATCTTATTATTACCGTAGACTGTGGTGTTTCGGACGCTGAAAAAATTGAAATATTAAAAGATAAGGGAATAGATGTGATTGTTACGGATCACCATATTCCACCAGAAATACTACCCAAATGCATCACTATAAATCCTAAGATTAGCGGGCAAAAATATCCGTTTGATAAACTTTGTGGGGCAGGTGTAGCATATAAATTATGTAGCGCAATTATTGGAGAACAAGCGGATAAATACCTAGACTTCGTTGCGCTTGCAACCGTTGCCGATAGCATGGATTTAGTAGAAGAAAACAGAGATATTGTTTTCGAAGGTCTAAAAATATTTAATTCTAAAAGTGTTAAATTGCCGTTTTCGTACCTTTTAAGCACGGGTGTAAAGAAAATCAATTCTCAAACTCTTGCGTATTCTATTGCTCCCAAAGTAAATGCTGGTGGAAGAATGGGCGATGCGAAATGTGCACTTGATTTATTTTTATCTACTAACGCAAAAGTGGCTTACGAGTACGCCGTTAAACTAGTCGATTATAATTTAGAAAGGCAAGCAGAGTGCGAAAATATTTATGTTAGCGCCAAAGAACTAATTACAAAAAATCGCTTAGACGATTATGAAGTAATAGTAGTTGCTAGCAAAGATTGGAAAATCGGTTTAACTGGGATAGTTGCCTCTAAACTAGTGGAAGACTATAATAAACCCGTAATAGTTTTTGCTTTTCAAAACGAATATTTTAAGGGCTCGGCAAGAAGTCTTGGAAATCTAGATATTTTTGACGTAATAAATAGTGCAAAACACTTAACCGTTGATTTTGGTGGGCATTCAGGTGCTGCCGGAGTAACACTTAAAGAAGAAAATATCGATACGTTTAGAGTGGAAATTTCTAAATATGTTGCTGATAAAAACCTAAACGTATCGTTGGAAAAAGAAATTTTCGTTGACGTGCTATTAGAAAAAGAACTTTCTATACAATTTGCAACCGAAATCGATATGATGGAACCTTTTGGTGTTGCAAACAGAAAGCCACTATTTGCTATTAAAGAAAATGCGTTGCTATCAAAGCCGTTAAAAGAAGGCTCTGCACATTATTATTTTAATACCAAAGCCGTGCAAATACTTGATTTTAATGGTGAGCACAACGTGTATAGTTTATCATTGCCTATCTATAAAACGCTTATTTTTGAACCAAACGTTTCGGTGTTTAATGGTAAAATTTCACTTAAAGGATACTTAAAGAAAATAGTTAATGAATTCGACGGGTTTAAGGATCTAAGATATCACGCGTTTTATCAGCAATTACTTAGCGTTTCTGCGTATACCGATTATAGTGAAAACGTAGAATATATACCATGTAAAAACGTTACAATAAACGGCGGAATAGGCACGTTATACGTTTTATCTAACGCTGAGAATTATTATAAATACGATTTAGAAAAACTTGAAAAATTCTACTTAAAAGACGATAGTCAAAATTGTGTAAACAAACTGATTTTTGCGCCTGATGCTATACCCGAAGGCTATAAAACCGTTGTGTATTTAGATAAGCCGATGTGTTTTTTACACACTACAGCAAAAGTATTTTGCGTTGATATAACTGACGGCTCAATGATAAGCAAGATTAGTGTTTTAAGGGAAGATATGGCTAGATGTTTTGCAGTATTATCTTCTTTTAACGGTGTTGAAATCAACGATATCGTTTCGTTTTTGATTGATAATAATATAGATGACTTAGAGCAAATGATTTTTGCCTTTGCAGTATTTAACGAACTTGGCTTTTTTACCATTTCTAATGGTAAATTCATTAAACTAGATGCGCCTAAAAACGCGTTGACAAACTCTTCTTTGTATTGTAAAATATCTAATATAAAGGGATAAACTTATGTTTGAAGTTTTAGATTTAATACAAAAAACGTATACGGGTGAAAATTTAGATCTACTAATTAAGGCGTATGATTATGCTAAAAAAGCGCACGAAAATCAAAAGCGCGCTTCTGGTGAAGATTATTTTATTCATCCTTGTTTCGTTGCAAAAATCTTGATTGATTTAGGGCTTGACAGTGCAACTGTTGCAGCCGCCTTTTTGCACGACGTTTTAGAGGATACGCCCGTTTCTGAAGGGGACGTTAAAAAAGAGTTTGGCGAAGAAGTTTTAGAACTTGTTAAAGGCGTTACCAAGCTCGAAAAAATTGAATTTCACTCTAAAGAAGAAGAACAAGCCGAAAACTTTAGAAAGCTTTTCGTTGCGATGGCTAAGGATATAAGGGTTATAATTATTAAACTTGCCGACAGACTTCATAATATGCGTTCGCTTAACTTTTTATCGCTTGAACGTAGGCTTCGCATGGCAAAAGAAACGCTTGATATATACGCGCCTATAGCGCATAGGTTGGGTATTTCGCAAATTAAATGCGAATTAGAAGACCTTTGCTTAAAGTATTTAAAGCCAGAAGAATACGAGTTTTTAACGACTAGAATAGACGCAAGGCTTCGCGAAGAAGAAGGGCTTGATGCTCAAATTATTTCTAAAATTAAGGGAATGATGGCAGATTCTAAGATAGTGGGCGAAGTTTTTGGTAGAAGAAAGCACCTTTATAGCATTTATCGTAAAATGACCGAAAAGGGAAAATCGTTTGACCAAATATATGATTTTATCGCCATTAGAGTTATCGTTAATACCGTTGACGAATGTTACGAAATTTTTGGTAAAATTCACAATAGATGGAAGCCTGTTCCTGGAAGGATTAAAGACTACATTGCAACGCCTAAACCAAACATGTATCGCTCTTTACACACAACCGTCGTTACAAACTTTGGTAAAGTTTTTGAAATTCAAATTAGAACTTACGAAATGAACCACGCAGCCGAATACGGTATTGCTGCGCACTGGAAATATAAAGAAAAGAAGTCTGAAGCAGACGATTTTGATACGCGTTTAACGTGGATAAGAGAAGTTATGGAGTGGCAAGGCGGACTTAAAGATAGTACCGAATTCTTAAACTCCTTAAAAGGCGATTTATATAGTTCCGAAGTTTTAGTTTTTACACCTAAAGGCGACGTTATTAGTCTTGCTAAAGACGCTACGCCACTAGATTTTGCATACAATATTCACTCTGCAATCGGCAACAAATGCGTCGGGGCAAAAGTAAATTCTAAAATGGTTCCGCTTAATACTAAACTTCACGTTGGCGATATCGTAGAAATTATTACGTCTCAAAATTCAAAAGGTCCGTCTTGGGATTGGCTAAAAATCGTTAAAAGTTCTTCTGCGCGCGTTAAGATAAAGCAATTCTTTAAGCGCGAAATGAAGGAAGAGAATATAAAAACTGGCAAAACCATGCTAGAAGACGAGGCTAAAAGAAGGGGTTATTCTTTAAGCGAACTTTTAACGGAAGAGGCTTTTAACGTGCTTTCTAGTAAAATGTCGTTTAACAGTGAAGACGAAATGTATGCTTCCGTGGGTTATGGCGCGGTTTCTACTAGCCAAGTAATAGTAAAACTTATAGATTATTTTAGAAAGATTAAACCGAAAGAAGAAATCGTTAGATATTACAATAATTCTTCTAAAAAATCTAACGGCGTAATCGTTAAAGGTATGAACGGAATTTTAGTTCGTTTTGCCGGATGTTGCAATCCAGTTCCTGGTGACGAAATCGTTGGCTATATTTCTCGCGGGCATGGTGTAACTGTGCATAGAACCGATTGCCCAAACCTAAAAAATGCAGAGCATGATAGGCTTATAGAAACGTCTTGGGCAGATAAACCTTTCGACGTTTACAATGCAGGTATTAGAGTCGTTGGCGAAGACCAAACTGAAATTCTTACTACGGTTGCGGGCGCCGTTGCGCTACTTAAATTGCAAATCGTTTCAACGAACGGAAGAATTGACGCAAAAACACATCAAGTTATAGTTGAGTTTAGCATTAGGTTAAACGGAAAAGGCGAACTTGAAAATCTTATTTCTAAAATCAAACAAAATTCTAAGATTATAGACGTATTTAGGACTTCTAATAGATGAAATTATATCACGTAAGAACGGGTTTGCTCCGTGTAAATACTTATTTTTTAATAGACGAAAACACTAATAACGCTATAATTATCGATAGTGGTGAAAATTACAAAACCATTATTTCTACTAAAGAAAAACTAGGTGTAAACATAAAAGCAGTTTTGCTAACACACGCACATTTTGACCATGCGGGAAACGTTAAAGCACTTCAAAATGACGGTGCAAAGATTTACGCCAGCGTTTTAGATGCGCCAAAATTATTAAACGACCTAAATTTAGGTAAAAATTTTGGTAGAAAAATTGAACCTTGCTACGCAGACGTTACTTTTTCCGACGGCGACGTTTTGTGTTTTGATGGGATAAAAATTGAGGTTATCCACACGCCTGGGCATACAGACGGCTCAGTTACTTTTAAGGTCGAAAACAAATTGTTTACCGGCGATACTCTCTTTTATGATACGATTGGCAGAACGGATTTTCCAACTGGCTCTATATACGAGATGATAAGTTCTGTTGGCAGGTTGTTTAACCTAGAAGGGAATTACGAAGTTTACCCAGGGCACAACGAATTTACTACGCTAGATAGAGAAAGAAAGTATAATTTAATTAAAGAATATGATAGACAGTAATACACCTGCGTTTTTAAACGATTTACAAGAAGTTGTAAATTTGTTTTATTGCGGACAAGAGTTTAATATAAAACATCGCTTTAAAAAAAGCGAAGGTAAGTTCGTTAACACGTTAACTATTGACGGGCAAACTTACGCTTACGGCAATTTTGTAGGTGAACTTAGTAGCGAATTAGAAGAAAAAAAACTTACAAAACGCTACGCAAAGTTGTCGCTTTATAAGGCATTAGAAAGAAAGACAGGTTTGAGCTTGCCTTGGGGGGCTTTAACCGGTATTAGACCAACGAAACTTGCTTACGACACCTTAGAGAAAGAGGGTGAATTTTCATCCTTTTTTATCGACGTTATGAAGGTGAGTGAGGAAAAAACCGAACTCGTTAAAATGATTTTAGATTCACAAAAACATATCTACGAAAAGAACGATCAAAACACGGATTTTTTCGTTTTTATTCCGTTTTGTCCGTCTAGGTGCAAGTATTGTTCGTTTATATGTTCAGACGTTAAGTCTGCAGAGCGTTACGTGGATGAGTACGTTGAAAGTCTTATTAAGGAGATTGAATTTAGCAAAAAGTTCGTTAAAAAACTTCGCAGTATTTACGTTGGTGGTGGCACGCCCGTTTCTTTATCTAACAAAAATTTAGAGAAAATACTTAAAGCCATTAGTTCAATAAACACTGGCGTTGAATTTACGGTAGAAGCGGGTAGACCAGATTGCATAACAAAGGAAAATTTAGATATTTTAAGCGATTACGGTGTTAACAGGATTTGCATAAACCCACAAACATTCTGTGATGAAACGCTTGTAAAATTAAATAGAAATCATACTGCAAGCGACGTTATTGATAAATTTAACCTTGCAAAAGGAAGATTTAATATCAATATGGATTTTATTGCGGGGCTAGACGGCGAAGATTTTACTACTTTTAAAAATTCTATAAATACCGCTCTTTCGTTAAAACCTGATAATATAACCGTTCATACGTTATGCGTTAAAAGGGGTTCTAATTTGGCGGTAGAACGCAAATTTTTAGATAAAGGACAAGTTGAGTTAATGGTGGATTACGCAAGAAATTCGCTAATTAATAACGGCTATAATCCTTATTACCTATATAGGCAAAAATACATGGCTGGAAATTTAGAAAACGTAGGTTACGCTGTTAAAGGGAAAGAGTGTGTGTATAACGTTGACACAATGGAAGAAATTTCTAGCACCGTAGCGTGTGGGGCAAACGCTATAAGCAAGCGCGTTACAAACGCTAAAAATTTGGTTGAAAGGTACGCTTCTCCAAAAGACGTGTTAACGTATTTATCAAAGAGGGATAAAATTTTTGAGGGAAAAGAGTTGCTTTTTAAGTAACTTAGCCACATTTTGATAAAATTTATTAGGTTAAATGCTAAAAAATTAGTTTAATGGCAAAAATTAGTTTACAAAGTTGTAATTGTTTGCTATAATGATATTCGTAATACTTTGGCATGGTTTTGGGATTCTCCACCCAAGGCGCTGTCAATAGTGAATGTTCCATTAGAGGAGGATAAATAAAATGGAAAAATCAAAGAAAACAGAAATTATAACCAAATACGCTCGTCACGAAGGTGACACTGGTTCAGCAGAAGTGCAAATTGCTCTTTTAACTGAAAGAATCAATCATTTAAACGAACACCTTTTACTTAACAAAAACGATAATCATTCACGTCGTGGTCTTATGAAGATGGTTGGTGAAAGACGTGGTCTTTTAAAATATTTGATGCAAGTTGATATCGAAAGATACAGAAAAATTATTGCCGAATTAGGCTTAAGAAAGTAAAAATTTAGGGCGACGGTCTTGTCGCCCGATTTTTGTTTTTTTATAATTGTAAATTAGTGCGTAATCAGGTACGATTGCGTTTCAAAAATATTAGAGTTTAGAAGAGGAGAAAAAAATGGTAAACACGTACAAAGAATTTAGAACCACTTTGGGCGGAAGAGAACTTATCGTTGAAACTGGCAAATATGCTGGCCAAACTAACGGCTCTTGCGTTGTTAGATGTGGTGAAACCGCAGTTATGGTTAACGTTACGATGGCTGATAAACCACGTGATGGTATGGACTATTTTCCATTAGGCGTTGACTTCGAAGAAAAAATGTATTCTATCGGCGCAATTCCCGGTGGATTCAAGAAAAGAGAGGGCAGAGCGTCAGATAAGGCAATTTTAACTAGCAGACTTATCGACAGACCTATTCGTCCTTTATTCCCAAAAGGCTTATTTAACGACGTTATCGTTATCGCAACCGCTCTTTCTGTTGAACCAGACGTTCAACCAGAAGTTCTTGCAATGATTGGTAGTTCTATCGCAATCAGTATTTCTGATATACCTTTTGCTGGACCTACTGGTAGCGTAGTTGTTGGTATGATCGATGGAGAATACGTTATCAACCCAGACGAAGCGCAAAGAGCAAAAAGTGCTTTAACGCTTAATCTTGCTGGCACGAAAGATGCTATTATGATGGTTGAAGCAGGCGCAAACGAAATTACTGACGACGAAATGGTTGGCGCAATTCTATTCGGCCACGAAGAAATCAAAAAATTATGCGATTTCCAAGAAAAAATCGTTGCAGAAATCGGCAAACCAAAACGTGAAATCGAACTTTACAAGATTCCAGAAGAAATCGATAAAGCCGTTAGAGAATTTGCAAGTGATATGCTAGATAAAGCATTAGACACTTTTGATAGAACGGAAAGACAAAACGGACAAGACGCTGTTGAAAAAGCAACTCTTGAACATTTTGCTACTATATATCCAGACAAAGAAAGAGAAATTAAAGACTCTTTATATTACTTAACGAAAGAAAAAGTAAGGGCTAAAATCACCAACCTAGGTATTCGTCCTGACGGAAGAAAACTAACCGAAGTTAGACCTATTTGGTGTGAAGCAGGCGTTCTACCTAGAGTTCACGGTTCGGGCGTATTTACGAGAGGTCAAACTCAAGTTATGTCTACTTGTACCTTAGGTATGCTTAACGAAGCGCAAAAACTTGAAGGTTTAGACGGCGAAACTACTAAACGTTATATGCATCAATATAACATGCCAGGTTATGCTTCTGGCGAAGCTAAACCTTTAAGAAGCCCAGGAAGACGTGAAATTGGCCATGGTGCTCTTGCAGAAAGAGCGTTAGAACCTGTTATTCCTTCACCAGAAGAATTCCCATACGCAATTAGGATCGTGTCAGAAGTATTATCTTCTAACGGCTCTACTTCTCAAGGTTCAGTTTGTGGCTCTACGTTAGCATTAATGGATGCTGGCGTGCCTATTAAAGCCCCAGTTGCTGGTATCGCAATGGGTCTTATCAAAGATACTGAATCTGGTAAAGTATCGATTCTTACCGATATTCAAGGTCTAGAAGATTTCTTAGGCGATATGGACTTTAAGGTTGCCGGCACTGAAAAGGGTATCACTGCTATTCAAATGGATATCAAAATTAAAGGTATCGACGAGGCAATTTTAAGAGCTGCAATTGCACAAGCAAACGTTGGCAGAAAACACATTTTAGATAAGATGTTAGAAGTTATCAATGCTCCTAGGGCAGAACTTTCTAAATATGCTCCTAAAATTATCAGCTTTAACATTAACCCTGAAAAAATTGGCGACGTTGTTGGTAAACAAGGCAAGGTTATAAATAAAATCATCGAAGAAACCGGTGTTAAAATCGACATTGAAGACGATGGAAGAGTTAATATTGCATGCGTTGGTGATGCTAGCGCTGCTGAAAGAGCAAAAGCAATTATTCTTTCTATTGCAAAAGACCCAGAAGTTGGCGATATGTTTATTGCTGAAATCGTTAGAATTTTACCATCACTTGGCGCGTTCTGCGAACTTGCACCTGGAAAAGACGGTTTGATCTACATTAAAAAAGTTGGAGATTTCTTCGGCAAGAGAATCGAAAAAGTTGACGACGTTTTAGCAATCGGTCAAAAAGTTAAAGTTGAAATAATAAAGATTAGCGAAAAAGGAATTGACCTTAAACTTCTTGAAATTATTGAAGACTAACTAAATTAAAAATAAAAATCGCTACTATTTAGTAGCGATTTTTTGCTTTTTAGTATTGAAATTGTATTAGGAATATATTATAATTTATAGGCTGTTAAATTTAATTGCTTAGTTATAAAAGAGTGTTGTTTTTTCATAAGATACTTTTGGGTGTATTATGAAAAGCAATAAAAAAATATTATTATTAACTAATTTCATACTTGTAAGCGTTTTATTGTCGGTGTTTGCCGTAATGTTTTTGCCACCGAATTCTAAACCTATATATGGTGGAGAAGAAATCAGTGCAATATATCGTGGTAACGAAAAAAACAGGAACGTTTCTTTGATGTTTAACGTTTATGAAAACGCTGAAGTGGTTGAAAAGATATTAAAAGTATTAGAAACTTATGACGTTAAAGCCACTTTTTTTATAGGTGGTTGCTTTGCTGACGACAACGTTACCACCCTAGTTAAAATCAAGGAAAGTGGAAACGAACTAGCAAACCACGGATATTACCATAAAGATCATAAAAACTTAAACTATGATAAAAACGTAGAAGAAATCGAGAGTTGCAACCAATTTATTTTAGGCGCTATAGGCGTTAAACCTACGCTTTTTGCTCCGCCTTCGGGTAGTTTTTCGAACGAAACGCTAAAAGCGTGCTACGACCTAGGTTGCAAGGTTATAATGTGGTCTAAGGATACGATAGACTGGCGTGATAAAGATGAAAATAAGATTTTTTATCGAGCGACTAATCAGGTTAGAAACGGAGATTTGATTTTGATGCATCCTAAAACGCATACGTTAAGCGTTTTGCCGTCTATTATAGAATTTTATAAAAAACTTAACTATAATTTAGTTACTGTAAGCCAAAATATTGCTGATTAAATACAAGATTTTACACATAATATAAGAGAGGAATAAATGAGCGTAATAAAAAGATACGATAATGGTTTAAGGGCGGTAGTAAAACGCACCCCAGGGCTGTTTTCGGTTAGTATAGGGATAATGGTTAATACTGGTAGTGTTAACGAAACGAAAGAAAATAACGGAATCTCGCACTTTATAGAACATATGACCTTTAAGGGAACTAAAAAAAGGTCTGCTTTTGATATTTCTAACGATATCGATAAAATTGGCTCGCAAATAAATGCGTATACGTCTAAAGAAAACACCTGTTTCTACGTAAAAACTATGCCTTCGCATTTAGAAGAGTCTATTGAGATTTTGTCGGATATTTTCTTTAATTCTACCTATGAAGATAAAGAAATTGAAAGAGAAAAGGGCGTTGTTATAGAAGAGATTAACATGAGCAAAGACTCGCCGGAAGACACTTGCTACGATTTACTTGCAAAAGGATATTTTGGCGACGATGGATATGGTATGACTATACTAGGCCCGATTTCAAATATTCAAAAATTCACTAAAAATGATATTTTAGATTATATTTCTAAGTATTATACTGCGGATAACGTTGTTGTTTCAATAGCAGGAAACGTTAAATACGACGATGCGTTTACTTTGATAGAAAAATATTTCCTAAACGCATTTAATAATAAATGTAAGGCAGAAGCGTATAAATACAAACGAAAAAAACCTAAATTTTTAATTCAAAAAAAGGATATTGAGCAAACGCACATAGGTATATGCTTAAAATCGTTTAAGGCCACTGATAAAAGGGCTTACGCGCTTAATATTGCTAACACTATTTTTGGTGGTGGAATGAGCAGTAGGCTTTTCCAAAGGATTAGAGAAGAATTGGGACTATGTTATTCGGTTTATTCTTACATGTCGCAATATAAAGATACTGGCACACTTGAAATATATTCAGCAGTTAATCCAAAATCATACTCACAAGCGTTTGATGAAATTATTAAACTAATCAACGAATTTAGAGAAAACGGTATCACGAAAGACGAGTTTTTAAGGGGTAAAGAACAGGTTAAAAGTTCGCTTATCATGTCGCAAGAAAGCACGTCGTCGCAGATGTTTGCTATGGGTAGATATTTAACCTATTTTGATAAAAAACTAAACTTTAATAAGCGTTTAAGAGATATAGATGCCGTTACGTTAGAAGACGTTAACCGAATTATCAAAGAAGTTTTCGTTACTGATAAAAAAGCAGTTGCAATTCTTGGACCAAACGTAAAAAAATTATAATACGTTAAAAAAGACTTTTGAAAAAAAGTCTTTTTTTAATGCTTTTTTGAATATATTTTAACTATGAAAATCATTAGGATAATATTAGGGATTTTTATAGTGTTTTGCGTTACTTTTTCTTTTCTTTTCGCAAACGAGAAAATAGGCGAAAAAAGAAAAGAAACGTTAAATCAACAAAGGTCGATAATAATTGGTTGGCAAATCGACGGATTTGAGGGCGGAATAGGGTCTAGAAGAAATTTCTTGCTTGATGTATCTAAGGGTTTTGAAAAATTAAACAATGATTATTTAATTACGATAAATTCTTATACTGAGGCGGAGGCAAATTTAAGGTTGTCGCAAGGGATTTTGCCGGATTTTATATCGTTCTCGCACGGGGTTAACGTTAATCAACAACAAGAATTAAAAACTGATTATTATGCACCGGGTGGTTTAGTGGGAAATAAAACTTATGCACTGCCGTGGTGTAGAGGGGGATACGTTCTTATTTCTAAAAAGGACGTTTTTTCTAATAAAAACTTTAATAAAGTTATAGTTTCTAATAGTGAATACACAATGCCTATATTTGCGTTTTTAGAAGATGGATATAGCGCGCAAAAGTATGACGTGTATTCACCCAAAATAGCGTTTCAGAGATTTTTAGCCGAAGATGCAGTGCTCTTGGGCACTCAAAGAGACGTTGTAAGGTTAGAAAACAACGACGGAATATTTTATTACAAACCGATAGAAAAATTTAACGATTTATACCAGTATATTAGCATTACTAGCAAAGAAGAAAGTAAGATAACGGCGATTAACGAATTTATCGATTTACTACTAAGCGAAAAAAAGCAAAAAAAGTTATCAACAATTAAAATGTTTTCCGACGTTGTTGAGCTTGATTATTTGAACGAAATTCTTGATAATATGCAAAAATTGTATGATTTTAGCACTACGTCCGTTTTTATGGGCGCGGATAATATTAGTATAACAAAGGATAAACTTTTATCGATAAAAAATATTAAAGACGCTGAATATATAAAAATAAAAAATCTTATCGTTAAGCCTTGAAAAATTAACTAAAATAATGTAAAATATTATAAGGAGATATATGGTTTATTTAAGTCTTTTAGATAAACTTTCGATAAAATATATCAAGAACCATCCGATAAAAAAGCATACAACATTTAAGGTTGGGGGAAAAGCCTTTTTATACGTTATACCAAAAACACTTAGAGAACTACAACATGCTATCGAAATTTTTAACACTTATAGTGTTAAGTATAAGATTTTAGGTAACGGTTCTAATATCTTAGTTTCTGATAAAGGCTACGAGGGCGCTATAATTTCGACAAAAGAATTAAACTTTATACGCCTTAATAATAATTGTGTAACGTGCGCTTGTGGAACTAATATTAACACGCTTATAAAATTATGCGAAAGAAGTGGTCTTTCAGGGCTAGAAAATTTATATGGTATACCGGCAACTATCGGTGGGGCGTTAGTAATGAACGCTAGTGCGTTTGGGTTTAACGTTTCAGATAGGCTTATAAGCGTTTTAACGATTTATAATGGCAAAATAACGCGTTTTTATAAAAAAGATTGCTGTTTTTCTTATAGAAAAAGCAAATTCTCAACGGGAAAATACGCGCTTTTAACCGCGACGTTTGATCTAGATTATAAAGATCAAAAATCGATAAGCGAAAACATTAAAAACGTTATTGAATTTAGAAAAAACAATCAACCAACTTGTAGGAGTTGTGGTTCCGTTTTTAAGAATACAGGCTTTGCGCCTGCGGGATTGCTGATTGAAAAATGCGGGCTGAAAGGCTATTCTGTAGGTAATGCTTGTGTTTCTAATATTCACGCAAATTTTATAAACGCAAAAGACGGATGCACGGCGAATGATATTTATTATTTGATACAAGACGTTAAGAAAAAAGTAAAGAGAAAGTTTAACGTTACACTTTTTGAAGAAGTTGAGTATCTTGGGGAGTTTTAATGATTATAACTGCAGATTATCACACCCATACCGTATTTTCACACGGTTCGGGGGACGTGATAGACAATGCTATAAGCGCGAAGGACAAGGGGCTTAAAGCCGTTGGTATTACCGACCACGGATTTAATCACCCTGCTTTTGGGCTTTCGGTAAATAAGATTTCCCCACTTAAAGAAAGAGTAAAAAATGCCAAGGAAACGACGGGTATTAACGTATTGTTGGGCGTTGAATCAAATATAATCGGCACAGATGGTTCGGTGGATTTAAAACCTAAATATTATGATGATTTTGATTTGTTTATTGCAGGTGTTCATAAATTCGTTGCGTATAGGCTTGGCTCAGTGTTTAATTTTGCGATACCAAGTTTGTATCGCACTTATGTTGCAAAAAAACACGTTAGCAACAGGCTGATAAATACTACCACAAAAACGTATATTAACGTTATAAAAAATAACCCTATTGATATTATTTCTCATATAAATTTTTGCTGTTTTTCTAACGCGCTAGAAGTTGCTAAATGCGCTAGCGATTACGGCACTTTTATTGAAATAAATTCTAAAAAAAGCCATCTAACTGATGACGAAATAAATGACATTTTGGCAAAAACTAGCGCGATGTTCATTATAGATTCCGACGCGCATTCTCCTGATAGAGTTGGCGAATTTGCGCTTTCATTAAGTATTGTTGATAGACTACAAATTCCTGCGGAAAGAATAGCAAACGCAAACAAAATTCCTGAATTTAGATTTGCAAAATTCAAAAGTGAGGCTGGGCGATGAATTTTGGAGAAGTGATAAAAAATGAAATTTTGTCAAAGAATATCAAAGATTATCATTGCCAAAAGGCGTTTTTAGCCGGTATTCTTCGCGGTACTGGAATCATATTCACTAAAGACGATAGGATTGGGTTAATTTTTCGTGTTAACGGCGAACAAACGGCAATGGTGGTTTCTAATTATTTTAGTTCGGCGTTTTCTTACGAACTTAGAGAAGTAAGTGTTTCTCCTAACAATTTTAGCAAAAAAGAA
The DNA here is from genome assembly GCA_045613505.1 of Christensenellaceae bacterium. Taxonomy (GTDB): domain Bacteria; phylum Bacillota; class Clostridia; order Christensenellales; family Borkfalkiaceae; genus UBA1259. Next base: position 113,424 of record JAZLBC010000016.1, read on the forward strand.
ACGTACGAGTTTACACTTTTTGGCGATAGGGTGGATGATATATTAAGTGAACTTGGTATCATTACCTTAAATCAAGACGGCTGGGAAATATGCTATGATTTATTTGCAAAATTTAAGCATAAAGATTGTTGCATGCATGCTTTTATGAGGGGGCTTTTCGTAACGTCTGGAAGATGCAGTGTTCCTACTGAAACTTCTAAAAACACAGGCTATCATTTAGAATTAATTTTTTCTTCAGCCGAAGTGGCAACTCAGGTAAATACGTACTTAAATAGTTTATCAATATACGCAAAAGACGCGAAAAAGAAGGGCGGTTATATCTTGTATATAAAAAGCGCAGACGAGATCAAAGATTTTATAGCTTTTTTGCCTGCGCCGGTATCCGTACTAAAAATTTCGGACGTTATGATAAGTAGAGAGATGATAAACAATATCAATCGTAAAAAGAACTGTGATATCGGGAACGTTTCTAAGCAGGTTGAGGCGTCTTTAACACAAATAAACGCAATAAATAAAATTATTGAATTAAAAGGCGCGAATTATCTTAAAGAAGATTTAAGAATAGTTGCCGAATATAGGGTTAAATATCAAGAAGATACGCTTACCGAACTTGCAGACAAACTTGGCATTACTAAAAGTTGTCTTAATCACAGATTAAGAAAAATTATGGAAATATACAAAAGTATTTAGGTGAAAAAATGGCAGATTTCGTACATTTACACGTTCACACAGAATATAGTTTATTAGACGGCGCAACTAGAATAGACGACGTTTTTAAGGCTTGCCGTAAAAAAGGTATGCACGCTTTGGCGATAACCGACCATGGTAATATGTTCGGGTCGTTATACTTTGCGGAGTGTGCAAAAAAAGCGTATCTTAAAGCATTAGAGGCAGGGCAAACGGAAGAAGAAGCCAAACTTACGCCGATTATCGGGTGCGAGATGTACGTTACCGACGATTATACTTCTAAACAAGAAAGAGAATACGACCATTTAATTTTACTTTGCAAAAACAAAAAAGGTTATAAAAATTTAATAAAATTAGTTTCTATTGCCTACGTTGATGGTTTTTATTATAAGCCAAGAATAGATTATAAAACACTTAAAGAACATACTGAGGGATTAGTGTGCCTTTCTGCGTGTCTTCAAGGTAGAGTTGCTAAAAGGTTGGTTAGATACGATTATGACGGCGCAAAAGAATCCGCTTTAATGCTTAAAGAAATGTTTGGCGAAGATTTCTACATAGAAATTCAAGACCACGGTTTAGAAGACCAAAAACGCATCAATCCGCTTTTAATTTCACTTGCAGATGAAATTGGTGTTGAAATGGTTGCCACGAACGACGTGCATTATATTGAGAGAGAAGACAGCGAAGTTCAAGACGTTATTGCGTGCATTAGCACTAAATCAACGATAGATGATCCTACTAGGTTTAAGATGGAAGGTAGCGAAGCTTACCTAAAATCTCCCGAAGAGATGGCAGAACTATTTTCATACTTGCCAAAGGCAATATCTAACACGTTAGTTATAGCGGAAAAATGTAGCGAAGAACCTATTTTTGATCTTAATAAAAAGTGTGAACCTATTAGGGATAATTCCTTAATACCAGGTTATATACCAGATAACGGGCAATCGCCATACGAATATTTGAAAGGCTTAGCAGAAGACGGATTAAAGAAGCGTTATAAAGTAATTACAAAAGAAATTCAAGAACGTTTCGACTACGAATTAGAAACTATACGTTCGATGGGATATATAGAATATTACTTAATAGTTTGGGACTTTATAAACCATGCAAGGAGTATAGGTATTTCCGTTGGTGCGGGGCGTGGCAGTGGTGTTTCTAGCATCATAGCGTATTCTGTGGGTATTACCGACGTAGACCCGTTAAAATACGACCTAGTATTTGAAAGATTTTTAAATAAAGAAAGGGTAAGTATGCCCGACTTTGATATAGACTTTCAAGACGATAGACGTGGAGAAGTAGTTGAATACGTTAGGAACAAATACGGCTTTGATAGGGTTGCGCAAATCGTTACGTTTGGAACGCTTGCCGGCCGTGCTGCTATCAAAGACGTTGGTAGGGTGTTTAGAGTTCCTTATTCGGAAACTGATAAGGTTACTAAACTAATGGACGGCAAGAGTAGTATTAGTGAAAGTTTTGGCTTTAAGAAGAATAAAGACGGCGAAGACGTTACCGTAAAAGAACTTAAAGAGATGTATGAAACTGACGAAACTGTGCGTAAGGTTATTGATATGGCTATAAGAATAGAAGATATGCCACGTCAAACCGGTATGCATGCCGCGGGGGTAGTTATATGTGCTAAACCTATTGCGGACAACGTTCCTTTGCAACGTAGCGAAGACGATATTACCACTCAATTCGACATGAAGGAAGTTGAGCAACTCGGTATGCTTAAAATGGACTTTTTAGGGCTTAGAACGCTTACCGATATATCAAAGGCTTTGCAATACGTTAAAGAAGATTTTGGCGTTTCGTTAGACTTCCACGAACTTGGCTATGAAGATCCCAACGTTTACGGGCTTATAGGTAGTGGCGAAACTGACGCGGTATTCCAACTAGAAAGTCCGGGTATGAAACGCTTTATGAAAGACTTAAAACCTTCTACGTTTGAAGATATTATCGCGGGGATTTCTATGTATAGACCAGGACCTATGGATTCTATACCAAAGTACGTTAGATATAAACACAATCCAGAAACGATTAAATACGATCACGAACTATTAGAACCAATATTGAAGGCTACCTACGGCGTTTTGATTTACCAAGAACAAGTAATGCAAATTTGCCAAAAGGTTGGGGGATTTTCTCTTGGTCAATCGGATATCGTGCGTAGAGCGATGGGTAAAAAGAACGTAGAAGAAATGGCAAGGCAAAAGAAAATATTTATCGAAGGTGGCGTTAGTGAAAAAGGAGACCCTATTCCTGGCGCGGTTAAAAACGGCGTTCCCGTTGAAATTGCTGAAAAAGTATTCGATGAAATGGCAGGTTTTGCTAAATATGCGTTTAACAAGTCGCACGCTGCAGCGTATGCGGTTTTGGCATATCAAACTGCGTATCTTAAATACTATTACCCAGTAGAGTTCTTTACGTCAGTATTGAACAATAGGGTAGATAAAATCGAAGAAACTACTAAATATCTAAACTTCTTAAAGAGTAAAAACTTTACCGTTGCTCCACCAGACATAAATAAAAGTGTGGCTTATTTTAAGTGCGAAAACGGTGCGATTCGTTTTGGACTTGGTGGGCTTAAAAACGTTGGTGTAGGAATAGTTGACGCAATTTGCGAGGAAAGAAATAAAAACGGACTATTTAAATCGTTTGAAGATTTCGTTAATAGGTGTGTTTCGCTTGGGATAAATAAGCGCCTTGTAGAAAGTTTAATTTTAGCAGGTGCGTTCGATAGTTTTGGCGTTAAACGTAGTGCGTTAATGAACGTTTACGCAGGCTATATGGAAAGGATTTCGCAAGCAAATAAAAAGAAGAGCGACGTTCAAATTAGTTTCTTTGGCACGGTGCTTGAAGAAGATACTGGGCTTAAACTTGAAATACCTGATATACCTGAATTTACTTCTAAAGAAAAATTATCGTTTGAAAAATCTGTTTTGGGTATATATTTATCAGGGCATCCGCTAGCAGATTACGCTAAAAAGTTTGAAAATTTTTCGTTTAATACAAGTCTACTCAATTACTTTGACGAAGATGAAGAAGGAAATAAGAAATATACCGAATTTTCTGATGGCGACCACGTTATAATGGGTGGTATCATCTGTGAATATAAACGTTTATCTACAAAAGCGGGCTCTACTATGGCGTTTATTAAAGTAGAAGACGTTTACGGGCAAATCGAAGTTATAATTTTCCCTAAAGTATTCGATAAATGCAGGGCGTATTTAATAGACGAACAAATAGTTAGTGTTTCGGGTAAACTTCAAACGAAGGATAACGTTGCACAAATTATCGCAGATGACGTTCTGCCACTTAATATTGAAGAAGAAACCAAGGCGGATAGCGGTAAAGAATATTTAGGAATTATTATACCAAACGACAAAAACGACATGGTGGATGCGATACTAGACGTGTGCGATAATTACGTTGGCGATATACCTGTTATCGTTGCGATAGACGGCAAAAAATTTAACTCGCACGTAAGCATTAGGCACTGTGAAGGATTGATTACGGAACTTACTGAATACGTGCCCATAGAAAATCTAATATTTTTCAAAAAAAAGTAAATTAAGGATATTTAATTGATTGAAAAATACTACGAAATATGATAAAATATTGTCGAAATAAAATTCTAAAAAAGGTTAGTTAATTATGGAAAGAATTGCAGTTTTAACTAGTGGTGGCGATGCACCTGGTATGAACGCCGTTATTCGTGCGGTTGTTCGTTCTGCTCTTAATAATCACATGGATATTTATGGTGTGGAAAGGGGCTATGCTGGTTTAATTAAAGGTGAAATTACTAGGCTTGGTACTAGGTCGGTTTCTGATATGATTCATAAGGGTGGCACCTTTCTAAAAACGGCGCGTTGTCCTGAATTTAAAGACGTAGAAGTTCAAAAACTTGCGGCTGAGGCTTTATCTGCTTATGGCATACAAGGTCTAGTTGTTATCGGCGGAGACGGTACTTTTAGGGGTGCAAAGGATTTAAGTGAAAATTGTGGTATAAAAGTTATAGGAATACCTGGCACAATAGACAACGACCTTTCTTATACTGATTTTACCATTGGTTTTGACACGGCTGTTAACACCGTTCTATGGGCGATAAATAACCTTAGGGATACCATGCACTCTCACGATAGGGTTTGCCTATTAGAAGTTATGGGGCGTCATTGTGGCGATATAGCGTTATACGCTGGTGTTGCCGGTGGTGCTGAGTACGTTTTAGTGCCAGAAGTTCCATATAATTTAGATGATATTGCTTCTCGAATTAAAAAGAGTTATTTGCGCGGAAAAACTTCTAATATGATAATATTAGCAGAAGGCGCAGGTGATAGAGACCAAATTGCAAGTTATATTCAAGAAAAAAGTGGACTTGGTGTAAAAGTTACTAACTTTGGATATATTCAAAGGGGTGGCTCTCCAAATATGGCAGACCGTGTTTTAGCGGCAAGATTTGGCTATAAAGCCGTAGAACTTTTGAAAAATGATTGCGATAGTTGTGCTATCGGTATTAAAGACAATAAAGTTATAACCGTACCTTTTGGCGAAATTGCTAATATTAAAAAATCTTTCGATAAAAGATTGTATGATATAACTAGAATTTTAGCATTATAAAAAATTTATTTATATATAGGAGATATACATATGAAAGGTTTAAAAGGTGCATTAATGTTTGCACAATCTGGTGGTCCTACTTCAGTTATCAACGCTAGTGCTGCTGGTGTATTTTTAGAAGGGCTTGATTCAGATATGATTACGGCTGTTTATGGTGCGGCTCACGGGATTAGAGGTATTTTAAACGAAGAATTCTACGATATTTCTAAAGAAGACAGAGAAGAATTGTTATTGCTTAAAAACACTCCTTCTTCTGCTTTGGGTTCGGTAAGATATAAATTAAAAGACGCATCTGTAGACGACACTGACTATAAAAGATTATTAGAAGTTTTTAAGAAATACAACGTTAGATATTTCTTCTACAATGGCGGAAACGACAGTATGGATACTTGCAACAAAATAAGCAAGTATATGGCTAAATCAGGTTACGAAATGAACGTTATTGGCGTTCCTAAAACTATCGACAACGACTTGTTCGGTACTGATCACTGCCCAGGTTTTGCAAGTGCCGCTAAATACATTGCAACTTCTATTATGGAAATAAACCTAGACGCTAAAGTTTACGATACGCCTATGATTTGCGTTATCGAAGTTATGGGAAGAAACGCTGGTTGGCTTACTGCTGCTGCTAAACTTGCTAATGCTAAGGGGCTTGGCGCTGATCTTATTTATTTACCAGAAGTAGTATTCGACGTTGATAAATTTATTAAAGACGTTAAAGACGTTATGGCTAAAAACAATAACAAATGTATTGCAGTTGTTTCTGAAGGTATCAAAAATGCTGACGGTGTTTTAGTGTGCGAAGCGTTAGGGCAAACTGGTGCGCGTGATAGTTTTGGTCATGCTCAACTTGGTGGTGTTGCTGCTACTCTTGCTAATATCGTTAAGGCAGAAACTGGTTCTAAGGTAAGAGCTGTTGAACTTTCTTTAATGCAAAGATGTGCTGCTCACTGCGCAAGTTTAACCGACGTTGAAGAAACCTTTGAAGCTGGTAAGCAAGCAGTTAGAGCTGCAGTTAACGGCGAAACTGATAAAATGGTTTGCTACGCTAGAAAACCTGGCGATAAATACGTTTGCGAATACAAACTATTGCCACTAGAACTTGCTGCTAACACCGAAAAAACCGTTCCACTAGAATGGATTATCAATAACGGCACTGGTATTTCTGACGAGTTTGTTAAATACGCTCTTCCACTAATTCAAGGCGAAGTAAACTTAAAGAAAGAAGATGGTCTTCCAAGATTTGCTAAACTTAAAAAAGTTTTAGTAAACAAGTAAACGTAAAAAACTATAAGAAAAAACCCTTGCGTTTTGCAAGGGTTTTTATTATTTTTGATATTGTTATTTGATTTTTATGCTTTTGGCATACGAGCACTGGTTTTGCCTTCAGGGTCGATTTCGCCAGCTTTTGCAAGTGAGATTTTTGTTAAGAACGGACCAACAAGTTCGTAAATTAAAACGGAGAATAGCGTTATATTTGCAATTAAAGCGCCGATTTCAGAGTTTCCTATGTTTGCGCATTTAATTGCCATGCCAAGCGCAACGCCTGCTTGTGGGAATAAAGTTATTCCTAAATATTTTTTTACGTTAGGATTACAATGAACCATTTTAGCGCTTAAATTTGCACCGAAATATTTACCTAAACATCTAGTTACAATATATACTAAGCCGATAAGCACTACGAATAAATTAGATAGTATAGAAAGATCTAACTCGGCACCGCTTAGCACGAAGAATAAAATGAATATAGGCGCGGTCCAACGATCTAGTCTATCCATAAGTTCTTCTGAAAAATCACATGCGTTGCAGAATATAGTGCCAAGCATCATACAGGTAAGTAATGGCGAAAATGCTACGTGAACGCCTAGAATATAGATATTGTCTATCATGGTTATTGCAATAGTTAAGAACACAAAGGCAACCGACATAGAAAGTCTTTTAGAGCGTGAGTGGAAAAACCTTTCAAAAAAGGTGAATAGATAACCTATAAGCGCGCCAAGACCTACTGAAACAATTACTTCTAATAATGGTTCAACAATAATAGAGATAAAACTTAAACTGTTGTTTATAAAAGATTTAGCAATACCGAACGATATAGAGAACAATACTAACCCAACTGCGTCGTCTAAGGCAACAACTGGTAGTAGGGTAGAAGTAACGGGGCCTTTTGCTTTATATTGTCTAACAACCATAAGTGTTGCAGCAGGTGCTGTTGCCGATGCAATTGATCCCAGTACTATTGCGACTGGTAAAGGGAGGATGTTAGGGATAGCAAAGTGCAAAGATATAAGCGCAACGTCTACAACGAGAGTTGTGAAAACTGCTTGAAATATACCTATAACGGTTGCTTGTTTGCCAATTTTTTTAAGATCTTTAAGTCTAAATTCGTTTCCTATAGAAAAAGCAATAAAACCAAGCGCAACGTCTGATATAAGTGATAAGGATTCGATTTGTTCTAGGCTATTAAAGCCAAGACCTTTAACGCCGATTCTACCTATAACAAACGGCCCTAGTAAAAGTCCGGCAACTAGATAGGCAGTAACGGCAGGTAGTTGTAGTAATTTAGCAAATCTTGAAAGCATAAGACCGGCAAATAGTGCGATTGATAAACAAAAAAGCGTTTCCATATAAATTCCTCACGCGTAATTTCCTAGAAAAGTTTAATACTTTGATAACTTTTTGTCAAGGAATTGCGTATTGTTTGTTGACAATTTTGCGTTTTATATTTATACTTAAATAAGATATAAATATATAATATAATTTTTATGATAGGAATTGTTTAGAAATGACCTTAAAGGAATCAAGTAAACGTTATTATTTAGATCAAAAAAAGAACTGCGCAATATCGATTCTGCTTGGCGCAAACGATTATTATGGGCTTAATCTTAAAGAAAATGATTATAAGTTAGTTGCTGGATTTGGCGGTGGAATAGGTTGCGGGTATATTTGTGGCTCTCTGGCGGGCTCTATTGCAGTGCTTGGCAAGATGTTTTCAGATAGGCAAGATTTTCGCACGTTATGCGCAACGTTTGTTAAGCTATTTGAACAAGAACTAGGCTCAAAAAATTGTTGTGATATAATGAAGACGCACGTTAGAACAGATACGCGTTGTTTTCTTGCCGTTGAAAAATGCGCGTGTTTACTAGAAAAATTTATTAGCGAATTAAAATAAAATTAAGATTTATATATGCGAAAAAAGCACCGTTTGGTGCTTTTTTTAATTTATTATTCCGTATGATCTAGTAACTGGGTCTAAATAAAGGGGGATTTTTGGCGGAAAAAATGAGAATATTATGAAAAGGGATAAGATAAATAATAATATTCCAATAGAAAGCCATTTTAGTTTTGCTTTTATAAAATCTTTTTTAAATAGTAAATATTCTAATAAATATTCACCAAGCACCGAAACGAAAAAAATTGCAATATTAGTTATTGCAGAGAGATTACCGAAAATTCCGCTTAAAGTGTAAAAAAGTATAGGGATAAGCAACGTGCCGAATAATATACCGATTAACTTGATTAGCCAAAAACTATCGTATTCGTCTTTGGCGATAAAATATTGAATAGTTGCAAATATAAGCGATGGTATAAACACAAGTTTCATGTGTTCCCATGTAGATTCGTTAACGGCAGAAAATGTTGCAAATATTTTAATGTTTGTCCACTCAAATAAAAAGTGTAAAATAGTGCCTAAAACTGCTGTAAAAGTTGCGCCGATAACTTGCCAAACAAATAAATTCTTTTTCATATTAACACCCTTTATTATTGTATTCTAAAAAATAAAAGGTATTACATTATAAATTAAAAAACCCAAAACAAAAAACTGGTTTGGGTTTACGTTTTACTTTTTCCATGACGGGCAAGTGGTGATTGCGTTTGAACCTTTTTTTATAAACAGTTGCGTTATTATATGAAAAGTGCTAAAATGTAATTGCGACATAACTGAATTTTTTCAGAAAAAGTATACTTCTTGGTGGAAGTGTACTGTTTTCGCATTACATATAAATCTTTTTCTGAAAGAGTTCTATGGTTGTGTCGCAGCAAGCGAAACGTGCATTTTTACGGTGCGTTGTTTCGCTGTAAGCAACGCACTTTTTATTTTTGCTAGAAAAAGGAGAAGTTTTATGAAAAGAAAACTTTTAATGACAATATTAACGTTAACTTTGGCATTATGTTCTATATTAGGCTTAACAGCTTGTGGAGGAAATAATGAAAACGGAAATGATGACAATCCACCACATATACATGAATTTACTACGTTAAAATACGACTCTACTAACCATTGGTTTGAATGTTCTTGCGGGGAGAAAAAAGATATTGAAAACCATAAAGGTGGAACGGCTACAGAAACAAGTAAAGCCGTATGTTCGGTGTGTGAGCAAGAATATGGTTCGCTTTTAATACACTCTTGTAATTTTGTTAAACAAGTTGTTCAAGATAAATATGTAAAGGCTACGGCAAAATGTGAAAGTAAAGCACAATATTATTACTCTTGTGCTTGTGGCGAAAAGGGAACTACTTGGTTTGAGTGTGGCGAAGAATTAGGACATAGCTACACTAATTATGTTTACAATAATGACGCTAAGTGTGAAGTTGACGGTACGGAAACAGCTATTTGTGGTAATGGTTGTGGGACTAGTGATATTAGAGCGAAAATAGGAACGTCATTGGAACACGACTTTAAAGAATATATTCCTGATAATAATGCTACCTATGAAGAAGACGGAACAAAAACTGCTACTTGTTCACGTGAAGGGTGTAATGAAAAACATACAATTACGGATATAGGAACAAAACTTGAAAGTGGCATTGCGTTTAAAACGCTTTCAGTTAATGGAACTGACGTTTACGGTAAAGTAAGCAATACAACTGAAACGTTTTCTTTTATAGATGAAGTGCTTGCTGTGGGTACGGCAAAATTTGTTGTATCACTTGATATTTATGGAATTCAACCCGTTTCAACAAAAACTATACATTTAACTGTTGGTGATAATAAGGTTTACGTTATAGAAATGATAGATGACGAGCCAACCAACGTTTATGAGGTGGTTGTGCGTAGAAAACCTATGTTCGCTGTATCGTTTAATTCTAATGGTGGCACGGCAGTATCAAGCCAAACTGTAGAAGAAGATAGTTTTGCAACCTTGCCTATAGCACCAACAAGGCTTGGCTATACTTTTGATAAGTGGAACTATAATTTTAACACACCTATAACTAGCGATACAACGGTAACTGCAAGTTGGAATGCAAATACAAACACGCCTTATAAAGTGGAATATTATCTTGAAAATTTAGAAGATGAAAACTACACTTTAACCGAAACGGCAAATAAAACAGGCACAACTGATACTATTGCTAATGCAGAAATAAATACCTTTGCTCATTTCACGCATAAATCAAGTTCAACCGATAGTGGCAATATCGCCCCAAACGGCGCAACCGTTTTAAAGGTATATTACACAAGAGATAAATATTCAGTTACCTTTAATGGAAATGGTGGAACGCTAGTTTCTGGCAATGCGAGTCAAACAGTAAAATATGGTGGTAGCGTTGCCGTTCCTACATTTACAAAAACGGGCTATTCACTCGCAGGTTTTGATAAAAAGCTAACAAATGTAAGTGAAAGTTTTACTACAAACGCAAAGTGGCAAATAAATCAATATACTTTAACTATAGTTTATGGTAATGGGCAAGAAAATACCGTCATTAAGCAAGATTATAATTCGGAAATTGGTGCTATTGCAAATCCTATTGAAAGAGCAGGGTATGATTTTATTTGGGATAAGAATATCCCCGCTACAATGCCGGCAGAAAATTTAACTATAACGGCAACTTGGCAAAGCATATTCACTCTTTCAGGGAACACTATTACGGGTTTAACGTCTTATGGAGAAAATAATTACACTGAATTAATAATTCCATCAGAAATTGACGGTGTTTCTGTAACAAGTATAGGTTATAAGGCGTTCGCTTCTTGTGATTCATTAACAAGTGTGACGATAGCTAATAATGTACAAAGTATAGGTGATTATGCGTTCTATGATTGTAGTTTATTAACAAGTGTAGAAATAGGCGATAGCGTAACAAGTATAGGTGGAAGGGCGTTCGAATATTGCAGTTCATTAACAAGAGTAGTAATTCCCGATAATGTAACAAGTATAGGTTATCATGCGTTCTATGATTGTAGTTCATTAACAAGTGTAAAAATAGGCGATAGCGTAATAAGTATAGGTGAAGAGGCGTTCTATAATTGCAGTTCATTAACAAATATAGTAATACCAAATAGCGTAACAAGTATAGAACAAAACGCATTCTATGGTTGTGATTCGCTCACTATCTATTGCGAGGTAGAAAGTAGACCACGGGGATGGGACTATTTTTGGAATAATGACTGCCCAGTTGTTTGGGGCTATAAGATAGAAAATTAAAACTAGGAGAGATAAATTATGATATATAAGATTGAAAAACTCGAAAATGATATAAAAAACAAAGAGTATACTTATATGCCAAAACAATCGGGTGTTTATAGAGTGTTGAATTTGGGAAAAGTGCCTATAACACTATTACCTTTTTCTGCAAATACAAGCATTAAGCCTTATCCTATTAATGATTTACAAGAAAGATATAATAAATTAGGCGAAAATGCGGTATTGTATATTGGTAAAGGGAAAAATTTGTTTAAAAGAATAAAACAATATATTAAATTTGGACTTAACGTGGCTAATAATCATAAAGGTGGACGTTCAATATTTCAAATAAAAGAATACAAAGAACTCTACGTAGAAATAATTTTATGTGAAAATTGTGAGAGTGTGGAAAAAAACATGCTTTTAGGTTATAAAAATCAATATGATATTTTACCTTTTGCAAATAGAAAAAAATAAAACAAACGGCAGATTAAGTAATCTGCCGTTTACTTATATTTAGGTCTTTCAAAATCAAAGATTATGCCTGCGTTTCCTTTAACGAAGATATATTTGACTATAGTGATAGAAAAAGCGACTCTATTTGGGTTCAAATAGAATCGCTCTTGGCGGAGAAGATGGGATAGTTCTCCGTTGCACTACGAACCCCTTGCTCATCAAAGCAAGTCCGTCACGTGACGGGCGCACCGATGGGTTCAAATGCGTCCACCTTTCCACAAAACAAAAAACCCAAACCAAAAAATTGGTTTAGGTTTTCCGTGGCGGAGAAGATGGGATTCGAACCCATGTGCCCGTAACCGGACAACTGCATTTCGAGTGCAGCTCGTTATGACCACTTCGATACTTCTCCGTAAGTTCTTAATAATTATACACAAATAAATAGGTATTTGCAAACAAAATAAGCAAAAAATTTTATATTATTTGACTTTTTGATTATTATGATATATAATTAGCGGGTAAGGAGGTTTTATGGTTCCTAATCCTTTATTTAAGTTGTTTGGTAACGCCGTTTATTTGTACGGAATTTGTATTGCCGTTGGTATTTTGGCGTGTTTATCAATATTTTATTTATATACTAAAAAGAAAGGTATGCCACAAAAGGTGCAAGATTTTGTTTTGATTGTTGCTCTTTTATCTATTGCAATCGGTTTTTTATTTGCTAAACTCTTTCAAGCGGTATACAACTGGATAGAAACGGGCGAATTTAACTTTTATAAAGCTGGTATAACCGTTATGGGTGGGCTTATCGGTGGCGCAGGCGCTTTCTTGTTGTTTTATTTTGTTGGCGGAAAATTTTATTTTAAGGGAGAGAATAAAGGGCAACACGTAGAACATTTTAATACGGTGTTTTTGGTTGCGCCTATTTGTATTTGTATTGCGCATGCTTTCGGCAGGGTTGGTTGTTTGATGGCTGGTTGTTGTCACGGTAAATATCTTGGCTCGACATACGTTACTGGTGGTATACTGATGGACCCACATGATGGGCCAAAAGGATACTACGTTCCAACACAACTTTACGAGGCTTTATTCTTGTTTGCGTTGTTCGCAGTTCTTTCGGTTTTATACTTTAAGAGATGTAACATTATAATGGCGATTTATTTATACGCTTATGGCGTTTGGAGATTCTTTATTGAATTTTTACGTACTGACGCTCGTGGCGGTTTTGTTGGTGGGCTTTCGCCATCGCAATGGCAATCGTTTATCTTTTTAGGTATTGCAACTGCGCTAATTATTTTTTACGTTATTAAAAAAATACCGCTGTTCTTTAAGAAGAAAGAGTAAAGGGAATGGATTGCTAAATATAAATTAAAAAAAATAAAAACGACTTTCAAATGAAAGTCGTTTTTTTAGTTGTTAAAAAAACTACGCGTTTTTGATTGCTTTTTCTAGTCTAGTAGCAAGTTTTGATTTTTTGTTTGCTGCGTTGTTAGCGTGTAAAACGTTTTTAGCTGCAGCAGAATCGATAACTTTATAAGCGTTAGAAAGAGCAACTTTTGCTTCTTCAAACTTTTTGTCTTTGATAAGTGCGTCTACTTTTTTGATAGAAGTTTTTACTTCTGAACGGATAGCTTTGTTTTCTTCAGCTTTTTTGTTGTTTACTATAACTCTTTTCTTTGATGATTTAATATTAGGCATCTTTACGTGCACTCCTTAATTCGTTTTTACCTTTATTAGTTTAGCACAAAAATTTGTTTTATGCAACTACATTTTAAGTGGTTTTTTTCTTTTTTTACTAAAATACGCTATATTTTTATTTTTTCGCATATTTATAAGATATGAATTTCAAAAATATCTTAGTTTACGATAGCGGAATTGGTGGTTTAAGCGTTTTAGCTTTATTAGATAGGAAATTAAATAATAAAAATATTATGTATTATGGTGATAATTTTAATGCTCCATACGGCTCTATAAACGAATACAGGTTAAAAAGCTTGGTCGGAGATAATATCTTAAAATTGCCTTATAAGATAGACCTTATAGTTCTTGCATGCAACACGGCTAGCTTATCTGTTAGAAGTGATATAGAAAAACGTTTTAACGTTAAAACGATGGGTGTTTTTCCGTGCGTAGAGAACGAATTGATGTTTGGTAGGAAAACATTATTGCTAGGCACGCCGTTAACCGTTTCTAAAATTAAAAATTATCCTAATTTAATGAAAATTGGGCTAAAAAATTTGGCGTTTGATATAGAACGTAAGATTTTTAATCTTAAATCCCTAGATTTAGAGTCGCATTTTAACCACGATGATAATTTTTCTATAAAAAAACTTAAAAATCAAAGTTTTGATAGCATTATTTTAGGTTGCACGCACTATCATTTTATTAAAAATTTAATTATTAACCACTTTCAACCACCACGAATTTTGAGTGGTAATTATATAACGTTAAATCAAATTATTAAATTTTATAAAATCGATAAATCGCTAGAAAAAATCAAACAAAATCAAATATTATTTTTAGGAGAAAATGCTAAATTCAACAAAGAAGTGTTTTATTATTTTTACAAAAAAATATAAAAAAAGTAAATTTTTTTCAAAAAAGTGGTTGACAGTGGTTAATATGTGTGGTAAAATATTCACGTAATAAAGAACAAGGGGGAAAGTATTTCATGGCTGGTAAGAATTATTTGCATCAGTTAGACGCTAAAAACAGAATGCGTATTCCTGCTAAGCTTCGTGAAATGCTTGGTGAAGGCTATGCGATAACCGTTGGTGTAGATAATTGCCTTTACGTGTATACCAAAGAACAAGCAGAAAAAGTAAAAAATTCTTTGAGAAACATAAACCCTTATAGAGCGGCAAGGCTTAAAGCTGCAAGATATATTCTTTATAATTTTTGGGACGCAGAAGAAGATAAACAAGGAAGAATTCTTTTGCCAGAGAACCTAAGAAAACACGCAAAGATTCAAAAGAACGTTTTGGTGTTTGAAGGTCCGAACTGCATTGAAATATGGAGCGAAGAAGTTTGGAACAGCACGTTTAACGATATCGACTTTGAAGATCTAGCAGACGCTCTTGATGAGATAAACGCTAAAAATGGATAATTTTGTTCATGTTCCCGTAATGCTTAATGAGTGTTTAGATGGGTTAAACGTTAAAAATGTTGGTATATACTTTGACGGAACGCTTGGCGGGGGTGGACATTCTTACGAAATTCTTAAAAGAAGCGCACCGAACGGCAAGTTATTCGCAACGGACTTAGATACGTACGCTATAAACAAGGCAAGTGAAAGGCTAAAAGAGTTTAACGGAAGATTTACGATAATCAACGATAACTTCAAAAATTTTGCTAAATATTGCCGTGAGTATTCGCCCGAAGGTTTTGATGGAATATTATTAGACCTGGGTGTTTCAAGTTTTCAGTTAGACGATAAAAGCAGGGGGTTCTCGTATTTATCGCCAAACGAAAAGCTAGATATGAGGATGGATGGAAATAGCGGATTAACTGCTAAAAAAATATTAAACGAATATCCGGAATCAGAAATTAAGAGAATTCTTAAAGACTACGGCGAGGAGAGATTTGCTAGCCAGATAGCAAAAAACGTAGTTTTATTTAGAAAAAAGCAACCGATAGAGTATATCGGTCAACTTAATAAAATTATAGAAGATAGCATACCGCAAAAGTTCAAAAAAGACGGGCATCCTTCAAAGAGAACCTTTCAGGCTTTAAGGATAGAAGTTAATGGTGAACTAGAAGGGTTGTATCAAACGGTTTTAGATCTTGTTAGAGCGCTTAAACCTAACGGAAGAATAGCGATATTAACATTCCATTCATTAGAGGATAGAATAGTTAAAAGAGCATTTAAGGAACTAGAAACCGACTGCATATGCGATAAGAGTTTACCAATTTGTGTGTGTGGTAAGAAAAAAGAGGTAAAAATTGTAAATTCACATCCAATAATAGCATCGGATGATGAAATTAATAAAAATTCACGTTCAAAATGTGCAAAGTTGCGTATAGCGGAAAAAATTTAGCGCAACGAAATAAAGGAGAAAATTATGGTTGTTACTAAAAGAAATGAAACCGTTGTTAATGGAGTGTACGACGAAAATATAAATCTTATTAGAACTAAAACTGCTTCTACTTATAGCGAATACGTTGGAGAGAGAAATACCGTTAACGGCGAAACTCTCGACGAGGCTAGGATTAGAATGCAAAAAAACCTTGATAGGCTTCTTAACTACGATAGATACAACAACGAGAATATGTCTACCGTATCAGACACGACGGAAACGACAACGGATGACACGACTAACGAAGTTGTTAACGTTAAACCGCTTACTGACGAAGATATTAAACCTTCATCTACTACTTTGCAATTTGGCGACGCAAGTTTTCAAAACGTTGCAAAAGACCTAAACAGACAAAAAAATGAGTCTAAAACGTCTTATAAATTAAGCAGTAAGGGCAAATTACTTATCGTTCTTTATTCGCTTGCTGTAACCGTTATTTTGGCTCTTATAGTATTAAATACTGGTGTTTTGGCTTCATTAAAAATGGATAAACAAGCAAATATTGAAACGTTAAACACGACTGTTAACGAATATAACGTTGCAGTAGACGAAAGAGTTGCATTTTCTTCTAATGAAAACGTTATAGATATCGCTGTAAACGAATATGGATTTAAATTCTAAACTTTCATAATTACTCTTTTAAAAAAGCGCCTACAAGCGCTTTTTTATTTTTAAATTTTGTAATTTAAGATTAGTATTATGAATAATTATATAAAAAATGTTTAAGGAGTTTGCTTATCAATAACAACTATTCTTTATCTACACTAAGGAAAAGATTATTCGTTGTGATAATAGTAGTTTCTTTTTTATTTGCTTTTGTGTTGTTTAGATTGTTTTACGTGCAAGTTGTGTGGGGTAAAGACCTTCAAGCAAAGGCTATTGATCAATGGACTAGAGAAGTGCCTATAATAGCTACTAGGGGAATAATACAAGACACTAATGGTGTGGTTCTCGCTGACAATAAGGATACTTATACAGTTTTCGTTAGGAAAAGAGCCGTAAAAAACGTAGAGAAATTAGCAAAAGAACTATCTAGAATATTAGAAATGAGTGAAGATTACGTTTATAACAGGCTAACTACTACGATATCAAGTGAAATTACTATAAAAAAGCAAGTCGAAAAAGATAAAATAGAGCAGATTGTTTCGCTTAACGAGAGTGGTGTTTATTATTCTAGAGATAATAGTCGAATTTATCCGTATAACGAGCTGTTGTCTAGCGTTTTGGGTTTTACTTCTACCGACGGAAAAGGGCAGGCGGGGTTAGAACTATACTATGATAAATACTTAACAGGTCAAAACGGTGAAATTCAATACGAAACAGATATTGTTGGTGTAGAAATTGATGGCAAAAATGCGAAATACATACCTGCAACCAACGGATTAAACGTTAAGCTTAGTATAGATTATGAGATTCAAAAATTATGTGAAAATAGTGTTGCAGAGGCAATGGAACAAACCAAAGCAAAGTCTGTTAGTATGCTTGTTGTAAACCCGCAAAACGGTGGTATCGTGGCTATGGCTAATAAGCCATCAGTTGATCTTAATAACCCGCCAAGAAATAATCTTGATGAATTGTATAAAAAAACTCGTAACACGCTTATATGCGACGTTTACGAGCCTGGCTCAACCTTTAAGATATTGACTGCGGCTGCAAACATCGAAGAATATTTAAGAGGCAACACAAAGGCATTTTCGCCTTCACACGTGTTTTCTTCATCTAGGTATAGATATATAGATGGAAGAAAAGTAAAGTGTTGGAGCAATCACGCCAACGGCAAGCACTCTAATTTAACGCTATCAGGTGGATTAAACAATAGTTGCAATCCTATTTTTGTCGATATTGCTATGTCTTTGGGAAAAGAAAAGATGTATGAATATATCGAAAAGTTTAATTATGGCAGGGTAACCGGTATCGATTTTAAGGGCGAAGCGCAAGGCATGGTGTTGCCAATTAACTACGTTCAAAATATGGATTTGGCGAGAATTTCTTTTGGGCAAACAATTGCTTGTACGCCACTGCAACTTGCTATGGCTACGTGTTCAATGATTAACGGCGGAAATTATTATTCGCCCTATTTAGTAGAAGAAATATATTCTAACGAAGGAATCGTTGTTCAACGTGTTGATCCAAAGCCTAAAAATAAAACTATAAGCGAAAATGCATCTAATATTATAAACGAAATGCTAGAAAAAGTAGTTAGTGAGGGTTCAGGTAAAAATGCGTATATTGAAGGTTATAGAGTTGCAGGAAAAACTGGTACGGCTCAAAAATATGAAAATGGCGTTATAGCACAGGGGAAGTATGTTTCGAGTTTTATTGGGTATTTTCCGTCTGATAAACCTAGATACTTGGCGTTAGTTATAGTTGACGAACCCGTTGGGCAATATTATGGAAGCATAGTTGCCTCGCCTTATGCAAAAAAAGTTTTTGAAGGCATAATAAATCTTGATAAATTATAAAAAACTATGTACAATTATCAAAAGAAATGATATAATATAGTAAAAATATCGAGGTGAATTATGTTAAAAGGTATACCAAAAAATGCATCGCCTATGCTTCTTAAAATTTTGTGTGAAATGGGGCATGGTGATGAAATTGTTATAGCAGATGGAAATTTTCCAAGTGAAACTAACGGAAAGAGAGTGGTTAGAGCTGATGGTTTAGGTGGTAAAGAAGTGCTAAAAACGGTGCTTTCACTAATCCCATTAGATACTTATGCAGATAATAATTTTATGCTTATGGATACTAAACCAGACGAGCCTAAACCCAGTATTTGGTCGGATTATTTTGACATTGCAAACGAGCTTGACAACAATGTTAAAGTTGTAAAGTTAGAGCGCCAGACGTTTTACGATCGCGCTAAAAATGCGTATGCAGTTATCGCTACTAGCGAAGAAGCGATTTATGCTAATATTATTATAAAAAAAGGTGTTATAAAATAATTATAACACGCATAATAACAACAAAAAAAGCAAGATTTTATCTTGCTTTTTTTGAATTGTATTTAATTTGTAGATTGTTTTTTATTATCTATTTTATCGGTAATTTTACCTACCAATTTATGTATTTGACTTTCTATTACAAGTGCAAATAAAATTACGCCGACTAACATTAGAATATGATGCCAATGTGTATTAAACGGAGATAATGAAACTAGATTTAACATTGGCAGGCCAAAGATTGTTGTGTAAACGAATATTAGAGTTATAGCAAACAACGAGAATAAAAATAACGTTGTTCTATATTTGTTAAACGGCTTACATATTGCGCTTAGGTTTATAACGCCTGCAAAGGTTAAAGCCATAATTTGCATAGTTGAATAGGTATCTAAAGGAAAGATTCCTAGTGCTCTAGATAAGATTTCGATTATGCAAACAGATATAACCATTAATAGCGCGCCAGGTAGAGATTTGAACACTACCGTAGATATAAACGAGCCTTTAACGCGTTCGTCGTTTGGTTGGAAAGATAAGAAGAAAGATGGTAGGCCAATAACAAAAATCTCTAAAACGTTCATTTGGCTTAACGTGAACGGGTAGTGATCCATATAAGGAAGGCAGAACGTTATAATTGCGAGTAGCATAGTGAAAAAAGTTTTCATCAAATAAAGTGAAGAAGACCTTTTTACGTTGTTAATAACCCTGCGCCCTTCATGAACGACTTTTGGCATAGAGGAAAAGTTGTTATCCATCAATACCAAGTGAGAAACGTTTCTCGTAGCTTCGCTACCAGATGCAACCGTTATAGCGCAATCTGCTTCTTTTAATGCTAAAATATCGTTAACACCATCTCCTGTCATTGCAACAGTATGGCCAGAAGCCTTTATTGCTCTTATTAAAATTGCCTTTTGCTCTGGCGTTACTCTGCCAAAAACAGTGTATTCATTAGCAATATTATATACTTCTTCGTCTGAAAGACCTTCTAGACTTATATATTTATCAGCGTTATTAATTCCAACGCGCTTAGATACTTCTGAAACCGTTATTGGGTTGTCGCCAGAGATAACTTTTACGTCAACGTCGTTTTCCTTAAACCATTTAATTGTTTCGATAGCGTCTAATCTAACGTTGTCTTCTATAACAATAAGTCCGATAGGAGCAAAATTGCTTGGTGCTTTATCATTTATAATCAAAGAATCTGTACGTGCAAGAACTAAAACTCTGTAACCTTGGTTTGTGAATTTGTTTATATCGTTTTCAATTGATTTATAACTAGTGTTATCTAAAACATATTCTGGTGCGCCGAAAGCATAAGTTCCAACGTCTTCAAAAGAGACGGAAGATAGTTTACGAGCAGAATTAAAGGGGAGAGTTGCTATTGCTTTGTAGTAAATTTGTTTGCCGAACTTGTTTTGAAGCGCTAATGCCGTTTGGTTGTTATCATTTAGTGTTCCTAACATAGAACTGATAATTTTATCGAAATCATAGTTATCGTTAGATAACGAAATAATTTCTTTGAGTTTCATATTTCCGTCGGTTATAGTTCCGGTTTTATCAAAGCAAATTGTATCAACCCGTGCAAGTGTTTCTAAAGAATATAAATCTTGAACTAAAGTGTTATGTTTTGCAAGTTTAATTATTCCTACGGCGAGCGCTAGGCTAGTTAATAAAAACATTCCAGAAGGGATCATACCGATAACTACGGTCGATGTGTTTTGTATTGATTTTGGGATGTCTACGCCTTGTATAAAAGCTGATTTAGAAAAATACAGAATACCAACGGGTACGATTACAAAGCTGATTGCTTTAATAATTGTTTTTAACGAGTTTATAAGTTCAGAATAAGGTTTTTTGTATTTTTTTGCTTTTTCAGATAAAATTTCTACGTAATTATCTTTTCCAACGCATTTTGCTTGAACTATGCAAGTACCGCTTGTGATAAAACTTCCGGCGTATAACAATTCGCCTTTACTTTTCTTAACGGGTACGGATTCGCCAGTTAGTAATGATTCGTTAACTTCTACAAAGCCTTCAAGTATAATAGAGTCGGTTGGAACTTGACTTCCTAGTCCTAATTTAATAACGTCATCTAAAACGATATCTTTTGATTTAATTTTAACAGACTGTCCGTTCCTAATAACAACAGAGTCGTTTTCAGCAGTTAGCGATAGTTTGTCTATGCTAATTTTTGCACGAATTTCTTGCACAATACCTATTGTTAGATTCGCGAGAAATACTAGAACAAACACAAAGTCGAAAATTTCTGCTTTAGCGTAAACAAGGGCGAGGGCAACTATCAAACCTAATAAGTTGAAAAAAGTGCAAATATTTTCAAAGAAAATACTAAAATAACTTTTAGAGTATTTTTTTGAAGAATAATTAACCAGGCCGTCGTTTTTACGGGACGCGACCTGGTTATCGTTTAGGCCTATATTTACGTTTGGGCTAAATCTTTCTACGTTGTTGGAAAGATTTTTATGGTTTTTCTTCATAATTAAACAATAATGTTGACTAATCTATTTGGAACGATAATAATTTTTTTGATGTTTTTATCGCCTATTTCAGCTTTAATTTTTTCGTTTGTTAAAATATTTTCTTTAACGTAATCTTCGTTGAAATTGCTAACTGCTAGCGTTTTAAGTTTCATTTTGCTGTTGATTTGTACAGCGATTTCAATTTCATCTAAAACTAACGCCTTGTCATCGCAAATTGGGTATTTTTGATAGAAAACAGATGATTTATTGCCTAATGATTCCCAAATTTCTTCAACAAAATGTGGTGCGCATGGTGCAAGTAAAAGAATAAAGTTCTTAAAGCAATCCTTAAATAAAGAAACGTTTTTAATCTCTAACGCGTCGTATTTAGATAAAGCGTTTAATAGTTCCATCAATCTAGCGATTGCAGTGTTAAACGAAAAGGTTTCCATATCTCTTGAAACGTTTTTAATAGCGAAATTGGTTGCGTAAAGCAACTCTTTTTCGTCCTTTTCAATTTTATTAACCTTAGATTTTTCTAATTTGTTGATCTTATCGGCTAAACGCTCGATTCTATCAATAAATTTAACTATTGCTTTAATACCATCGTCGTTCCAAGGACCGCCTTCTATATAAGCAAAACCGAACATTAAATATAATCTTAACACGTCTGAACCGTATTTTTCTACGTAAGGGTCTGGCGCAACTACGTTTCCTCTTGACTTGCTCATCTTGAATCCATCAGTTCCTAAAATCGTGCCTTGGTGAACTAGAGATTTGAAAGGTTCGTCGAATTTAAGGTAGCCCATATCGCGAAGAGCCTTAGTTATAAAACGTGCGTAAAGCAAGTGCATGCACGCGTGTTCTGCACCACCAACGTATTTATCTACTGGTAGCATTTTATTAACGATTTCAGGGTCGAACGGCATTTTGTCGTTTTTAGAATCTGGATATCTTAAATAATACCAACTAGAACAAACGAACGTGTCGAGAGTGTCTGGGTCTCTATGAGCAGGGCCACCGCAAACAGGGCAGGTGGTTTCCATAAAACCTTTATGTTTTTTAAGTGGAGATTCACCGTCTGGCTTAAATTCTACGTCGTATGGTAGTTTTACTGGTAAATCTTCTTCAGGAACTGGAACAATACCACACTTATCGCAGTAAACAACTGGAATAGGCGCACCCCAGTAACGTTGCCTAGAAACTAGCCAATCTCTTAGTCTGTAATTAGTTTTATGCTCAGCTTTTCCAACTGAAACAAGCTTGTTAATTATGGCTTTTCGTGCTTCTTCACTGGTTAGTCCGTCAAAGCCCGGGCTGTTTATAATAATTCCGTCTTCAACAAAAGGTAGTTCATCGTTACCGCTTACACCTTTGATGACGCGGGTGATAGGTAGGTCGTATTTCTTTGCAAAAGCAAAGTCTCTTTCGTCATGAGAAGGAACACCCATAACAGCGCCTGTGCCATAAGAGTATAAAACGTAATCGGCAGCATAAATAGGAACAGATTTGCCGTTTATAGGGTTAATTGCGTTATGGCCGATATAAACACCAGTTTTTTCTCTAGAAGTAGAAAGTCTGTCGATTTCGTTGGTTTTAGAAGTTTCTAAAATGTATTCTTCTACGGCTTTCTTTTGTTTTTTAGAAGTTAATTTTTTTACTAATGGGTGTTCGGGTGCAAGAACAACGTAAGAAACGCCGAATAAAGTATCGGCACGTGTGGTGAAAACTTTGAATTTATCACCGCTTTCAGCAGTAAATTCAATTTCTCCACCAGTTGATTTGCCAATCCAGTTTTTTTGCATTGCCTTAGTTTTTTCCGGCCAATCTAGAGTGTTTAATCCAGTTAAAAGTTCTTCTGCGTAATCGGTGATCTTGAAAAACCATTGCGTTAGGTCTTTTTTAACTACAGTAGAACCACATCTTTCGCAAGCACCGTCTTTTACTTGTTCGTTTGCAAGAACGGTTTGACAACTATTGCACCAGTTAACAGGGGCCTCTTTTCTATAAGCAAGTCCTTTTTCGTATAATTTTAAGAATAACCATTGAGTCCATTTATAATAATCTTCGCGACAAGTAATAATTTCTGAACTCCAATCAAACATTGCGCCCATTTCTTTTAAGGTAACTTCCATGTTCTCAATGTTTTTATCAGTAGAGTCTTTTGGGTGAATTCCAGTTTTAATAGCGAAGTTTTCTGCTGGAAGACCAAACGCATCGAAACCCATTGGTTGGAACACTTCGTAACCCTTCATTTTTTTATAACGAACGAAAGAATCGGTAGGGCCATAGTTATACCAGTGTCCTAAATGAAGTTTAGCGGCAGATGGGTAAGAGAACATTTCAAGACAGTAATATTTTTTGTCTGAATTTTTTTGATTAAAGTTTGCAATTTTTTCCTTTTCCCAGTAAGATTGCCATTTTTTTTCGATTGCTTTTAAGTCCATATTAAAATTTGCCTCCGTAAAAATTAAAATACTTATTTATTATAATAAATAATAATTTCATAGTCAAGCAATATGCGGTGGGTTAGAAGCAAAAAGTTTGGTAATTATCTTTAATAAATATTGCGTAAATCTTCTTTTGTAATCATTATTTATCTTAGATTTTGTTGAATAATAGGAGTGCTGTTTTTATGTAAAAAATTAGTGAAACAAATAGGTTTTTACGTATTATTATGTTAGACATAATGGCTACAATGTGATTATTTTTTAGTTTTTAATAAAAAAAATGAAAATACGAGAATTTTTTTAGAAAGTTATTCGCTAAAAAATCGACATTTTATTTGACATATAATGTAATAAAATTTATAATATATAAAGATTATTTAAAATAGGTGATAGAATGTGGCTTAATTATCTTACTTTAATTTTATATCTTGGAGCAATGATTTTTATCGCTTTATACACCAGTAAACGCAGTAAAACTGTTGACGATTTTTTGTTGGCAGGTAAATCTGGCTTGAACGGGTGGATGAGCGCTTTTTCTTATGGTACTACATATTTTTCAGCTGTAATTTTTATTGGTTATGCAGGTAAATTTGGTTGGGAATATGGGCTTGCTTCTGTTTGGATTGGTGTTGCTAACGCTATTTTTGGTGGGCTACTTGCTTGGATAGTTTTAGCTAAACGCACAAAGAACATGACGGTAAGGCTCTCCGCTAAAACAATGCCTGAATTTTTTGAAAAAAGATATGAAAGCAAATTCTTGCGCATTATATCAGCGATTATTATTTTTGTATTCCTAATTCCTTATTCTGCATCTGTGTACAATGGTCTAGGTAATCTTTTTGAGATTATGATGGGTATAAACGGCACGATTGTTGTTCTTATTCTAGCCGTTATAACTGCACTTTATCTTGTTTTTGGCGGATATTTTGCAACGTCTTTATCAGATTTTATACAGGGTATAATAATGCTAGTTGGCGTTATCGTTATGGTGGTGTTCTTCTTAATTTCTCCAAACGTTAACGGTGCAGAAGGAATAAAAGAACTTATTTCTAAAGATTTTGGATTTTTCGTTTCGTTTGGAGATAAAGGGTTTTTAAGTTCGCCATTAGTTATGCTTGTTTCGTTAATTCTTTTAACTTCTTTCGGTGTGTATGGTTTGCCACAAACCGTTCATAAATATTATTCTGTTAGAGATAAGAATGCAGTTAAACAAGGTATGATAGTAAGCACTATTTTTGCTTTTATTGTTGGCTGTGCTGCATATTTTATTGGTGGGCTTAGTAGGTTGTTCTTCGCTGATAAAAACGCTTTTAACGGGGTTACTGATAATATCGTTCCGTTTATGCTTAACGACGTAATGTTAGTTGGATTTTTTGGGCTAGTTGGCGTTTTAGTATTATCTGCAAGTATGTCTACTTTAGCATCCGTTTCTTTATCTAGTGCCTCGGTTGTTTCGGTTGATTTATACAAGGGTGCTATAAATAAGAATGCATCTGATAAAAAAGTAACTTTAATTATGCGCATAATGTGCTTTATATTCGTACTTATTTCGGTTGTTATTGCAATGTTAAACAAAAAATATAATATAACCGCTATTGCTTATTTAATGTCTTTAAGTTGGGGCACGCTTTCAGGATGTTTCTTTGGCCCTTACGTTTTAGGACTATATAGTAAAAAAATTACTAAAACAGCATCAATTGTTTCGGTTATATCCGGTGTAATTATAACAATTATACTCACGATGGTTTTTGGTTTAATCAATACTGATGCAGGCGCTTCGCTTGGAGTTGTTCTTAAAGCAGGCGTAGCATTGTCGCCATTAACTGGTGTTCTTTGCATTATTTGTTCAATAATAATAACAATAATCGTTTCTCTCTTTACTAAAAAACCTTCAAGCGAAGCGCTTACGGAAGCATTTAGTAAAAAAATAGAGAACGAGATAATTTAATTTTAATATTTTAATCTAACTTTAATAATTTAACCTAATCGGAGAGAATTATGATCTGGTCTAAAGAAGAAACGTTATCAAGACAAGAAATTGAAGAAATACAGTTAAAAAAACTTAAAGAAACTGTTGAAAAAGTTTATAATACCGTGCCGTATTATAGGCAAAAAATGATCGATAAAGGTTTAACCCCTAACGATATAAAAAGCCTTAAAGATTTAAGAAAACTGCCCTTCGTTACAAAACAAGATATGCGTGATACGTATCCTTTTGGTTTGTTTGCAACACCAAAAAATAATTTATTAAGGATTCACGCATCTAGCGGGACTACTGGGAAACCTACCGTTGTTGGCTACACTAAAAACGACTTAAAGGTTTGGACTGAGTGTGTTTCTCGTATAGCATGCATGGGTGGTGCAACAGCTGAAGACGTTGCTCAAATTTGTTTTGGGTATGGTATGTTTACTGGTGCTCTTGGCTTACATTACGGCTTAGAAAATATAGGAGCAACTATCATTCCGTCTTCTACGGGTAATTCTGAAAAACAAATAATGTATATGAAAGATTTTGGCACAACGCTTTTAGTCGCAACGCCATCTTATGCATTAAGGCTTGCAGAGGTTGCAAGAGAAATAGGTGTTGATCCTGTTAAAGACCTTAATATTAGAATCGGCTTATTAGGATCAGAACTTTTAACTGATTCGATGAGAGAAGAAGTGCATAAAGTTTGGGGTGAACACGTTTTAGTTACATCTAACTACGGCATGAGCGAACTTATGGGGCCTGGTGTTTCAGGTGAGTGTGAGTATTTATGCGGAATGCACATTAACGAAGATCATTTTATTCCAGAAATTATCGATCCTGTAACCGAAGAAGTGTTGCCTGCGGGAGAAAAGGGCGAACTTGTTATCACTTGCATTTCTAAGGAAGCGTTACCTTTAATTAGATATAGAACGAAAGATATAACTAGACTTTTTTATGAACCGTGTAAGTGTGGAAGAACTTTCTGTCGTATGGAAAATTTATCGGGCAGAAGTGATGATATGTTAAAAATTAGGGGCGTAAACGTATTTCCTAGTCAAATAGAAGAAGTTATATTAAGTTTTAACGAACTTGGCCCACACTACGAAATTATAGTTGAAAGAGAAGGATATTCTGATAAACTAACGATTAGGGTAGAACTTGCCAAAACAACGGACTCTTTTTCTGAACTAGATAAGTTAAATCTAGCGATAAGAAATAAACTAAAAGTTATGCTTGGCGTTGACGCTAAGGTTAAACTAGAATCACTAAATACTCTTCAAAGATTTGAAGGGAAAGCAAAAAGAATAAAAGATTTAAGGAGCAAATAATGGACAAAAAAATTATAATGCTTGGTAACGAAGCGATTGCTCGCGGGGTTTACGAAGCGGGAGTTAAAGTTTCAAGCGCGTATCCAGGAACACCAAGTACTGAAATTAGCGAATATTTATCTAAATATCAAGAAGTTTACGCCGAATGGGCGCCAAACGAAAAGGTTGCCATGGAAGTGGCGATAGGTGCATCTATTTCGGGTGTTAGAAGTTTATGCTGTATGAAACACGTTGGCTTAAACGTTGCTAGCGATCCGCTTTACACTTTTTCTTATACTGGCGTAAACGGTGGTTCAGTTATAGTAGTAGCAGACGATCCAGGACTAGCTAGTTCACAAAACGAACAAGATACTAGAATGATTGCGCGTTCTGCGCACGTTCCCGTTTTAGAGCCGTCTGATAGTCAAGAGGCAAAAGATTTCGTTAAATTTGCCTATTATATCAGCGAAAAATACGATACTCCGGTAATTCTTAGAACTACTACTAAACTTTCACACTCTCAAAGCGTTGTAGAACTTTGTGATAGAGTTGAAATTGTTGATAAAGAATATTCTAGAGACGTTAAAAAATACGTTATGATGCCTGCATCTGCGATTGGCAGACATTTGGTAGTTGAAGAAAGGGATAATATTTTAGCAATAGACGGGGCAGATTTTCCTATAAATAAAGTGGAATATAACGACAAAAAAATTGGTTTTATCACTTCTGGTATTCCTTATCAATACGTTAAGGAAGCGTGCCCAAGCGCAAGCGTTCTTAAACTAGGAATAGTGAATCCGCTACCTAAAAAATTAATCGAAGATTTTATTTCTAACGTAGACGTTGTTTACGTTGTTGAAGAACTAGAACCTGTTATAGAAGAACAAATTAAAAGTTGGGGCTTGAACGTTAAAGGAAAAGAACTATTCACAAAACAAGGTGAATATAGCGCAAATTTGATTAAAAAAGTTGTTTTAGGCGAAACTGTTGAAACTTGTGAAAAAGAGGTAGTGCCTAATCGCCCACCGATTTTATGCCCTGGTTGTCCGCATAGAAGTGTTTTTTCAGTACTAAATAAAATGAAAATTCACGCTGCTGGCGATATTGGGTGTTATACCCTTGGTGCCGTTGCTCCGCTTAGTGTTATCGATACTACCGTTTGTATGGGTGCAAGTATTTCTTCATTACACGGCATTGAAAAGGCAAAAGGTAAAGATTTTATTAAAAACTGGGTTGCAGTTATAGGCGATTCTACTTTCTTACATACAGGTGTTAATTCGCTTATAAATATGGTGTACAACAAGTCTACGGCAACCGTTATTATTCTAGATAATAGAACTACGGGCATGACTGGGCACCAAGAACACGCTGCAACTGGTAAAACGCTTAAAGGCGAAGATACTTACGCTATCAATCTTAAAGATTTATGCACGGCAATAGGTGTTCCTAGGGTTGAAGTTGTTGATGCGTTCGATATTAAAACACTCGAAAATACTATCAATAAATGTAAAGACGACGTTTTGTCGGTTATCATTGCAAAAGCACCTTGCGCCTTACTTAAAGGTCAAAAATTCCCTTACGTTTGCAATTGTGATACTGAAAAATGTAAAAAATGTGGAATGTGCATGAAGATAGGTTGTCCTGCAATTACTAAAAACACTGATGGAACAATCGCTATAAATCAAGCAATGTGCAACGGTTGTGGGCTATGCGCTAACTACTGCAAATTTGGTGCAATAAACAAGGTGGAAAGATAATATGGAAGATATGAACGTAATGATCGTAGGCGTTGGCGGACAAGGAACGCTTTTAACTAGTAGGATTATAGGAAAAACCGCATTAAACTTTGGGCTTGACGTAAAGATGTCTGAAGTGCATGGCATGGCGCAACGTGGTGGTAGCGTTGTAACCTTCGTTAGATTTGGAGAGAAGGTAAATCAACCCGTTATTGACGAGGGAACTGCAGACGTTTTAATTGCCTTTGAAAAACTTGAAGCGTTAAGGTATTCGCACTACTTAAAAAAAGACGGTATTATAATTGTTAACGATTGTAGGATAGACCCAATGCCTGTTGTTACTGGTGCTAGCAAATATCCGGATAACGTTATTGAAAATCTTAAATCAAAACATAACGTTGCCGTTGTTTTAGGTACTAAAATTGCCAACGAATTAGGTAATAATAAAGTACTTAACTCGGTTGTTTTAGGCTTTTCTGCAAAGAAAATTGGTTTTTCTAAACAAGATTGGCTTGAAACCTTAAAAAGTACGGTTCCGCAAAAAACAATAGAATTAAACGAAAAAGCATTTTTACTTGGATACGATTTTTAATAAGGAGTGTAATATGATTTGGAACCTTAAAAATGAAACGATGTCTCGTGATGAGATTACTAAATTGCAAAGCGAAAGGCTTGTTAAATTAGTTGATTTCGTTTATAAAAACGTAGAGTTCTATCGCAAAAAAATGCAAAATATCGGGTTGTTACCAGGGGATATTAAAAGTATAGAAGATATCGTTAAACTTCCGTTCACTACGAAAGATGATTTAAGAGATAACTATCCGTTTGGTCTTTTTGCGGTGCCTAATTCTCAAATAGTTAGAGTTCACGCATCAAGTGGAACTACGGGTAAAGCAACGGTTGTTGGATACACGAAGAACGACATTGAAATTTGGGCTGAGTGTGTTGCAAGATGTTTTGCTATGGCTGGAGTTACGAAAGAAGATATAATACAAGTTGCATACGGCTACGGATTATTTACTGGTGGTCTTGGCGCGCATTATGGAGCAGAAAAAATCGGCGCGATGGTTGTTCCAATGAGCACTGGTAACTCTAAAAAATTAACTACTATGATGGTTGATTTTGGCGCAACTGCAATTGCTTGCACACCATCTTATTTGTTACATATATCAGAAGTGTTAAATGCAGAAAACCTGCTCGATAAATTAAAGCTAAAATGTGCAATTTGTGGTGCAGAACCTTGGACTGATAAAATGCGACAAGAAATTGAAACAAAACTAAACATTAAGGCTTACGATATTTACGGCCTTAGCGAAGTTATGGGCCCAGGTGTTGCTTGCGATTGTGAATATCATAAAGGTTTACACGTTTGTGAAGACCATTTTTACCCCGAAATTATCGATTCTAATACGTTTAAGCATAAAAATGATAACGAACTTGGCGAACTTGTATTTACTACGCTTACTAAAGAAGGTTTGCCATTAATTAGGTATAGAACAAAAGATTTAACTAGTATAGACAGAACGGTATGTGATTGTGGTAGAACTAGCGCTAGAATTAGCAAGTTTAAGGGCCGTGTAGATGATATGCTTATCATTAGAGGTGTAAACGTGTTCCCAAGTCAAATAGAAGCGGCGCTTATAGACGTTAAAGAAGTTTCGCCACACTATATGATGATAGTTGATAGAGTTAACAATCTTGACACCTTAGAAATTCAAGTTGAAATGGCTAGTGATTATTTTATTGACGAAGTTAAGGGTATAGAAGCGTTAAATAGAAAGATTTCGCACGTTATCAACCAAGCACTTGGATTAAACGCAAAAATTAAAATAGTTGAACCTATGACGTTAAAGCGTAGCGAAGGCAAAGCAGTTCACGTTATAGATAACAGAAAAATATATTAAGGAGTGGGAAAATATGATTACTAAACAATTATCAGTTTTTATTGAAAACAGACAAGGTAGACTAGGCGAAGTTTTAAGCGTGCTAAAAGAAAACGGTGTTAACGTTTTGTCGTTAAGCCTTGCCGACACCACGGAATTTGGTCTTTTAAGACTGATTGTTAACGACCCTGCGCTTGGCAAAGAAAAACTTAGCGCGCAAGGTTTTTCAACTATGCTTACTGACGTTTTGATTATTAAAATTCCGCACGTCTCTGGTAGTTTGCAAACTCTATTAGAAATTTTGTCTAAAAACGAAATTGCAATAGAATACATGTATGGCTTATCTATTGAGGGTGAAAGAGCATCAGTTGTATTAAAAGCATCTAATATGGCAAAGGCAGACGAAATTTTAACAAAAAATGGTGTAGAAACCATAGATTTTGATAACGTTTAATTATGATTATAGATTTTCACACGCATTGTTTTCCTGAAAAAATTGCAAAATCTACTATTGAAGCGCTCGAAAAAAAGAGCGACGGAAAAGCATATACTGATGGTACTGTAGAAGGACTTTTGAAGGCATTAGAAAGGGCAAATGCTGACGTTGCCGTAGCTTTACCAGTGTTAACTAAACCAACCCAGTTTGATAGCGTTGCAAATTTTGCTATAGCAATAAACGAAAGGTTTAAGGAAAAGGAAAGAAAAATTATATCATTTGCCGGCATGCATCCGTTATGCGATGACATAAAAGGCAAAATGAAATTTCTTAAAGATAACGGGTTTAAGGGCGTTAAAATCCACCCTGATTATCAAGGAACTTTTATTGACCACGATGGGTATATAGAGATATTAAAATGTGCAAAGGATAATGACTTAATTGTTGTTACTCATTCTGGAGTAGATGATGGGTATAAGGATTCTCCTGTTAAGTGCCCACCAGAACTTGTTAAAAAAGTTATTGAAAAAGTTAACCATAACAAGTTTGTTTTAGGTCATTATGGCGCGCATAAACAGTGGCAAAAAGTGTTGGAATTACTTTGTGATTCTGACGTTTACTTTGATACCGCATTTACCTTTCATGAGATAGAAGAAGAGTTGTTCAAGAAGATACTTTTAGCGCATGGAAGCGATAAAATTTTGTTTGCAACAGATTGCCCTTGGAGAGATATTAAAGACGATTTAAGTATTCTTAATTCGTATAACTTAGAAAAAGACGTTTTAGATAACATTTTATATAAAAACGCAAAAAAATTATTAGGGATATAAAATATGAATATTAACGAAAAATCATATGCGTTAGGCAGTAAAAGATCAATTATTAGGGAAATGTTCGAATATAGCAAGTTGCGTGCTGGTGAGATTGGCGCGGATAAGGTTTTTGATTTTAGTTTGGGTAATCCAAGCGTTTGCCCTCCAAAAGAGGTTAATGATACGATTAAAGATCTTTTAGAGAATGAAAATCAAACGTTGTTGCACGGATATACGTCGGCTCAAGGCGATTTTAGTGTTAGAAAAGCTATTGCGGACGATTTAAATGTTAAATTTAACGCTGGAATTAACGAGAATCTAATTTATATGACTTGTGGCGCAGCTGCATCTTTATCGATTACGCTTAAAGCACTCTTTAATGAAGGTGAAGAGTGTATAGTCTTTGCGCCGTTTTTTACAGAATACCGCGTTTTTATTAACAATGCACTTGGAAAAGTGGTGGTTTCTAACCCTTTACCAAAAACTTTTCAAGTAGATTTACTTGATTTTGAAAGCAAAATTACTAGTAAAACAAAAGCAGTTATAGTAAATTCTCCAAACAATCCAAGTGGAGTTGTGTATACTGAAGAAACGATAAAAAAACTTTCTAAAATTTTAGAAGAAAAATCAAAAGAATACGGGCACGTTATTTATTTGATTTCTGACGAACCTTATAGAGAACTAGTATACGACAATGTTAAAGTTCCGTTCGTTATGAATTATTATAAAAATAGTATTGTATGCTATTCTTTTTCTAAGTCGTTATCACTTCCTGGCGAAAGAATAGGGTATATTGCGGTTAATCCTAATCTTGTTAATGCAAATGAAGTTTACTTGGCGGTTTGTGGCGCGGGAAGATCTTTGGGATACGTATGTGCGCCTAGTTTGTTTCAACAAGTCGTTAAAAAATGCTTGAATGCAAAAGTTAACGTTGAAGCGTATAAGAAAAACCGCGATTTATTATATAATTCACTTGTTTCATACGGATTTGATGTAGTTAAGCCAGACGGGGCGTTTTATTTGTTTGTTAAATCGCCAGTAGACACTAAAGAATTTTTCGAAACTGCAAAATCTTTGGAGATTTTGGTTGTTCCTTGTGCTGATTTTGGTATTGACGATTACGTTAGAATAGCATATTGCGTAGACTATGACAGGATAAAAAACAGTTTGCCATATTTTGAAAACCTTGCTAAAATTTATAATCTAAAATAAAATTAAATAAAAAAAGTGATGCTTTTGCATCACTTTTTGTTTTGTTGGTATAATTTTATTTAGTAGTTAATTCAAACAAGTTTTTCTTATAGTTTTCCATAGAACTTATTATTATTTCTACTGCTTTTTCTCTACCTGCAACTACGTCTACGCTAGTTTCTTTTTCTTCTAGTTGTTTATAAACGGTAAAAAAGTGTTTCATTTCATCAAAAACGTGTTTTGGTAAATCGTTTATACTTTGATAGGTGTTGTAATTAGGGTCTGCAAAAGGAATAGCGATAATCTTTTCGTCTAGCGCACCGTTATCGTTCATTATAATAACGCCTATTGGGTAGCATCTTACTAGGCTCATAGGGATAAGACTTTCTGAACATAATACTAGAACGTCTAACGGGTCGTTATCAGATGCTAGGGTATGTGGAATAAAGCCGTAGTTTGCTGGGTAGTGTGTAGAAGTGTATAAAATACGATCTAGTCTTAATAGACCGGTTTTTTTATCCATTTCGTATTTTTGTTTAGAACCTTTGCTTATTTCTATAACGGCAAAAAAATTGTTTGGTTGTATTCTGCTATTTTCAATATCGTGCCAAATATTCATTTTTAATCCTCTAAATTTTTTTATATAATAACACAAAAAAATAAAAAAAACAAGCAAATTGTTGCGTATGTTATATTTATAATTGATTTTTACGTCTTATTTTGGTATAATATACGAATGAGCTATCTGTTTTACTCTTTTATAAATTTTGATGATAGGTTTGACGTTAAAATCAACAATTTAGAAAGGCAAAATTACGTAAATACCATAAAAAACGAACGTCGTCGCGCGCAAAGTGTAGCCGTGTGGAAACTCTTAGAGTACGCTAGTAAAAGGCTTTTTGGCGGAATTTTTGATTATTTTGAATCTAACGGTGCGTGGTTTGTAAAAAACTCAAACTTTAAATTTTCATTAGCGCATAGCAACAATCTCGTAGCCGTTTTAATTGATGAAAACGACGTGGTTGGTGTAGATTGTGAACTTGTTTCTAATAAATTACTTAAATTAGAGAAGTTTTTTAGCACTAATGCGATAGGTTTTTCTAATATATCTCAAAATTTAAAATTTATAGCCAAACAATGGACGAAAAAAGAGAGTTTAATTAAAGCTAATAAAAACTTAAAAGGGCAATATAGGTTTGTAAAAAACGGAAGCGAAGAATATTGTATTTACGGTTCTTCTGCTAGCCCGATTAAATTTGTTAAAATAAATTTTACTAACATTATTAAGGAGACTATATGAGCGAAAATTGTACACACGATTGTTCTACTTGCAAATCAAACTGTTCTGATAGAAAAACTGAAAATAGTTTTTTAGCAAAGCAAAACGAATTTTCTAACGTTAAAAAGATTATTGGTGTAGTTAGCGGTAAAGGGGGCGTTGGTAAATCATTTGTTACTTCGTGCCTTTCTGTTTTGTTTAATCAAAAAGGTAAAAAAACTGCCATTATCGACTCTGATATAACCGGGCCTTCTATACCAAAGATTTTTGGGCTTAATGATAAAGCAACTTCTCCGGATGGCAAGTATTTATTGCCGATAGAAAGTAGAACTGGTATTAAAACTATGTCTATTAACTATCTTTTGGAAAATGAGGACGACCCTGTTGTTTGGCGTGGTCCTGTAATTGCGGGCACGGTAAAACAATTTTATACCGACGTTATGTGGGGAGACGTAGACTATATGTTCGTTGATATGCCACCAGGAACTGGCGACGTGCCTTTAACGGTATTTCAATCTTTACCACTTTCTGGTATAGTTATCGTTACTTCTCCGCAAGAGTTAGTTTCTATGATTGTTAGAAAAGCAGTTAAAATGGCAAATATGATGGATATTCCCGTTCTTGCTATCGTAGAGAATATGTCATATTTTGAATGCCCAGACTGCAAAAATCAATATAAAATTTTTGGCGATAGTAATATTGAAAACGTTGCCAATAAGTATGGTATTGATACTATAGTTAAGGTGCCTATTAACCCAGAAAATGCCAAACTTTGTGATAGCGGGTTTATAGAAAGTGTAAATACTTGTGTGTTTGAACCTATTTTTGAAAAGATAAATTCTTTATAATGTTATGGAAAAAGGTGTTAAACGTACTAAATTTTTAATATTGGCACTATTATTGACGCTGTATTCAATTGGACTAGATTTTTTGGATACAACTTTAATGTTAAAAGGCTATTTAACTTGTGTGATAAACTTTGTTATAGTTTTATTTTTAACGTTGTTCTTAAAATCGAAAAACGAACGCTTTATAGTAAAATTTAATGCAATGTACATATTTCTTATTGTAATAACGTTTGTTTTTTCTGTGCTTTTATTTGCATCTAAAACTAATGCTTTAACGAGTCGTGCTGATTTTATAAAAAATTTTATTTTTTTAATTGTTAGCATATTGTTAGAAGAGTTGTTTTTTAGGTCGTTTGCTGTTTTCTATTTTGATGAAGACTGCGTCGTTTCTCTATCTAACGGCTTGTTTATTATAGCGATTTTTGCAGTTTGTAAGTTGCCATTATTGTTTTTTAGCAGTTTTCTTCCTGCAATTCTAGAAATAATATTAAGCGTATCGTTTTCGGTGTTTGTTTTTGGACTATATTTGTCAAGTAAGAGCGTTTTGTTGTGCTTTATTACTGCCTTATTTAAATTTGCTACAATGCTCTATTTTAGTTCTTTTTCTATAGGGTTAACTTACGTTAATGGAGTTTGGTTTTACCTATTATTTGCTTTTGAAATGCTTTTTTATATTGCCGTAGGCAGTATTTTTATAATGAGAAATACTATAAGAAAGTAGTTAATAAATGGTGTGTTAGATTATGTTGGTTGAAAAATTTAAAAGAGATTTTGGTTTTGCGCCAGAGTATATATTTTCGGCATCGGGGCGTGTTAATCTTATAGGTGAACACGTAGATTATTGTGGTGGATTCGTGTTGCCGGCATCTTTATCGTTAAAATGTAGGGTTGCTGTTCGAAAAAATGGCACTAATATTATCCGTATATCCGCAACCACTATTGATTCGCGCGCTGAAATAGATTTGAATATTACAGAAAATTACAAAAATTTAGCATGGGGCAATTATCAGGCTGGTGTTGCTCATGAACTAAAAAGAGCAGGATATAATTTAGTTGGTTGCGATATTTTATACGATTGTTCTGTTCCGTTTGGTTCTGGTTTGTCATCTTCCGCGGCGATAGAAGTTGCAACTGCGTATGCGCTTGCTAAAATTGGCGGTAATAAAATTGATAAAGTTGAACTTGCAGTTATTTCGCAAAAAGCAGAGAATAATTATTGTAACGTAAATTGCGGTATTATGGATCAATTTGCATCTGCAAATGGCAAAAAAGACCATGCTATACTTCTAAATTGCGCTACATTAGAATATAAACACGTTCCATTAAATCTTAAAAATTACGTTTTGGTTTTAGTTAACTGCAATAAACCGCATAATTTAAGAGAAAGCAAATATAACGAACGTAGAGCAGAAGTAGACGAAGCGTTAAAAATATTAAAAACAAAAATTAAAGCAAATAATTTAGCAGAAATTTCTAGCAAGGAATTGTATAAACATCGTGGGCTACTTAGTGAACTTTTGTATAAAAGAGCGTTGCACGTTGTTAGTGAATGTGAGAGAGTTAGCGATAGCGTAAAGGCGCTAAATGATGGAGATTTGATAAGATTTGGCGCGCTAATGAAAGCGTCTCATTTATCTCTTAAAGATAATTACGAAGTTACCGGTAAAGAGTTAGACGCGTTATATTATTCTGCAATAAAGCAAAAAGGTTGTATAGGCGCTAGGATGACTGGCGCGGGGTTTGGTGGTTGCACGGTTAACCTTGTTGATAAAGACCTTGTAGAAAATTTTATCGAACACGTTAAGATTGATTACGTTAACGAAATTGGATATACTCCATCTTTTTACGTGGCTGAAATTGCCGATGGAATAATTGAAGAATAATAAAAGAACCCTATTGTTAGGGTTCTTTATTTTTAGATTTTGGAGAATATCCGAAGTAGTTTTTATAGGCTTTAGAAAAATTGAAAACGTCGGTATATCCAACGATACATGCAGTATTTGACACGGTATAGCCTTTATCTAGAAAAGATTTTGCCTTTTCCATGCGAATTTTAGTTACGTATTTTTTTATTCCTGTGCCAGTGCTAGTCTTGAACATTCTGTATAAATAAGTTCTTTCGTATCCAAAAATTCTAGATAAATTTTCTAATGAAAGATTTTCCATATAGTTAAAGTTTATATACTGTTTAATTTTAGATGCTATATTTATAGAATATTCTTCTTGGCGAGATAGAGTAAATATAATCTTGTATAAGATGCTTTTAAATGCAGATGGGGTAGTGATTTTATTTTGGATAAGATTTTTGAGTTCTATAATTTCGTTTATATCCGTTTGATACACTGAAATTTCTTTATTAAATACTTGTGTTTCGGTGCCGGAAAATGCAACCCAAACGTATTCCCATGGTTCGTCTTTATCGGCGGTGTAAGTTGTTATTTCTTCTGGTTTTATAATAAAGTATTCGCCTTTTTTTATATAATGCTTGCCATGTTTATTAGTAAAACACCCTTTACCGCTTATACAAAAGTGAACTAAAAAACAATCCCTTACCGCAGGACCAAAAGAGTGGTTTTTTTCACACTTATGGTAACCACAAAATTCTATCCTTAAATCTTTTGAGTTGAAATCTGATATCAAATATTGAATAAAAGTATTGTATGTGTTCATGTAACAACATTTTAACATAAATTCACTACAAAAAGCAATAGACTATGCAACTTTTTTATGTTAAAATTATAAAAAATAAAGGAGTTTTATTATGAAAATTACTTTTTTAGGTGCTGGAAGTACTGTATTTGCTAAAAACGTTTTAGGGGACGTGCTTTTAACGCCTGCTTTAAGAAAAAATTTAGAGATTGCTTTATATGATATAGACGAAACTCGTTTAGAAGAATCTTATATAGTAATTGATAAAATCAATCGTAAATATAACGATGGAGATGCTAAAATTTATAAATATTTAGGCGTAAAAGATAGAAAAAATGCGCTTAAAGATGCTAAATTTGTTGTTAATGCTATTCAAGTTGGTGGCTATGAACCATGCACGGTTATTGATTTTGAAATTCCTAAAAAATACGGTCTAAAACAAACTATAGGTGATACTCTTGGCGTTGGTGGCATATTTAGGGGACTTAGAACTATCAAAGTGATGAAAGAAATTGCAGAAGATATGGAAGAGGTTTGCCCTAACGCACTACTTCTTAACTATACAAATCCTATGGCTATTATCACTGGTTTTATGCAAAGATATACAAAGGTTAACACAATTGGTCTTTGCCATAGCGTTCAAGTTTGCGTTCAATCATTATTAGAAACGCTTGGTAGAACTGATATTAAGGTAGGAAGTGAATTTATTGCCGGTATTAACCACATGGCTTGGCTTTTAGAAGTTAAAGATCCAGACGGTAAAGACTTATATCCTGAGATTAAAAAACTTGCAAAAGAAAAGAATAAAGAAAAGCACGATAATATGGTAAGACTTGATTATATTGACAAATTTGGCTATTATTGTACTGAAAGTTCCGAGCATAATGCAGAATATAATTCTTTCTATATAAAGTCTAAATATCCAGAACTAATTGAAAAATTTAATATTCCTATCGACGAGTATTTGCGTCGTTGCGTTAATCAAATTAACGATTGGAAAACACAAAGGGAAGAGTTAGTAGGGGGTAGCGATATCATACACGAACGCTCACGCGAATATGCGTCACTAATTATGGAGGCAATTGTTACCGACAAGCCATATAAAATCGGCGGAAACGTTATTAACTACGGCTTAATTGAAAATTTGCCTAGTGATGCTTGTGTTGAAGTGCCTTGCTTGGTAGATGGAAAGGGAATACATCCAACCAGAGTAGGAAGACTTCCTGTTCAATGCGCTGCAATGAATATGACCAACGTAAATCCGCAACTACTAACCATCGAAGCGGCGGTTACAGGAAAAATAGAACATGTTTATCAAGCGTGTATGCTTGACCCACATACGTCTTCCGAACTTTCTATTGAAGATATTATAAAAATGTGTGACGAACTTATCGAGGCACATAAAAACGCTGGTTTCCCAGTATTATAAAAAAATCTAAAAAAACGCTTTGCAAATCGCAAAGCGTTTTTTTATATATGATTACTTAATCTTGATTTTGTAGTTGATTCATGGTATAATTATTAAGATAGAAATTATTGTTGAATAGTGTATTAGGAGAAATATTAATGGAAGAGAGAAAGAGATTGGATTATCTTGATGGGTTAAAAGGTATTGCATGCTTTTTGATTTTTATACATCATTTTTTATTATTGTTTTATCCTGCTGTGCACTTTGGAAACGTTGTTATTAGCAATCTTAATGGATGGGATGCAGCATTATCAGAATCTCCTTTATCAGTTATATTTAACGGAAACTTTTTTGTTGCCGTTTTTTGTGTGATAAGCGGTGTTGTAATTAGTTTGCAAGTGATGACCTTAAAAGATAAAGACAAACTAGCGTCGACCATAGCAAAACGTTATTTTAGACTTATGCTTCCAGTAATTCCTGTTGCTATTGTTGTATTTATACTTTCTAGACTAAATGCGTTTTCTAATATTGAAGCTTCAACTTATACGGGATCTACATGGGCGGGGCAATTTTATACAAAAGAAATAACGTTTGAAAAGTTTATAAAATCCACGTTTATTGAAACTTGGTTTTACGGAGACAATACTATTTCTGGTAACTTCTGGGTAATATCTAAAATGTTTTTTGGCTCATTTTTATCAATGTTGCTTTCTGTAATAACGTGGAAATATAATAAGCGTGCTTGGATAATTTACGTTTTTGTTTCAATTTGTTTTTTTGATTATTCGGATTTGTATTTGGCTTTTACACTTGGAACTCTTCTTGCGTGGCTAATTGTTAATAAAGAACGTATATTTCACAAAATTCCTGGTGTTATATTTTTAATAATCGGATTATTTTTAGGTGGATATCCATCTGGTGTAACGCCAACTGGCATTTATAAATCTTTTATTTTTCACTCGTATATAGACCTACATATACTCGGTGCGTTTATGACGATTTATGGCGTTTTATCTCTTAAAAGCATTCGTAAAGTGTTGTCAATTAAGCCTTTTATCTTCTTAGGGAAAATATCATATTCGGTTTATATTATTCATGCTCCATTTCTTTTTTCGTTTACTAGTTCGTTGTTTTTACTATTAAGAGGTTCGATGGGGTATAAACTAAATACTTTAATAGTTCTTATAATTTCATCATTATTACTCGTTATAACATGTTACTTTTATAACCGATTTGTTGAAAAATCATGCAATAATTTACAGAATAAATTGTTTGGCTGGCTCGAAAGAGATAAAAAGAGTTAAGCGTACGATAATATAATATTAAATAGTATATTACAGTCTATCATTTATATTGATAGACTTTTTTATATAAATTTTTATAAAAAGGCTTGTGATTGTCGAAACTGGGTATTCGGCGCCTGTGCGCCCTTCTCCGATAAACGGTAGGTGTCTACCGTTTAGCCAAAGGCAAAATGCAAGCATTTTTCTCCTCATTCGAATCCAAAATAGACTTATAATAAAAAATCGTTAGCAAAATGCTAACGATTGGTGGGCAGGGGTGGATTCGAACCACCGAAGTCTCTGACAGCGGATTTACAGTCCGCCCCATTTGGCCACTCTGGAACCTGCCCATATGTTTTATTAAATTTTTGGAGCTGGTGACTGGAATCGAACCCGCAACCTGCTGATTACAAATCAGCTGCTCTGCCAGTTGAGCTACACCAGCAAAGTGTTAGTTAAAACTTGGTGCCTCGGGGCGGAATCGAACCACCGACACAGGGATTTTCAGTCCCTTGCTCTACCGACTGAGCTACCGAGGCAAACAAGTATATTTTTTGAAAAATGCTTGCGATTTACAAGCATTTTTCATTTGGCGACCCGAAGGGGGCTCGAACCCCTGACCTCCAGCGTGACAGGCTGGCGTACTAACCAACTGTACTACCGGGCCGTATTATTAAATTTATGGTGGGCCTTCACGGACTCGAACCGCGGACCAATCGGTTATGAGCCGACCGCTCTAACCAACTGAGCTAAAGGCCCTTAATTTAGTCTAGTGAAACATTTTTGGTCGGGGTGAAGAGACTCGAACTCCCGACCCCATGGTCCCAAACCACGTGCGCTACCAACTGCGCTACACCCCGTTCGCTCACTGACGCTTTAATATACTATAACAAAATAAAAAAAATGTCAAGGAAAATTTAATGATTTTTTGAAAAAATTTTTATTTATTTTTTCGGTTTGTTTTTTAAGTGCTTTTGACAAAATATTTTATTATTCTACTGGCTATTGCAAAATGTTTGTTTTCGAATAATGCTATACTTTTTTCGTTTTAGGGGTGCGATATGGAAATCAAGTATAAAAAAAATAACGACGTTTTAACATTTTATATTTATGGCGAATTAGATGAGTATTCGTCTTCAAAGGCAAAGGAAATGCTAGATAAAGTTATATTAGATAATGCACTTGTTAAAAACTGTGTATTTAATTTGTCGGGGTTGTCGTTTATGGATAGTACGGGAATTGGCCTTTTAATTGGCAGATATAAAAAACTTAAAAATTTAGGTGTGGTTTCTTACATATCGGGCGCAAACTTTTCTGCCGAAAAAATTTTAGAACTATCTGGGCTATATAGTATAATGCCAAAACGTTAAGGAGTTATTATGGAAGAGAATAAAGTAGTAGTGAATTTTTTATCATTATCTGAAAATGAAGCGCTTGCGAGAAATCTTGCAGTTTTTTACGTGTTAAAATTTAATCCAAACGTTTCCGTTGTTTCGGATATAAAAACGGCAGTAAGCGAAGCCGTTACCAACTCAATCGTTCACGGCTATCCTGATAAGACAGGTAATATTACTATGGAGTTTTACATAAAGGGCGATTTATTACATATAAACGTTATAGATGAAGGCGTTGGTATAAACGACGTAAATTCAGCCATAGAGCCATTTTTTACTACACGTGAAAAAGAAGAGCATTCAGGTATGGGGTTTACCATCATGAAAAGTTTTATGGATAGTGTTGACGTGATATCTGAACCAAATAAAGGCGTTAAGGTTTATATGACTAAAAAAATAAAGGCTAATTGTTAAAAATGCTTAATTATGAAGAGATGATAAGATATTTAATTGACGCAAAAAACGGAGATGAAAAGGCTAAACAAATTATTTTTGAAAATAATTCACCCTTGCTTAAAAGTATTATAAAAAAATTTAAAAATAAAGGGGTGGAATACGACGACTTATACCAAATTGCTTGTATAGGACTAGTAAAGGCGATTAAAAACTTTGATATGAGTTTTAACGTGAAATTCTCTACTTACTGCGTGCCGATGGTTATAGGCGAAATTAAGCGTTATATAAGAGATAACGGCGCGATAAAAGTATCTAGACCACTTAAAATTTTGGCAAATAAGATAAATAGGTTTATCGATGAATATTCTTCATTAAGCGATGAATCGCCAAGTATTAGCATGATTGCAAATAAATTTGGAATTGAAGAAGACGAGGTGGTTTTAGCCTTGGATAGTTCTAAAATGCCGTTATATATATTTGATAAATATGATGACGAGGATGACGGGCTTGAACTTATAGATAAAATTCCTGCATTTGATAATGAAGACAAAATTATTGATAAAATACATCTATCTAGTATAATTAACGCGCTTAGCGAAAAAGAGAAAAAAATAATAACCCTAAGGTATTTTAGAGATAAAACACAGAGCGAAATTGCAGGGGAACTTGGAGTATCGCAAGTTCAAGTTTCTAGATTAGAGACTAAAATTTTGCGAAAACTTAAAGAAAATTTTTAACGACAATTATTTGTCGTTTTTTTTATATTTTGAATATTTTTTTTAATTACTATCAAAATAAAAGTATGAGAAAAGAAATTGATAACGAAATATTAAAAACAACTGACGTTAAAGAAAGTGTATATAAAACAATCCCTAGTAGGTGGAAAAATGAAGACAAGTAAAAACTATGTGAATAATAACTATCTTAACTACGTCAAAGCTATTTCACCTAAAACAAACGAAAAAAGATCGCTCTTTAGGGCGTTTTTAGTGGGTGGAATAATTTGTTGTATAGGGCAAACGATAAGAATACTATTTGAACTATTTTTAGGGCTGAGTGGGGATGAATTGGCTGGCTACGTTTCGTGCGTGATGATATTTTTGGGTGCATTTTTAACGGGGCTTGGCGTGTATGATAGGATAGGAAAATTTGCTGGAGGAGGGTCTATTGTTCCTATAACCGGTTTTGCGAATTCAGTAGTATCTCCGGCGATAGAATTTAAGACGGAAGGTTACGTTTATGGTGTTGCATCAAAAATGTTCGTTATTGCCGGGCCGATAATTGTGTTTGGTATAGCGTCTAGCGTGCTGGTTGGTTTGATATATTTTGGGTATTACGCAATTTTTTAAGGTGAATAAATATGAATAAAACGTTTTTTTTGAAAAATTCACCCAAAATTATTGGTTCTTCATCAATTTGTGGACCAAAAGAGAGTCAAGGGTTTATAGGTAAATATGTTAAAACTAAACTAAGTAACGATACTTACGGCGAAGATTCTTTCGAAAAGGCTGAAAGTAGAATGTTGTTTACTGTTATAAAAAACGCTATTATTGATAGTAAACTAGAACAAGCAGATATAAACGCAACATTGTCGGGAGATTTGCTCAATCAAATAATAGCATCAACTTTCGCAGCGAGAAATTTTGATATTTCGTATTTAGGATTATATAACGCGTGTGCTACTTTCGCAGAAGCGTTGCTTATTGGTAGCGTTATGATAGACGGAGATTATCTAAAAAACGTTGTATGCGCAACCAGTAGCCATTTTTCATCAGCCGAAAGGCAATATAGATATCCGTTAGAGTTAGGCTCAACACGTCCTCCACAAGCACAATGGACCGTAACAGGTGCAGGGGCATTAGTATTGTCGAAAAATGGCGTAGGACCAAAAATTACCTGTTGCACGATGGGCAAGATCGTAGATTTTGGTGTTACTGATGCAAATAATATGGGTGCGGCAATGGCCCCTGCGGCTGCAAACACGATAGTAAATCATTTTAAGGATAGTGGCTTTGAGCCGTGCGATTATGATTTGATAATAACTGGTGATT
Organism: Christensenellaceae bacterium; assembly: GCA_045613505.1. Classification (GTDB taxonomy): domain Bacteria; phylum Bacillota; class Clostridia; order Christensenellales; family Borkfalkiaceae; genus UBA1259. The sequence continues at coordinate 158,175 of JAZLBC010000016.1, forward strand.
TGGGCGCGTTAGGAAGTAGAATTTTAAAAGATTTATTATTCGAAAAAGGATACGATATAGAAAAACAACACGTAGATTGTGGTGAACTAGTTTATAATTTATGCGAAAAAGAATATCAAGGGGGTAGTGGCGCTGGTTGTAGCTCGTTAGTGTTTTGTTCATATATATTAAACGAATTAAACGCAAAAAGGCTAAATAAAGTGTTGCTAGTAGCAACGGGCGCTTTGTTATCATCAGTATCATCTCAACAAGGAGAAAGTATACCTGGTATAGCGCATGCAATAAGGGTGGAAAATTAAAAAATGTTTATATATTATTTATTGTTATACTTAAAAGTTTTTTCGGTTGGTGGAATTATATGTTTATCCGCACAATTACTGATAAATTTAACTAAGATTACGTCTGGTAGAATACTTGTATTATTCCTGCTTTTAGGAGTTTTTTTCGAGGCGGTTGGATTATATGAATATCTTGTTCAATTTGCTCAGGCAGGTGCAACAATTCCTATCTCGGGCTTTGGATATTTGCTTGCTAAAGGTGCGAAAGAAGGCGCTAAGATCAGTTTGTTTAAGGCGATAACCGGTGGTATAACGTCTGCTGGTATTGGTATTACTTCTGCTATTGTGTTTGGATATATTTTTTCATTAATATTCCGTTCAAGGTCTAAAAAGAATTAAAATTTAGTATACTCTAATATGATAGAGTGTACTAGTGAGTTTATTCTTAAAAAAAACAAGATAAAAATAAAACGTAAAAAAAGAGCGAAAAGAATTATTATTTTCGTTTTAGTATTTGCGTTTATTTTTATTTATCAAAGATTTTTTGTTTCAAAAACGATATTTAATACTTGTTACGATTATTTTAGTGCCAGTGCGGTAGAAAATGTAAATAATGCAGTTCTAAATAGTTTAAACGATCAGTTAAAATACGATGATATAATCAAATTAGAGAAAAACAATCAGGGCGATATAACGCTTATCGTTGCAAATAATTATAAAATCAATTCGTTATCTAGAGATATTACTAGACTTTCAAAATTAGAGATTGAAAAAACGTTAATAAATGGTGTTCCTGTTCCGTGGCTTGCATTTTTAGGAATAGGCTATCTTTCGGGGATTGGTAATAACGTATACGTTAAAACTATAAATTTAGCGAGTGTTGATTGTGAATTTGAAAGTAATTTTATTAGTAGCGGTATAAATCAAACGTTGCACTCTATATACGCCATTATAAAATGCATTATAAATGTAGAAATACCACTTAATAAAAAGGAAATTGAAACAAAATCTAAAATTTTATTGTGTGAAAGCGTTATCGTTGGTAAAGTTCCTAATTATTATTTTGATAAAAATTTACTTTAATAATTGACTTTCTTTTCATCTTTGTTTATAATGAACAAGCATTACAACTAAGGAGTTATTATGAATAAATTTGGTATGTTTATCCATTGGGGGATATACGCTCTTACAGGACTTCACGAACAGGCTATCGCTAGATATAATATTTCACACGAAGAGTACGATAAGCTTATTGATAAATTCAATCCTACCGAATTTAATCCGGAAGACTGGGTGCTTTTAGCAAAAAATGCCGGGATGAAATACATTTGTTTTACCGCTAAACATCACGATGGTTTTTGTATGTGGGATACCAAGTATACGGACTATAACGTTATGAACACGCCTTATGGTAAAGACGTGTTAAAGATGCTATCAGATGCGTGCAAAAAACACGATATGCTTTTATCTATTTACTATTCTAATCCTGATTGGCACCACGAAAACGGATATAATTATCACTCTACGCATCAATGGAAATCTCGCACCCCCGAACTAGGTGATACCAAGAAATATCGTGAATACATTAAAAACCAAATTACTGAATTATTAACGAAATACGGAAAGATTTACACGTTGTTTTGGGATATTCCACCGCGTTACGTTGATAAATCTATAAATGAACTAGCACGTTCTTTACAACCCGATATACTTATTAACGATCGTGGTTGGGATAGTGGCGATTTTTCTACGCCGGAAAGAACTGTGCCAGATGGTATGAGATTTGAACGCATGACTGAGGCTTGTCAATCAGTAGGTGAACAAGCATGGGGGTATAGAATAGACGAAGATTATTATTCAATTAAATATCTTTTATCTAGTATAGATAAGATTATGGCTATGGGTGGCAGTTATCTTCTTAACGTTGGGCCTATGCCAAATGGCAAAATCCCCGAAAAATCAGTTGAAATGATAAATAAAATTGGGTCTTGGTACAAGCGTATGAACGGTGTTCTAGAAGATCATACGCCGTTAGACGTTGTTCTTCAAATCGCAAAAGACGTTCCTCACGTAGCAAATACTAAAAACGGAAAGACATACGTGCATTTATATAACGGGCATTACTCTTCTGCACTTACCATAATGTACGGGCCTTGTTTCGCGCCTAAAAAAGCTGTTTTGATGAACGATGGCAGAGAATTGCGTGTTAGAAATGATTTGTTACCTGGATGGGGAGGCTATAACGGCGAAGCGCCAGGGCCGTATATTTCTATTGCGGATATTCCTTGTGATGAGTTTGAAGGAGAGCCATTAGTAATTGAAATTGAGTGGTAAATTTTATTCCTTTTGATATATTGCTTAATAATCGTTGACATATTTTGCGTTTTATTTTATAATAAATAAAACGTTGATAAAGAAAGATACGGCAACGTGCGTTTTTTTAGAGAGAAAGCCCTTGGCTGAAAGGTTTTTAATTCGCTAGTCGTATATTCACTTTGGAGTGGGCTTTTGAATTTTGTAGATTGCTCCGTTTGGTTCGCGTTAAGAACTTTTAAGGCTGATTATATCAGTGAATTAGGTTGGTACCGCGTATTTACGCCCTATTTTTAGGGCGTTTTTATTTTTATTGGAGGTTTTATGAACGAAAAATTTGATTTAATTTTGCAAAACGCTAAAAACGAACTTTCTAACGTTCAATCTGTTAGAGAACTTGCCGAACTTAAAGCTAAGTTTTTAGGAAAAAGTGGCGATATAACTTCGCTACTTAAAGGTATGAAAGATATTCCGGCTGAACAACGATCAGAATACGGCAAGAAAGTTAACGATTTAAAAACGTTGGTTTTGGATTTGTTTAACGAAAAAGAACTATTCCTAAAAGAAAAAGAGTTGCGTGATAGACTTAATAGTGAAAAAATCGACGTAACAATGCCTGGAAAAATCAATAAGATGGGCAACTTGCACCCGCTAAATATTGTAAAAAATAAGATTTTAGATGCATTTTTAGGTATGGGGTTCGAAATTTTCGAAGGACCTGAAATTGATAGCGATTACTATTGTTTCCAAGCGCTTAATATTCCAAAAGATCACCCTGCAAGAGATATGCAAGATACTTTTTACGTTACCGAAAACGTTTTGCTACGTCCGCATACATCTCCTGGGCAAGTTAGAACGATGGAAAGAAAAGCACCTCCAATTAAAATATTAAGTCCTGGCAGAGTATATAGGGCAGACGACGATGCATCGCACTCTCCAATGTTTCATCAAATTGAAGGTCTAGTTGTAGATAAAGGCGTTTCTTTATGCGACCTTAAAGGGTTATTAGATGAATTTGTTAGAGTTATATTCGATGATGACACAAAAACTAGGTTTAGACCATCTTTCTTCCCGTTTACAGAGCCTAGCGTAGAAGTAGACGTTACTTGTTGTAAATGTCATGGAAAAGGTTGTAGTTTGTGCAAGGGCACTGGTTGGATAGAAATTCTTGGCGCTGGTATCGTTAACAAAAAAGTGCTTGAAATGAGTGGCATTGATTCTAACGTTTATTCGGGTCTTGCTTTTGGTCTTGGTATCGAAAGAATTACCATGATTAAATATGGGATTTCTGATATTAGAACCCTTTTTGAAAACAATACTAAATTTTTAAAACAATTTAATAGGAGATAATAAAATGAAGTTACCTATTTCTTGGCTTAGTGAATACGTTGATATAGATTGTTCGATTGAAGAATTAGAAGCAAAACTTTTTTCTTGTGGTTTTGAAGTTGAAGAAGTTATTAAAGTTGGCGAAAAAATCGATAAAATAGTTACTTGTAAAATAATTGAAATAGAAAAGCACCCAAACGCAGATAAATTGTCCGTTTGCAAAGTTGATGCAGGTAAATACGGTATTCTTCAAATTATTACCGCTGCAAAAAACGTTTTCGTTGGTGCGGTAGTTCCAGTTGCGCTAGATGGTGCTACTCTTGCTAATGGCGATAGAATATTTAACGGTGAACTTCGTGGTTTGCCGTCTTACGGTATGTTTTGTAGTGGGGAAGAACTTGCTATAACAGACGATTGGTATAAAGGTGCATCTTTTAACGGAATACTTATTTTAGATGAAAATTTCCCATTGGGCGAAAGCGTTAAAGATTTACTTGAAATTGGCGACGTTATTTTTGATATTAACGTTACTGCTAACCGCCCTGATTGTAATTCAATATTGAATTTAGCAAGAGAAGTCGCTGCAGTATTAAACAAATCAATAAAAATGCCTGATTTATCTTATAACGTTGATAAATCGGTAAGCACGACTAAAACGGTTAGTGTTGAAAACAAACAATTTGATTTATGCCAAAGATATATTTCACATTTAGTTAAAGATATTAAAATTGAAGAATCGCCACTATGGCTAAAAAGAAGATTGTTTAGTATGGGTATTCGCTCTATTAACAATATCGTTGACATTACGAACTACGTATTGCTAGAAATTGGCCAACCTATGCATGCTTTTGATTTGGCGCATATAGAAGAAAGTAAAATAGTTATTAGAAAAGCGTTTAACGGAGAAAAAATCGTTACGCTAGACGAAAAAGAGTTTACTTTAACCGAAAATAACCTTTTAATTGCTGACGGAGTAAAGGGTGTTGCTATAGCAGGCGTTATGGGTGGACTTAATAGTGAAATTAAAGACACTACTAAAGACGTTTTATTCGAGTCTGCAAAGTTTTCTCGCGATAATATTAGAAAAACTTCTAGGGCTATTGGTCAAAGGTCTGATTCTTCTTCTAGATATGAAAAAGGTGTAGACTATCTATCCGTTGAACTTGGTATGAAACGCGCACTTAACCTTATTGATAAACTAGGTTGTGGCAAAATTGCGTGTGATGAATACGATTTAATCGACGTAGAATTAAAAGAAAAAGTTATCAAAACCACTTTAACCAAAGTAAATTCAGTTCTTGGAATAGACGTTCCTAGTAAAGAAATTGATAGAATTTTAACGGGTTTAGGTTTTGCTGTTAAAATCGACGAGGATAATTTAGAAGTAGTCGTTCCTTTGTTTAGGGAAGATATGGAAGATTACCCTGATATTGCAGAAGAGATTATTAGAGAATATGGTTATTCGCACATCAATCCAACTCTCTTAAAAACTTCTAGTATTACTAATGGTGGTAGAACTGAGATTCAAACTAAAACTGAAAGACTTAAAGATTTAGTTTGTTCTATGGGCTTTAACGAAATTATTACGTATTCTTTTGTTCCTGAAAAGGATATTAAACAATTTGGTCTTGAAGGATACGGCGATTACGTGAAAATTCTTAATCCGTTATCAGAAGACGTTTCCGTGATGCGCGTTTCTTTAGTGCCGTCTATCGTTAGAACGGTTTTATATAACTTAAACAGAAAGAATAACGAAGGCAGATTGTTTGAACTTGCAAAAGTGTATAACGCAGTATCTAATGCTGAACTTCCAAAAGAATTTACTAAACTATCTTTGGCAATGTTTGGCGCTGATGAAGATTTTTACACGTTGAAAGGTGTTGTTGAGCAAATTTTAACGGTGTTCTGCTTTGGTAAAGACGTTAAATTTGAAGTTTCTGAAAAGAAATTTATGCACCCTACAAGGTCTGCAAGCGTTTTGATAAATGGCAAAGAAGTAGGCGTTTTAGGGCAATTGCATCCAAGTCTTGCTACCGAACTTGGGATTGACAAGGCTATATACCTTGCAGAAATTAGTTTTGATAGTTTGACTGAGGAGTTTAACGATAAAGTAGTTTTCGAACCTATTTCTAAATATCCAACGATAGAGAGAGATTTGGCTGTTATTGTTGACGAAAACGTTAAATATAGCGATTTAGTTAGCGTTATTAAAGCAAACGGCGGAGAGTTCTTAAAAGACGTTTCGTTGTTTGATATTTACCAAGGGGACCAAGTGGCTAGTGGTAAAAAGAGTATGGCGTTTAACTTGAATTTCGTTTCTAACGAAAGAACTTTAAGCGTTGAAGAAATAGATGCTTCAATTAAAAAAATATTAGATGAATTGTTAAAACAACTAGGCGCAACGTTAAGATAATATGATTAGTAGTAAAACGTTAAAAGCAATTGAATACGATAAAATTTTAGCGATATTATCAAATAGCGCTGTTTTAGAGCGCACAAAAAATGAAATTTTAACGTTTTTACCTCTAACAAATTTAAGCGATTGCAAAGCATTGCTCAATCGCACAGAAGAAGCGTATAGGCTTTTATATGAATATAATTTATCTAAAATTTATTATGCAAGCGAAATAGATGATGAACTAAACAGGGTAGATAAAGGCGGTGTTCTTAATTTTGGCGAACTTTTAAGAGTTAGTGAAAATCTAAAAAGTGCTAGAATTATTAAGTCTTCTTTTGAATCTATTAACGATGGTTCATTCCCGCTTCTTCAATGTGTGTTTTTAGATACTTTTGCATTTGTAGATTTAGAAAAAGAAATTACTTCTAAGATTTTATCAGAAGATAAGATTAGCGATAATGCATCAGATAAATTATATGAAATTAGAAGAAGTATAAGGGATATTAACGCTAAAATAAGAGCGCAACTTGCTTCTTATATGCGTGGAAATTCTAATAAATTTTTACAAGATTCTGTCGTTACGATAAGGCAAGATAGATACGTTATCCCAGTAAAAAGCGAGTATCGTAGTCAAATTAAAGGCTTTATACACGATCAATCTTCTTCTGGTTCTACCGTTTTTATTGAACCAGAAATGGTTATGGAACTAAACAACGAACTTAAAAAAGCGTTTTTAGATGAAAAGGAAGAGATTTTTAGAATTTTAAGTGAATTATCAGTTAAAGTATCTTACGTTTCTAACGCGCTTAGAAATAATTATAATAATTTAGTATTTTTAGATAGTTATTTTGCAAGGGCAGAATTTTCGTTCAAGAATAAATGTATTAAACCAGAAATAAATGATAACGGCATTATAGACGTTGTTGAGGCTAGACATTTATTGATAAATAAAGATAAGGTAGTTCCAATATCATTTAATCTTGGCAATGATTATAATTTTCTTCTTATAACAGGGCCGAACACGGGCGGTAAAACCGTTACGCTAAAATTATGTGGCTTATTATCATTAATGGCAATGAGTGGCTTATTCGTACCGGCAAAGATTGCAAAAATAGCAGTTTTTGATGGCATTTATTGCGATATTGGCGATGAACAAAGTATAGAAGAAAGTTTATCAACTTTTTCTTCGCACGTTTCTAATTTAATAAATATAGTTAATTCTATAAATGGAAATAGTTTAGTTTTGCTTGATGAGATTGGTTCTGGTACCGACCCTGAAGAAGGTAGTGCGTTAGCACTTAGCATTTTAGATTATTTAGTTAATAATAATGCTTTCGGTATAGTTACAACTCACTATTCTAAACTTAAAGCATACGCCATGGATAAAAGCAAAATTATAAATGCGTGTATGGAATTTGATTCTAAGTCGTCTAAACCGCTATATAGAATAAATATTGGTATTCCAGGTAGTTCTAATGCGCTTGATATTGCTAAATCATTAGGGCTTAACACAAAAATTATAGAAAAAGCATATTCCTTTATATCTAATGATAAAATTAGTTTTGAAAACGTGCTTAAATCTGCCGAAGAAAGCAGAAGAAGGTCGGAAGAACTAATTTTAGAATTAGAAAAAATCAAGGCGGAAAAAGAGAATTACCTAAAAGAAATTGAAAAAGAAAAAGAAAAAATTAGAGCCGAACGAGAGAAAATAAATTTTAACGCTAAAATTGAAACTAAGCGTATTATTGCCGATAAATTGATTGAAGCAGAAGAAATTATAGAAGAACTAAAAGCAATTCTAAAAAAAGTTGGTTTAGAAAGCAAAGAAGTGTTTAGGGCTTCTAAACTTAAAAATAGGCTATTAAATAGCAGATATAACGAGATTTCTGTTGACGAGCCTTTTGAACTTATAAAAGTTGATCCATTAAAACTAAAAAAAGGCGATAGAGTTTATGTTAAAAGTATAGGTGCTTACGCTATTTTTTCTGCTCTTAAAGCGAATAAAAAAGAAGCTGAGGTTTTTGTAGGCGATATAAAAACCGTTGTTAAAGTTAACGAGTTTTATAACAGAGAAGAAGTAAAAGAAGAAAAAAATAACGTTAAAGTAAAACGCACGCTAGTAAATCCAACTGTGGTGAATACCGAAATAAACGTTATAGGGAAAAACGCAGACGAGGCGATAGTAGAGGTTCAAAACTTTATTGATAATGCCGTTGTTAATAATTACGAAGAAGTTAAGATTATACACGGTGTTGGTGCTGGTATTTTGTTAAAAGTTATCAGAGAATATCTTAAAAAAGACAAAAACGTTTTAGAATTTAGACGTGGCAATTACGGAGAGGGCGAAAACGGCGTTACAATAGTTAAACTAAAATAAACGTAGGGTAATTATGCAAGATTTATTTTATGAAGAGTCTACAACTTTAATAAACGAAAAAGTAGAGCAAAAAAAATATAATTTGGTTAAATTTGCATCCATTTTTACCATTTTTTTAATTGTTTTTTGGGTGTATTTTGATTTTAATTTTTTAGACTTATCAAATTTATTCGTCGTTATTACTGCAGGAATTTTGCCGATTGTTATTTTTGTTGTATTTGCGTTGGTATTAGGCAAAATAAAAGACAAGTTTTGTGTCGTTTATGATTATACGTTTATAACAGGTTCGATTAGAATTAGCAAAGTTATAAGAAATACTAAAAGAAAATCTGTTATAAAGTTTGAATGTTCTGAAATAGAAAAGATTGGAAAAATTGATAGTGAACTATATAATAGTTACTTAAATCAGATTCATAATGGGCTAGAATTTATATGCGCAACGTCTAATCACGTGCCATTAGATGGTAAAAATTTTTATTACGTTGTTGTTAATGCTTTGGGTAAGAAAACGCTAATTAAGCTTGAATGTAATAAAGAATTAATAATGAACATTATTAAATTCTCAAAAAGAACTATTATTGACGGGGAATTACTTAAATGATATATCTAGATAACGCTGCAACAACTAAACCGAATAAAGAAGCAATCTCTTTAGCTAACGTTTTTAATGATGCTAATTTTTTTAATCCATCTGCGCTTTATAGGGGTGGGTTAAATAATGCAAGGGCTATTAAAGAAGCAAAAGAAGATATACTTAAAATTATCGGCGCAGATTCTTCGTTTGAACTAATTTTTACTTCTTGTGGCACTGAAAGCAATAATCAAGCAATATTTTCATGTGTTAAACGTGGTGTATTTGTTACTGATAAAGGTGAACACGCCTCTGTTTACAAAAGTTTTTTAGAACTAAAAAATAGGGGCTTAGAAGTATTTTTTGTCGATATAAAAAAAGATGGGAGTATAAATGAAGACAGTTTATTTGCGCTTGCTAGGGAAAAGAAAATAGATTTTTTATCGATTATTCACGTAAACAATGAAACTGGTGCTATAAACGACGTTAATTCTATCGCACGTAAATTAAAACAAATCAATCCAAAAACTATCGTTCACGTTGATGGTGTGCAAGCATTCTTAAAAATAAATTATAGGATAGACCCGTCTATTGATTTGTATTCTGTAAGTGCGCACAAAATAGGTGGCTTAAAAGGTGTTGGCGCGCTTATAAAAAAGAGAAATCTACACGTAAATCCGTTGATTATCGGTGGTGGGCAAGAAAATAATTTAAGAAGCGGTACGGAAAACATTTTTGGTATTAAGGTTTTTCAGTATGCTTCTAATATAAAAAATCAAACAAAAAAGATTGATATAGAAAACGTTGGTATAGTTAAACAATATTTTATTGATAATTTAGATAAAGATATTTTTAAGATAATTTCTGGCGAGAATAGTTCGCCGTATATTCTAACGGTTTCTGCGGTAGGGCTTCGTGGAGAAGTTGTTATGCACTCTCTTGAAGAAGAAAATATTATAGTTGGCAATGGTTCGGCTTGTTCATCTAAAAACAGGTTTAGCAGAGTGATTGAAGCATGTGGGTATGAAAATTCTGTTCTAGATGGTGTTATAAGGATTAGTTTTTCTAATGAAACGACACTAGACGATGCAAAAATTGCCGTTCAAAAATTTAACGAAATATGCAATAGGCTAAAAAGGATAATGAAATAATGGAAAAAGCGATAATTATTAGATACTGCGAAATTCACTTAAAGGGCAAGAACAGAAACTTTTTTGAAAAACTTTTAAGGGAAAATATTAAAAGGTCGTTAGCTAGTATTGATTGCACTTTTAAGGTTTTACATTCTAGATATTTGATAGAAGATTTTGATGAAAACGATTATTATTTAATAGTAGAAAAATTAAAAAAAGTTGCTGGTATTCATACGATTAGTAACGCATACGTTGTTGATAATAATATTGATGATATTTATTCTGCATGCGAAATTGTTTGTGATGGTAAAATCGGCACTTTCAAGGTTGATACTAACAGAGCGGATAAAACTTTTTCGCCTTCTTCGGTTGAAACATCAAGAATTTTAGGCGGTAAGTTATTAGAAAAATACGGAAATAGTATTAAAGTTGACGTTAAAAATCCCGACTTTACGATTTTTGTTGATATTAGAGAAGACGGAAAGACTTTCGTTTATAGCGACGTAATTAAGTGTATGAGTGGTATGCCTGTCGGTTCTGCTGGAAAAGGAATGCTTTTAATTTCGGGTGGAATTGATAGTCCTGTTGCGGGATATATGATGTGTAAGCGCGGTATGAAACTTGATTGCGTGCATTATCATAGTTTTCCGTATACAGGCGAAAGCGCAAAAGAAAAAGTGTTAGAATTGTCTAAAAAAGTGGGGGAATATAATGGTGGAATGAACGTTTACGTTGTTCCTTTTACGAAAATTCAAGAAGCAATACACGAAAAATGTCCCGAAGAGTATATGATAACCCTTATGCGTAGATTTATGATGCGTATAGCAGAACGCCTTGCAACAAGCCTTGGAGATCAAGCAATTATTACTGGCGAAAGTTTAGGGCAGGTGGCTAGTCAAACCATAGAAAGCATGACTTCTTCTAATTCAGTTGTTAAAATGCCTGTTTTAAGGCCTCTCGTTGCCTTTGATAAAATAGATATAATTGATATATCAAGAAAGATTGATACCTATAATACGTCGATTCTTCCTTATGAAGATTGTTGCACGGTTTTTTTACCAAAATATCCTGCAATTAAACCAAATCTTGAAAAAGTTATTAAAGCAGAAAATAATTTAGACGTTGAAGGTTTAATAGAGTACGCATTAAATAATATAGAAAAACACGTTTTTTAATAACGTGTTTTTTTAAAATTACATATCATCAGTCCACCAGTTGCCGTCTGTTTTATCTGTCGGCAACTTTATTTTTTTAGTTAATATTTCTTCGCCGTAAAGTTTTTTTCCGTTGATTTCGTAGTAGGGTGCGATTATAAAGTAATATTCTTTATTTGCCTTTAAGGTGTATTTTATTTCAAAATTCTCTTTAGGCTTTTTATTAGCAATTAATGTTTTAATATCATTTTCTACACAATAAATATCGTAAAAGTACAATTTTGTTTGACATAAAAACATTGAAAAAACATTGTTATTTATTGAATATTCTGGCATTTCAATTTTTGGGTTTGAAAATTTTGTTGATTTTTCTTGTGGTGTGTTAATTCCAAAGTATTCGGTTTGTTTATATATTTGTGGAGCGTTGTCGTCTGCAAGCATTATTCTATTTTCTTCTTTGTAAATAAGTTTATCAATTTCAATTTCTTTAACGTTTTCTATTGTTATTTTTCTTGTAAGTGGCTTAATATTATAAATTTCTTTCCATAATTCATTTGCTATTTCGGTAGGATAAGTGCCTCCTAAAACGTTGTTTGGCATTAACGAATCTTCTATATTGCCATACCATACGCCAATTGTATAATCGTCGTTAAAAGAAATATTGTAAGCATCAGTGTTTCCTTTTTCGTTGCCAACCGTGCCTGTTTTAGAACATACTTCGAAAGGAAGAAATTTTAATTTTTTGGCAGTGCCGTTATTTACTACGTTTTTTAAGGCGATTTTCATTAAGTTTGCCGTATCGTTACGAAATATTTGTTTTTCGTTTTTTAAATTTTTATATAACGTTTGATTATTCGAATCTAAAACCTCGCTTAAACAACTTTCTTTTTTGTAAGCGCCATTTCTAAACGTGCTATACGCGCTAGTTAAGGTAGATAATTTTTGTCCGTTAGTAGTAGAGCCTAGCGCTAGACTTAAATTTTTATCCTGATCATTTACGTTAAAGCCTAGCATTTTTAAGTAATTTAATCCAACTTCTGAACCTATTTGGTTTAGAATTTGCACAGAACAACTATTGAGAGATTTTGATAAGCTATCACAAAAACTAACTATTCCGTAATATTTGTCGTTAAAATTAGATGGGGAATAGCCGTTTATATCTATTTTTTTATCATCTAATACGCTACATAGGTAGTAATTTCCATGTTCTAATGCAGGCGCGTATACTGCTAGTGGTTTAATAGTAGAACCAAGTTGTCTTAAAGGTTCCTTGCACGTAGATGCATATGCTACTACGTTGTTACTTTTATCAAGAACTATTATGCTTTTATTTGCGTTAACTATATCCTTATTTAATAGATTTTTTACGATATTTTGAACGTTTTGGTCCAAATACGTATAAACGCTTAAATTATTATTATAGGGCTTTTTTTCTATAATTTCGTTTATATCTTGCTTGAATAAAGAATTATAGTCGTAAAAATCACGCTTAGAAACGTTTAGTTCTACTTTTTTATTTACATTAACGGCGTGTTCGTTTGGCGATAAGTAGCCCTGTTCTAACATTTTATCTAATACAATATTTTTTCTTTGAAGGTTTTTATCTATATTTTTAGTTGGGGAATAAGTGCTTGGCGCTTTTATAATAGATGACAAAATAGCGCTTTCGTTTATTGTCAATTCAGATGCTTTTTTACTAAAATAGTGCTTTGACGCACTCTCTATTCCGTAACAACCATCTCCAAAATAGATTGTATTTAGGTATTTTTCTAATATTTTTTCCTTTGTATAAATCTTTTCAATTTTTTTTGCGAGTTTAATTTCTTTTAACTTTCTAGAAATGGTTTTATCACTTGTTAGTTGTGTGTTTTTTACTAATTGTTGTGTTATAGTCGACGCACCTTCCTTAAAAGAAAAACTTTTTAGATTATTTATAACTGCTCTTACAAGTCCTTTTCGGTCGATACCTTTATGTTTGTAAAATCTTTTATCTTCTATTGCAACAAATGCGTTTACTGTGTGTTTTTTTAGGTCGGTTATACTTACCGTATCGTTACCGTTAGATTCGTCTTTATATAAATTTTTTTCAGCATCGTAATATTTTATTTTAACATCTGAATTTGTAAATTTATTTTCATTGATTTTCACGTTAGAAGTGATTGATATAAATATTAGATATAGCATTGCGCTGATTATAAAAAATGCAAATAAAATATATGCTGAAATTTTAATAAATTTTTTCATTTACGGGTAGTATGTTTTAATAAATTTTATTTATTCTAAATTTTATTATATAAAATTGACAAAATACGACTTTTGCGCTATCATATTAACTATGGAAAAAATAAAAAAATATAAAATCGTAACCTATGGTTGCCAAATGAACATTCACGAATCTGAAAAGATTGCAGGTATGCTAGAAAGTAGAGGTTACACTTATACTAATGAAGTTGACAAGTGCGACGTTATAGTTTTTAACACCTGTTGTATACGTGAAAACGCAGAAGACAGGGCTGAGGGAAATATCGGCGCGTTAAAAAAACAAAAAAAACGCAATAAAAATCTTATTATTGCGGTAGGTGGATGCATGACACAGCAAAAGAATTTTGCTGACAAGTTGCATAAAGAATTCCCTTTTTTAGATATAATTTTTGGCACGCATAACCTAGATGATTTTGGTGCTTTGCTCGATAAACGACTTAATAGCGGTAAAAAAATTATTGAAGTTTTAGAATCGGAAAAACCTATTTGTGAAACTACGCCTAAACATAGAACGAGTTTTCCTAATGCTTGGGTAAATATAACTTATGGTTGTAACAATTTTTGCACCTACTGCATAGTTCCTTACGTTCGTGGTAGGGAAAGAAGTAGGCAAATGATTGATATAATTAACGAAGTTAAGGATTTGATTTCTAAGGGGTATAAGGAAATAACTTTACTTGGGCAAAACGTTAATTCTTACGGTAAAGACCTAAAAAATGCTAGTTTTTCTGCTTTGATTGATGAAATTTCTAAACTAGACGGTGATTTTAGGCTTAGATTTATGACTAATCACCCTAAGGACTTAACGGAAGAAATGGTTGTTTCTCTTTCTAAATGTTCGCATTATTGCCATAGTATACACCTACCTGTTCAAGCGGGTTCTAATAATATTTTAAGGCTAATGAATCGTCGTTACACGCGTGAAGATTATTTGAAAAAAGTGGAAATGCTTAGATCCTATATGCCGGATATCGCCATTACAACTGATATAATGGTTGGTTTTCCTACTGAAACTGAGCAAGATTTTTTAGATACCGTTGATTTGTGTGAAAAAGTTAAATTCTCTGGTGCGTTTACGTTTATATATTCTAGAAGAGAGGGAACGCCTGCTGATAAAATGGATGGGCAAATTCCTTACGAAGTTAGTAGCGATAGAATTACTAGGCTAATTTCATTAATAAACGAGCAAAATAGGCAAGCCTCGCTTTCTTATAAAGGAAAAGTGATTGAAATTTTGTGTGAAGGATACGACGATAAAAAGAATAAATATCTTGGGCGAGATAAATACGGCAGAATGGCTTATTTTGACGGCACTAATGATTTAATAGGAAAATTTGTTAACGTTTTAATTACAAAAACTGGCGGAATTTCTCTTTTAGGAGAAATAGTTAAAGGATAGGTGTAAGATGCAACAACCATCACCAATGATGCAACAATATTTATTGATAAAAGAAGCAAACAAAGATTGCATTATCTTTTATAGGTTAGGCGATTTTTACGAAATGTTTTATGATGATGCAGTTTTAGTTTCGGATATGCTTGGGCTAACGCTTACTGCTAGGGATAGTGGGAACGGAGAACGCGCGCCAATGTGTGGCGTTCCTTTTCACGCTGCAGATTTATATATCGACAAAATTGTTTCTAACGGGTATAAAGTTGCTATTTGCGAACAAGTTTCTGCTCCGCAAAAAGGCAAAATCGTTGAAAGAGAAATAGTTAAGATCGTTACTAAGGGCACGGTTACTAATGATGATTTTATAGACGAGAAATCTAATAATTTTATCATGTCTGTATTCGTTAGTGATAATAATGCCGGTATTTCTTGGGCGGATATTACTACTGGTGAATTTTTTGCAAAAAATTTCGTTGGAGATAACGGGTTTTTGAATTTGCAAAATTTTATTATAAAAATAAATCCGTCGCAAATAATTGCTGGTAAAAAGGCTAAAGAGTTTTTGGACACAACGCAAATATCTAAACAAAAAATTATTCCGCCTATCGAATATTTTAGAGATAGCGAATTTAATTCTCAAAATGCAAAAACCGTTTTAGAAGAGCATTTTAATATTAAATCTTTCGCTGTTTTTGGGTTTAATGATGAAGATTTTTGTTTAAATAGTTCTGGCGCACTTATATCTTATCTAAAAGATACGCAAAAGAATTCTTTAGTAAATATAAACACTATAAACTATTCTAGCGACGATGATTTGATGATGATTGATCACGGCGTTATTAGAAATTTAGAACTTGTAAAAACCTTTAAGGAAGGTAAGCGTTACGGCTCTCTTTTATGGCTTTTAGACAAAACGCGCACGTCTATGGGTGCAAGAAAACTTCAAAGTTGGATAGTTTCGCCGTTAAAAGACGTTGAGAAGATAAATTATAGGCTTGATGGTGTTGAAAGTTTTTATAACAACACTTTAATTAGAAAAAGCGTTTATGATTTACTTTCTTCCGTTAAAGATATAGGCAGAATTTCAGGTAAAATTTCTAACGGCAATTTAGTTCCTAAAGATTGCCTTAACTTATCGAAATCGCTATCTGTTATACCTACGCTAAAATTTCAATTATCAGGTATAAATTCTAAAATCGTTTTAGACGTTGTTGATAAATTATCCGACTACGATGATTTATGTAATTTAATAAATTCTGCAATTTACGATGAAAGTCAAGAAAACGTTAGCGAACTACTCAGCGTAAACAAAAAGAAAAAGAAATCAAAGATTATTAAAGAAGGTTTTAACGTTGAACTTGATGAATTTAGGGCTTTTAAGGATAAAGCAGTTGGTGAACTTTTAGCCATTGAAAACCGTGAGAAAGAGTCTACTGGTATTAAAACCCTAAAGATCGGTTATAACAACGTTTTTGGTTACTATATAGAAGTTTCTAAATCATTTAAGGATATTGTGCCATACCACTACGAAAGAAGACAAACAATCGCTAACGGTGAAAGATACGTTACGCAAGAACTTCGTGATTTAGAATATAAGATTTTAACATGTGAATCACAGGCAGAAACGCTAGAATTAGAACTTTATAACAAAATTAAGGGTGTGTTGCTTGAAAACGTGCCTAAGCTTAAACGCACGGCTGATGCTATTGCAGAACTTGATATTTTAATTTCTTTATCGAACGTTTCGAGAGAGAATAATTTTACTAGACCTAAGATTTTAGACGCGTGCGGTGCGCTTTATATTCAAGATGGAAGGCATCCTGTTGTAGAAGCAACGTCAAAACAGAAATTTGTTCCTAACGATACGTTTATGAACAACGATCAGGATAGAACGATATTGATAACTGGCCCTAATATGGCTGGTAAAAGCACGTATATGCGCCAAGTTGCATTGATAACTTTAATGGCGCACGTTGGATGTTTTGTACCCGCTAGCAAGGCTGAAATTCCGCTTACTGATAAAATATTCACTAGAATTGGGGCGAGTGATAATCTTATCTCTGATCAAAGTACGTTTATGGTTGAAATGTCTGAAACGGCTGAAATATTAAAAAATGCTACTGAGAATAGTTTGATAATTTTAGACGAGATTGGTAGGGGAACTAGCACGTACGACGGGCTTTCAATTGCGTGGGCGGTTTTAGAATACATAAACGAAAATATTAAAGCAAAGACGCTATTTGCAACGCACTACCATGAATTAACTAGTTTAGAAAACACGCTTGTTGGTGTTAAAAATTATAAGATTAACGTTAAAGAACTTAACGGAACTATTATATTTTTAAGAAAAATTATGCGCGGTGCTACAAACAGGAGTTTTGGTATAGAAGTTGCCGAACTTGCCGGCGTTAAAAGGGAAGTTACTGATAGAGCAAAAAAATTACTTAAAGGTCTTGAAAGTAAGAGCGTTAATACTAGTGTTACAAGCGATGAATCGTTTGACGAGGTTGCTACGCGCAATGAACTTAGTGAAGTTGAAAGGATTATAAAAGAACTAGATTTAAACAACTTGTCGCCGATGCACGCATTTACTATCCTATGTGATTTAAACGAAAAGGTTAAAGATAAATAATTATGGCAAAAATTAACGTATTATCAAGTAAAATATTCAATAGAATTGCTGCGGGCGAAGTAGTTGAACGACCTGCATCCGTAGTAAAAGAACTAATTGAAAATTCAATTGATGCTGGTGCAACCAAAGTTACAATTGAAATTTATGATGGTGGTGTTTCTAAAATTGTCGTTTCAGATAATGGGTGTGGTATCGAAAAATCAGATCTAAAAAAAGCGTTATTACCACACGCTACAAGTAAAATTTCTTCGTTATCCGATCTTGATAACATTAAATCGCTTGGTTTTAGGGGAGAAGCGTTATCTAGCATTGCGTCTGTTTCTAAAATTTCAATTTTATCTAAAACAGCAAACGTAGAGCTTGGTGCTAAAATATCGGCAAATGGCGGTATTGTTGATTCTATTATTGATATAGGCGCAGAAACTGGTACTGTTGTTACGGTTTCTAATCTTTTTTATAATACGCCTGCAAGAGAAAAGTTCTTAAAATCTACTAGAAGCGAACAAAGTGAAGTTTCTAACGTTATATTGCGATTTATTTTGTGCAATCCTAACGTTGCAGTTAACTATTCTGCTGATGG
This sequence comes from Christensenellaceae bacterium, assembly GCA_045613505.1. Lineage (GTDB taxonomy): Bacteria > Bacillota > Clostridia > Christensenellales > Borkfalkiaceae > UBA1259. Next base: position 176,595 of record JAZLBC010000016.1, read on the forward strand.
TCAAACCATATATCAATCTTTTGGCGATGGTTTAGAATCTAGCATGGTTTGTGTTTATGGCACGAAAATTATTGATGATTGTTATTATATAGACGTAGAGAAAAATGGAATAAAGATTAACGGATATATAGGTAAACATCATTTTACTAAGCCAAATAGAACTTATCAGTCTTTATTCTTAAATGGGAGATACGTTATAAATCAAACGATATCTTCTTCGATTATGAATGCTTATTCTTCTTATCTAATGCGCAGACAATATCCTTTTTACGTTCTTAACGTAACTATGCCGTTTGAATTTGTGGACGTTAACGTTCATCCAAATAAACTAGACGTTAGATTTGTTGATAATCAAATTGTTTATTCTACATTGTATTCTGTAATTTCTAAGGTATTAGACGGCTCTATTGAGGCTGTATCTATTATTGCAAATAATCACAATAATACAAGCGAAAACAGTGTTGATTATGTTACACATAATAGTGCTATTACTGATGAAGTATCTACAAGTAAACCGCTAAAAAATGAACCTTACGATTTTTCTAAATTAGTGTTGAGTGATATACTGCCAGTAGATGAAAAAGATACCACTTCTAACGACGTTTTTAATGAAAACAAAAAATATTTATTAGAATTAGAAAAAAATAAAAACGTTGTTAACAGCAGTATTAACGTTTCTAATAATACGCCAGACGTTGTTATATCTAAAATCGATATTTCTAGACCGCTTAGTTACGTTGGGCAAGTATTAAATACCTACTTAATTTTAGATGACGGACAAGATATGTATATCGTAGACCAACACGCTGCTCACGAGAGGGTTAACTATGATAAATTTATGGAACGTGTTAGAAGTAATACTATCGAAGTTCAGCCATTGCTTTTGCCGTACTTGATAACGGTGAACGACGTAGAAAAAGAATTTTTACTTGATAAATTAGACATTTTAGTAGAAATGGGTATTGATATTGCTGAATTTGGTAGCCGTGAATTTAGGGTTTCTAGTATACCTGCTATTATTTCTGGGATAAATTTAAAATCTTTCTTTGATGATTTATTGTCTAGTATTATGACGTTAAAAAATATTACTATTAACGATCTATTAAAAGAGAAAATTGCACAAAAAGCGTGCAAAGCATCAGTTAAGGCTGGAGACGTTATGTCTAAAAACGATACTGATATACTATTAAAAATGCTAAATGGAAATTTAGGTCTTAAATGTCCGCATGGCAGACCTATATGTGTAAAAATTGCTAGAATTGAAATTGAAAAATGGTTTAAGAGAATAGTGTAATGACAAATAAATTGTTGATTATTTGCGGTCCTACAGGCTCCGGTAAATCTTCGCTTGCTATAGAGTGTGCAAAAATATTAAATACGGATATAATTTGCGCAGATTCAATGACGATTTATAAAGGGTTTGACGTTGGCACTGCTAAGGTTACAACTGAAGAAGCGCAAGGAATTAGGCATCATTTAATTTCGATATGCGAGCCTAATGATGCTTTTACCGTTTCAGATTATAAAAGTAGGGCGTTATCTATTATTAACGAACTTTTCAAACAGGGTAAAACTCCTATCATCTGTGGTGGAACTGGGTTTTATATCAATTCTATTTTATATGATAATTCTTATGGGAATTCCGCTCCGAACTTAGAGGTGAGAGAAAAATATCTGCGACTTGCAAAAGAAAGTGGCAATGAATACGTTTATAACGTTTTGCGTGAATTTGACCCTGAAACTGCAACTAAACTACATTTTAACGACGTTAAAAGAGTCGTTCGAGCATTAGAAATTTATTTTTCTGGCACAAAAAAATCGGATATTATAGATAGCCAAACACCTGTTTTTGATTATGAATGCTATTCGTATAATTATGAAAGAGAAATTTTGTATCAAAGAATTAACAAAAGAGTTGATGATATGATACGAAACGGCCTTGTAGAAGAGGTTAGAAATCTAGTATTAAACGGGGCAAAAAAAGAATCACAAAGCATGCAGGCGATAGGATATAAAGAAATTTTATCTTATTTAAATAACGAACTTAGTTTAGAAGATGCTATTTTATTGTTAAAACAAAATACAAGACGATATGCTAAAAGACAAATTACGTTTTTTAAAAAGATTCCAAATATTATATATTTAGAACCTAACGATAGCGTTATTGAAACAGCAAAAGAAATAACAAGAGGATTTATATGATTGACTTAAATTTTATAAACAAGTGCGAAAACGAATTAAAAGATTGTTTTGCTTATCTTGATGATATTGCGCTATATAATCAAAATAAAGTATTAAGCTCTTTTAAGAGTAATAAAGTTGCTCTAAGACATTTTAACGGAACAAGTGGTTACGGCTACGACGATGAGGGTAGAGATACGTTAAACAAGGTTTTTAGCGATATATTTAAGGCTGAAAGTGCTATTTGTTCGCCTAATATAGTTTCGGGTACGCATGCTCTTTCTTTATGCTTATTTGCTTTAACTTTTCCTGGCGATTTAATACTATCAATTACAGGCGAGCCGTATGATACGTTGTTAGACGTTATAACTGGTAAAGGCGTTGGTTCATTAGAAGATTATAACGTTAGGTTTGACGCTATACCACTTAAAAACGATTTGATTGACGTTGAATCTGTGTTAAATAGGCTAAAACAAGAAACTCCAAAAGTAATATACTTACAACGTTCTAGGGGCTATGCATGGCGCAAGGCGCTAAGTATTGCTGAAATTGAGTCAGTTGTTAAGGCAATCAGGAACGCCGGCTATAATGGTTGTATTATGCTTGATAATTGTTATGGCGAATTTTTAGAAAAAAGAGAAGCAACTGAAGTTGGAGTTAATATTATGGCTGGGTCTATGATAAAAAACCCGGGTGGTGGTGTTGCTCCTACTGGTGGATACGTAGTAGGTGATAAGAAATACGTTAATTTGGTTCAAAACAGACTTACGTCTCCATCAATCGGTGCCGAAGTTGGTTCATATTATAACGGCTATCAATACTTCTATCAAGGCTTATTTTTGGCACCACACGTTGTTATGCAAGCAGTAAAGGGTGTTATGTTATATAGTCTTGTGTTTACAAAACTTGGCTACGAAGTTTCGCCTAAACCTTTTGAATATCCTGACGATATTATAACAGCAATAAAATTTAACGACGAAGAGAAACTTATTAAATTTATACAAACTGTTCAAAAAAACTCTCCTATTGATAGTTTTGTTGATGCTATGCCATGGGAAATGCCGGGGTATAAGGATAAAGTTATAATGGCTGCAGGGTGTTTCGTGCAAGGCTCTTCAATTGAAATTTCAGCCGATGCGCCTATAAAACCACCATATATTGCATATTTTCAAGGTGGGCTAACGTACGAACATTGCAAGATTGTTTTGTCTAATATAGATTTGTAAAAATAAAAATCAGACTAAAATTAGTCTGATTTTTTTGATAATATTAAAATTTTCTTATAAGTCCTTTAACAATTCCTAAAACGATAACGTTATCAAAAACCATGTCTTGCATTTCGTCGTTTTCGGGGTGTAGAACTATTTTATCGTTCATTTTATAAAATCTTTTAACCGTAGCCGAATCATCTATTAAAGAAACGACGATTTCACCGTTATCGGCATTATCTTGTTTTTTAACAATAATAACGTCTTTATCATAAATTCCTGCGTTTATCATACTATTGCCTGAAACTTTTAGAGCAAAAAAGTCTTCTTGATCAGAAAATTCTGGTGGCAGTGGTAAGTATCCGTCTAAATTTTCTACGGCAAAAATAGGTGTGCCTGCGGTAATTTCGCCAAGTAATGGAATTTTCTTAAAAGACGTTTTCTTATCAGTAAGCGTTATAGCACGTTTTTTTAGTGGAGATTTTTCTAAAAGCCCTTTATCTCTTAATATTCCTAAATAGGTGTAAACGCTGGCTGTCGATTTAATGTTAAGACTAGCGCAAATCTCTCTTACTGATGGTGGAAAACCGTTATTTTCCACGTATTCGCAAACAAATTCGTATACTTTTGTAATTTTATTATTTAATTCGTTTTTCATATTTTTATTTTAGCATTAAATTTTATATTTGTCAAACAAATGTTTAATTTTTTTGTGTGATATTTATATTGTAAAATGTTAAAATAAATGATATAATAAAAAAAGAGGTGAAGATTATGGATTATGAAAAGAATAAGAATATGGCAGAAGTGAACGAAGAAATTGACGATACTTGTGATTTAGACCCGTCAAAAATTTGCGATAGTTGTGGCAAGTGCATAGAAACGGATAAAAATTATAAAATAATAAAAATTACCAAGATTATAAATGATAACGAATAATAACTAGTATTAAATAATAACACAAACTAAAAAACAGCCTTTCGGCTGTTTTTTAGTTTGTAAATTATATCTATATTTGGAAAAAGTTGTGTTTTATTATTGCTTATATCTTATCATTAATTTTTATTTTGTTCAAACGTTTAAGATATTTATAAAAAAATATTTATTTTATTAAAAAAACTGCTAAAAAATTTAATTTATGTTAAAAATAGTTGTAAAATAGTTTATTTTATAATATTATAGGTGAGAGGTGTTATATGAAAAAGAATATTTTAGATGAAATTGACGTTAAAATTCTGTCATTATTACAAAAAGATGCAAGAATATCAGTTAAAACGATTGCGGAAAAAGTTTTTGTATCTCAACCGACTGTTAGCGCAAGAATTGATTTGCTTATAAAAAGCGGAATTATTAAAGGTTTTTATACTGAAATTGATAATTCGGTTTATGACAACGTTATTAAATGTTATATACAAATAGAAGTTTCGCCTGCTCTTAAAGAAGAATTATATGAAATAATTAAAAACACACCCGAAGTTATCGAGTGTGATAGAGTTACAGGTGAATATTCTTTAATACTTAAAATGATATTCAAAAACACGATAGAAATGGATAAATACATAAACGAGTTTCAACATTATGGCAGAACGAAAACGCAAATAATATTTTCTTCTATCGTTTCTCATAGGGGTGTTTTGCTGGACCAATAAGTTACTATTTATCACCGTTATTTTTAGAAGTAATATTTAAGCCAGAACCAGCCTTTTTTCTAATATCGTCGGTTATTGCGGCGTAGTGTTTTTTTGTTGTGTTAACGTCTTTATGGCCAAGACAATCAGCAACAACGTAGATATCGCCAGTTTGTCTATATAAATTAGTACCAAAAGTACTCCTTAGTTTATGAGGAGTAATTTTTTTTAGGGGAGAAACAATTTTTGCGTATTTTTTTACTAGTTCTTGAACGATTCTTGTGCTAATTCGTTTATTTTGAAGCGATATAAAAAGAGCGGGCTCGTTTAAGGTTTTATTTTGATCCTCTCTAATTAAAATATAGTTTTTTAGGGCAGAAGAAACCTGTTCGTTAAAATACAAAACTGCACGATTTCCGCCTTTTCTAGTAACTATAAGGCTATTTGAATTAAAATCAATATCATTTAAATTAAGACCAACTAACTCACTAATACGTATTCCAGTACCTAAAAAAACCGTTAATATAGCAGTATCACGAATTTTGGTTAGGTTGTGGTAGTAAGATTGTTTTTTAGTTAAGCCGTCGCCTGTTTCTACAACGTAAAGCATATCGGCAACTTCGTCTACGTTTTCGTTAGAATCTAGCCTAATAATCTCTTTTTCGTGAATTTTAGGCATAGATACTTTTGAAGGGGTATTAGCCGGTAGTTTATTTTTATTAAAAAAATGCTTATAAAATGCACGTAGGGTAGAGAGTTTTCTGGCTTTTCCCGTTTCAGAACACGATTGATGTTTTCCGTTTATCTCGTAATTGCTTAAATAACTTAAAAAGTATTCGAAATCAGAAACGTCTAAAATTGCAAGATCATTAAATGATAATTGTGTAATTCTTTTTTCTCTAAACACTTTTTTTATCAAAAAATCAAAAAAAATCCTTAAATCGTATGCGTAATTAAGTCTTGATAATACAGAAGTTCTTAATTCTATACCAACAAAATAATCTCTAACAAAATAGGGCATATCAGAAATAAGAGCATCAAGTTTATTTAACGATTCAATTTCGCGCTTTTTAAAATAGTCTGGATTTTTCATAAGTATATTATAACACATTATTTGTAAAATTAAAGAGGTTTTGCGATTTTTATTCAAATTAATTTTAGCGCATAAATTTTGTAAAATGACGTAAGGGAAAAGGCTTTTTATTTAAATTTCTTAAAAACAGAGACAATGCAACTATGCGCAAAACACGGCTTTTACGCATAGTAAAGGGTGAATTTTGTAAAAAACTAAAACAAATAAATCATTTGTAATTTACTAACGAAATTTTGTATAATTCTATTGTTTATAATAATTTTGATTATTGCTAATAAAAAATATTGTACATTATATTAACTAGGTTTTTTTTATTTAAAATAACCCTTGACAACTGCGTGATTATAATTGTATAATTATATAAGAAAATTATAATAATTTATATATGGTTTTTTTGGAGTTACTTTATGATGAATAATCCTATAAGTAGTGATTTAATACGCGGACATATTGATACGATTGTTTTACATTCGTTATCTAAAAACGATATGCACGCGCAACAAATTAGCGATTTTATCGAAGAAAAAAGCAATAATCAATATAAAATCAATCAAGCAACGCTATATAGTTCGTTAAAAAGGCTAGAAAATCTTAAATACGTTTCATCTTATTATAACGATTCTGAAAATGGTCGTCGTAAATATTTTCATATTTTAGATAAAGGTTTAGAATACGCTAATAACAATCTTAATGCTTGGAGCGAGTCTAAATCAATTATTGACAAATTGATGGATCTTGAATCTGAAAGAGTTGTTTTTGTTACACATAACAACACTCAAAATAATCAAGTAAATACTAGCGAAAACCTTGATTTAGTTGCACCTTCTAATTCTAGCACCAAAAACGATACGATTGACACTAAAAATGATGTTATTGATATAAAGCCAGTTGAAGAAACAACTGATTCTGTTGAAGTTCCGCCTGCTAATAACAACGTTAATAACAATAATTCTAATAACGTTGTTCTAAACGAATCAGTTAATAATCAACAATCTGATGATAATAAAGAAATTAATTTTAGAGCGATATTAAATTCTCTTATAAAAAACAACGAAAACAGTGAAGTAAAAAATGACACTGTTGAAACTGAGCCTGAACCGCTTAATATCGTTATTGCGGAAACTGAATCCCCTTCTTCTAAAATGAAATTTAACGAAACCATAAGCGTTACAGACTATAATGCCAAGAAAACTAATAATGATGGCAAAATAGATTTTGGCGATTTAACGATTAAAGCCGAAAAAGAAGGCTATAAAGTTAGGATTTCTTCTAAAGAAGCATCTAGATCAAACGGTTTCGTTTACGTTAATAAGTTGCATTTTTTAACGTCTTTAGTGATGTTTTTTGTTGCTATTGCTGAATTTGTATTTCTAAAAGCGCTTACGCCCTATATTTTTAACGATACAATCGTTATTGCTTCGCTTTCAGTAATTACTTTCGTGCCACTTGTTAACCTAATCGTGTTATTATGTAATAAGAACAAAAAAAGAACAAAAAAATACACAATGGATTCAGTGTTAGTTAGCGCAATCGTTTTGTTTAACGTTATATTAATAAATCTAGCGATTTTATTTATATTAAACGTTGATTTAACTGAAAGATTTAATTTAGTTGCTTACTTTGTTGTTCCTTTATTCGTTTATCTAGATATTGTTATTTATTACGTTATTAGAAACGCAATATCAAAATCGAAAAAGATTTCTATAAACTGATCTTTGTTATTAAAAATAATTATAGTTAAAACAAAAAACCACCTTTTTGGTGGTTTTTTAATTATAAGTTTAATAAATAGTTGATTTCGTAATCGGTTAGTTTTCTAACTTCGCCACGATTAAGCCCTTTAAGTGTAAAATCGCCGATTTTTATTCTTTTAAGGAAATCAACGTTGTTACCAACTGCCTCGATCATTTTTCTAACTTGCCTGTTTCTTCCTTCGGTTATAGTTATATGTAGTTTAGTTGAATCCTTGTTAGACTCTATTATTTTGACCTGACATTTGTTGGTTTTTACACCGTCAATAACGACACCATTGCGTAATTTTACAACGTCTGCATCACTAACGGGCTTTTCTGTTTTAACTAAATAGGTTTTAGGAATTTCATTTTTAGGATGCGTAAGTTTATATGTCAAATCGCCATCGTTGGTTAGAATTAAAAGTCCTTCCGTGTCATAATCTAATCTACCAACTGGAAAAATGCGCCTATTTTTAACGGGCAATAAGTCTAAAACAGTTTTTCTTCCTTTGTCGTCTTTAACGGTGCAAACGTAACCTTTAGGTTTGTTCATTATATAATAATCATACTTTTTAATAATGCTGATAGTTTTGCCATTAACGCTAACGTGATCTTTGTTTACGTCTACTTCATCACCTATTTTGCATGCTCGCCCGTTTATTTTTACAACCCCTTCTAGAATAAGTTTGTCTGCACCACGCCTAGAAGCAATACCACAATCTGCCAAATATTTATTTATGCGCATATGAACTCCAATTAATTTTTTTCATCTATCATAATATAGAGTTTCTCTTGAAAAAGCAAGTTGTTTTCACTAAAAATTTTTATAAATCCAATAAATTCATCTTTTTTTACGATTTTAGTTAGTCTGCTAGGATATTCGTATACGATTTTAACGTTATCTAGTTCTTTTTTATTTAGTGGAATGATTAGGTCGGTTTTTGCGTGAATTGGTATTTTTTCAGTACAATCAACGTTTTCAATAAAATCTATAACGTTGTTACTGCTATACAAATTTACTAGTTTATACGAGTTAAACGTATTATTTAATAATTCCTTAGACCTTTCAAACATAGGCCCACAATTTAATACAACGCTAACTATTTCCATGCCGTCTTTAATAGCGCTAGAAACTAAACATCGTCCGGCATTTTTTGTGTATCCAGTTTTTACGCCGGTTGCGCCATCAAATTCTTTTAGCATTTTATTTTTATTTATTAAAACCCTTTTATAATCTTTTTTGGTGTTAGAGATTGTAATACTTTTCGTTTGTACTATTTCTCTAAAAACATTATTTTGGAGCGCGTAACACGTTATAAGCGCTAAATCGTATGCAGTTGTATAATGATTATCGTTGTGCAAGCCGTGTGGATTTACAAAGTTACTATTATTAGCACCAATTTTTTTCGCGGTATTGTTCATTAATTGTGCAAAATTTTCAATAGTATTTGAACAATGTTTAGCAAGTGTGCAAGCACAATCGTTACCTGAACGCAACATTAATCCATAAAGTAATTCTTTTACGGTTAATATTTCACCTTCTTCAAGATATATGCTAGAACCTTCTATATTCGTTGTATCTCGCGTGATTTTCACTTCTTGGTCTAGATTGCAGTTTTCAATAACTACGATTGCAGTTAGTATTTTAGTAGTGCTTGCCATAAATCGTTTATCATGCGCGTTTTTTTCATGTAAAATTCTTTTCGAATTTTTTTCCATAACGATTTCACTGCTATCTTGATAGTTTATTAAATTTTTATTATATTCGGCGTTTACTATTGCGTTTAATGGTGCTGAAACTATAATATATGTTGCTATTAATATGATAATAGCAAGTATTATTGTACGTTTATTCAAGTGTAATCTCCTTAAAAACGTCTGAAAATTTTTGAAAAATCTTTTCGTAACTCGATTGCTCGGCTGAAACGTATTTATAACAAGAATTTTTTTCTTTTATAATAAATCCACATGGTTTAACGTTTACGATACTGCCGTTTCCTAAACTGTAAGGCAGTTCATCGTTGCGCTTAAAGAAATTTGTTTTACCATATTCTCCGCCACCAGAAAGACTAAAAGACGTTATTTTTGATATCGGTATGATAACGTCTTCGTCATCTAATATAATGGGTTTACCTACTATAACGTTGGTATCCATCATTTCAGATAATTTTGTAATTGACGCTTCTATCGTGTTAGTAAACTTGTTTTTTTCCGTATTTTTTTCTTTTTGCATTTATTATTTTCTCCATAAAAATTTTTATTAGATTTATCATTATAACTATTATATTAACGTATACTTGAACGTTGGCGAATAAGTTAAATAAATTATCTTGGTTTGTAATATTAGTAACACTTTTTGCTCTTATAAACGGCTTAATTTCCTTTAATGTAGATAAAATTGTGTTAAATATAAAATTATATATAAATGTAGACGTTAAAAGCGTGCTAATATCATTAATTTTGCCTATCTCTGCCAAAACGTATAATTCTTTAATATTAACGTCTTTATAAAATTTTAAGAACGATTTATTTTGTATAAAATTTTTATAAGGATATATCATTGCTTTTTTATCGCTTAAATGAATAATAAGATCCTTTTTGTTAAACGTTATATATAAACTTTTGATTTTTATTCTTCGATAAAGGTTTATCTCGCAATAGGCTTTTTTTTCGTTAGCATTAAATATTATATTTGCGTGAACTTTTAGTGGAATAAATAAAATTGTCGCAATTATTGTTAAAATATATATAACTTTCATTACTATATTGTTTGCAAACAAATAAAAATAATACTAAAAAAGCCGATAGAAAACTCTATCGGCATGATTATACTTTGATTGTTATTATTTAATAACGTCTACGTCTTCTCCTTTTAAGAAATCTGGTATCTCTTCTTCGGTTATATCAGGTAAAACGATTTCGTCGGTTGTTGGTTCGGTTGGTTTTTCATTGTTATCGTTCGAATCGGGAATAATAGTTGTAGAAGATTCTTCAACGTATTCGTCTTTTTTGTATAAATAATCATCTTCGTTATCATTATGTAATGATTTGATTTTTTCAATCAATTCATCGTAGTCCGGCAACTCGTCTAGCGAAGATATTTGAAATCTTTTTAAGAATTTATCAGTAGTACCAAATTGAACTGGTCTTCCAACGGCATCTTTTCTGCCAACTGGTTCTATAACGCCTAGTTCTAATAGTTTTTGAACGGGATATTCGCTATTAACACCCCTTATTTCTTCTAAATCTACCCTAGTAACAGGTTGTTTATATGCAATAATTGCTGCAACTTCTAGCATACTTCTAGAAAGTTCGCGTTCTTTTATCGGGTTTAATACAGAAGACACTGAATCTGCATAGTTTGGGTTTGAACAAAACTGTGCTTTTTTGTTAAAAATAAGCAATTGTATTCCACTTTCTGCAGAATATTTTTCTTTTAGTGTATTAAGGCAAGTTTTAACGTCTGATTCAGAAACTTCAAGTTTATCTGCAATGTCGCTTATGGCAACTTGAACACCTGATACAAATAAAATAGATTCAATTATATTCGTCAATTTCTCCAAGTTCTTCATTTCTATCATCCCTCAAGGTTATTGTTATGTCATCAAATACACCGTTTTGTTCTACGGTTATGTATTGTAGTTTAAGTAATTCAAGCATCGCTTGAAAAGTAGTTATAAGTTCGTTTTTAGTGTAGTAAGAAGAAAAAGTCTCAAAAAAACTCATTGATTTACGTTCAATTAAAAGCGTTCTTATGTGTTGGACTTTATCCTTTACGGTGAATACTTCTTTTGGTATTTCTTTAAGAATTTTTTCTTGCCTTTGCTTATCATCAACTCGCATTAGAAGTTTAGAAAAGGCTGCAATAAGTCCGTCTAAATTAAAATCGTTATAAACAACTTTAACCTCACCCACCGATTTATCAGGTTCTTTATAGAAGCGTGAAACGTTTTCTTGCGTTTTTAGTTTTTCGCTTGCGTCTTTAAATAGTTTATATTCTTCTAATTTTCTTATAAAGGCTTTTTCGGGGTCTTCAACGTCGATATCAAATTCCTCAATTTTTGGAAGTATTGATTTAGATTTAATTTCTATAAGAGTTGCCGCCATGTTAAGATATTCGCTCGCCTTGTCAACGTCGATAAACTCTAAACCCTCCATATAGGCTAAAAATTGCTCTGTAACCTCTGAAACAAAAACGTCTTTAATTTCTATCTTTGCTTCTTTTATTAGGTGTAAAAGTAAATCTAACGGGCCTTCGAAATTATTAAGTTTTGTTGAGTAGTCTACTACTGATTCAAACTCTGCCATTAAAAAATTAGCCCCCAAAATAAAGTTATTGGATATCCTAAATATCCCGAAACTATTGATATAAAATTGCCTAATAGGTCAATTTGCCATACGCCGATAACGTCTGCAATTATACTTAATAGGAATAAGAAATATAGTACGAAAACACCTTTCGTTCTGAGAAATTGATAAATTTTGCTTCTTCGCTTTGAAAAAGCGTCGATTACGCGGAAACCATCTAATGGATAAATTGGCAATAAATTAAAAACGAAAAAAGCCAACCCAAAATGGAATATTAAATATAGAACGTTAGATAAAACGTAAGTAAAATATCCAAATTTTGGTATATACATTGACAGTATAAAAAGTGGATAAGCAAGAAATGCAAGAACGTAATTACATGCAACGCCCGCAATCGATACTAAAAAACATCCTTTCTTATACTTTCTAAAATTATTAGGGTTAATCGGAACTGGTTTTGCCCAGCCGAATCCAGCAATAGCAAAAAATATTAATCCGATCGGGTCAAAATGTGCTAGCGGGTTTATCGTTAATCTGCCCAAATTTTTTGCCGTTGGATCTCCACATTTATAGGCAACGAAGGCGTGTGCGTATTCGTGCAACGGAAGAACAACGATTAGCGCTAAAAAAACTGAAATGTAATATAATAATCTATCAACCATTTTAATAATCCGATAATATAGTGCTATAAGTCGTTTCTGCAAACATCTTCAAACGATGATGGTTTAACGATATATTTTGCTTGTTTATTTGATATTAAAACTACAGGCGGAACTGAATTGCGATTATAGTTACTTGCCATCGAATAATTATATGCGCCAGTTGATAAAACGGCAATAAGGTCGCCTTCGTTAATTTTTGGAAGCATGCAGTTTTCGGCTATAATATCACCACTTTCACAACATTTTCCAGCGATAGTATAACAAGTATTAGGTTTTTCGTTTAATTTTGTTGGCGCAACAACGGTGTATTTTGCTTGGTATAAGGCGAATCTTGGATTTTCGAACATACCACCGTCTACTGCAATATAATTTTTCACGTCTTTGATTTCTCTTATTCTACCTGCTGTATAAAGCGTTGTTCCTGCCTCTCCTACGATTGACCTACCTGGTTCTAAAATTAAATATGGTTTATTAAGATTTTTAGAAACAAGCATATTTTTTAGGTTGTTTGCAATGATTTTAACAAAATCATAGTAATCTTGTGGAACAATTTTTTTATCATCACCAGAATAAAATATACCAAAACCACCGCCAAGATTTAATACTTCGAATTCGTATCCTAACTCGGTTTTTATAAATGAATAATAATCAGTCATTTTGTCAAGTGCTAAAATAAATGATTTTATATCAAATATTTGCGAACCTATATGGCAATGCAAACCTTTAAGTGAAATATTGTTACAATTTAATATCTTTTTAATAGCGGTTAAAGCATCTCCGTTAGAGAGTGAAAAACCAAATTTCGAATCAATTTTTGCGGTTTGTATGTAATGGTGGGTGTGTGCCTCAACGCCAGGATTTACCCTAATTAAAACGTTTTGTTTAACACCAAAATTACCAGCAATTTTGTTAATATCATCAATTTCAGTAATAGAATCAATAACTACGTATCCTATTTTATTCGAAATTGCATATTCTAGTTCTTTATAGGTTTTATTATTCCCATGAAAAATTATTTTATCAGCGGGAAATTTTGCCGATAACGCGGTGTAAAGTTCACCACCTGACACAACGTCTGCCCCAAGATTTTGCTCGTTAACAATGCGATAAATTTCTTTACAAGAAAATGCTTTTGACGCGTAAGAAACCATGCCGTAGCCATATTCATTTAGAAGTGCTGAATAATAAGCGTGGCATACGTCAACTATATTATCTTTATTAAACACGTAAAGAGGAGTTCCGAATTTTTCTCTTAAAAATTCGCAATCAACTCCTCCTATTAGCAATTTTCCGTCGTTTGTTGTTGTAAAATATTTATTGTTCAAAATCGTCACCTTTTTTTAAAAAATTTTATCACAATAAACGCCGTTTTGTCAATATTTTTATATAAATATATATTAATAATATATTTTATATTAAATTCCACTTTATAACTACGTCTTTAATGCAATCAAAATAACTATTTTTAGGTAAATCCTCTAGTAAAATAATTTTTGTATTTGCAATTTCAACGTTATTAGAATATATTGTTATTTCTCCAACTACGTCGCCTCGTTTAAGCGGGGCTTTTAAGTTATTTTTAATGCTATAATTATAATCGTAAGCAACTGATTCACCTTTTTTTAGCGTATCGTAAATAGAGTTTAAAACTGTTAGTTTAGGACTTTTGATTTTAGAATTGTTTATCGTTACAGTAGCGTCTAAACACTCTCCTTCTTTAATAATTTCCTTTGTCGTATAGTTCTCAAACCCATAATTAAATAAGTTGCTAACCTCGTTAAATCTCTTTTTGCTGTTTGGCGCTTTAATTACTACTGAAATTAGTCTAGTGTCGCCCTTTTTTGCAGTTGCACACAAACAATGTCCTGCTTCACTTGTATATCCGGTTTTTCCTCCGTCACATCCGTTGTAAAATTTTATTAATTTGTTAGTATTAGATATTTCGGTTACTCTATTATTTGGATGTTCAATTTTATCCATCCATATTTTAGAATAATCGAAATATTGTTCGTATTTAATTAACGATTTGAACATTTTAGCAACGTCTTTAGCGCAAGAATATTGCCCTTCTTGTGGTAAGCCTGTGCAATTTACAAAATAAGTATTATCAAGCCCTAATTCACTAGCCTTTTCATTCATTTTATTAACAAATTGTTGTTGCGAACCACATATTTGTTCCGCCATTGCAACACACGCGTCGTTTGCAGAAGCAATTGTAATTGCTTTTAATAGTTCGCCTACCTTATATTCTCCGTTGTTTTCTAAAAATACTTGCGAACCACCCATAGAAGATGCGTTTTCACTGGCGATTACTATATCGTTTAATGATATATTACCCATGGCAACGTTATCGTAGCAAACGAGCAAAGTCATAATTTTACACATGCTTGCTATAGGCATTTTTTTTGTCTCGTTTTTTGAATATAATACTTTATCGGTTTTTTCGTCTATTAAATATGCGCTTTCGCTTTGAATTTCACCTGCGTAATCTGCGTAGGCAATTTTTATTTTGTTTTTTCTTGGCGTCGTTATAGCGCCTAAAATCAATACTAATGATAAAAAGCAAAAAAATACAGAAATACCTTTTTTCATATAAATTCTCCTTAAAGATATTTTCTGTATTTTATATAATATTATTCATTATGATAGATATAAAAACATATTAAATCATTATATATTTACTTATCAATCATATTGTTTATAGAAATACCGAATCCACGCGTTGGGTCGTTTATAAAAACGTGTGTTATAGCGCCAACTAATCTTCCGTTTTGCACGATTGGGCTACCACTCATACCTTGAACTATTCCACCAGTTTGTTCTAATAGTTCTTTATCGTTAATTTTTATTACTAGATTTTTATTACCTTCTAAGTCGTTGTCTACTTTGCTTATTTGTATGCTATATTCTTTTGGCGTTTTTCCTAATATTGTAGAGTATATTGTGGCATTTCCCAGAGTTGCGTTGCCAATTTCGATTTGTCTTAGTTCTGAAACTGAAAAGTTTTCATTTATTTTGCCATATACGCCTTGCTCTATATTGTTTTCAATTTCGCCAACGTGCATGGTTTTTGTGAATATTCCTTTTAATTCCCCAGGTTTTCCTCTTTCGCCTTTTATACTACCCGTTATATAACAATCAAATAATTCTCCGTTTACTATATTTGCAATTTCCCCGCAATCATCGTTTATCGGATGACCAAGAGATGCAAAACGATTATTTTTAACAAAGGTTATAGTTCCTATTCCTTTAACCGTATCTCTTATATAAACACCGATTTTGTATTTTCCATTTATATCTTTAACGGGTTTAATTAATACGCTAAACGTTTCTTTATTTCTCTCTATAAGTAGATTTTTAATTTTATCGTCTTTTACGGCATCTTCAACGTCTAATGCAGTATTAACGTCTTTTCCATCAATCTTTAATATAACGTCTCCTATTTCAATTTTAGATTCCCTAGCAGGAGAGATTGCACCTTTATTAGAAATAACGTCTGTAATTCCCATTATTTTCGCGCCTTTCGTGTTTAATGAAAATCCAGCCGGCATACCACCAAGATAAACTAAGTTGTCGTTTGCTAAAACGATACTTGGTTTTGGTATAACGTTAAGCCCAATAATAAATAAGAACAAAATTATAATAAAATATTTACGCATAAATTCCTCTCGTATATAATGCGTAAAAAAATTTATATTATACGAAAAAATCGGCATTAAAGCCGATTTATCGTTATTTTTTATTTTTATATTTATTCGCATTGTCGATAAGTTCTAACACTAGTTTTCTAGCACTATCGCTAGACGTAGAGCCACCAACAAGCCTTATAAGTTCTTTAATCTTGTTTTCCTCGTTTAATTTAGTAATTAAAGTAGTTGTTTTGCCATCAATCTCGTGTTTTTCTATTAGTATATTGTTATCAGCATAAACTGATATTTGTGGCAAGTGTGAAATTGCAATAACTTGCGTGTTTTTTGAAATATTAGAAAGTTTTTGAGCAACAACGTTTGCCGTTACACCACTTATACCAGCATCAATTTCGTCAAAAATGTAGGTAGAAACGTCGTTAAATGCAGAAGACTGAACTTTAATGGCTAGCATAAACCTACTAATTTCGCCACCACTTATAACCGAAGATAACGGTTTAACTGCTTCACCTAAGTTTGCAGAAAATAAAAATTCTATTCTATCAGGGCCAGTTTTAGTGAAAGTACAATCTTCATAACTAGGAAAATCAAAAAATTTTACGTTGAATTGCGCGTTATTCATCCCCAGTTGTTTTAATTCTAAAACAACGTTATTAGAAAACATATCGGCAATTTTTTTGCGTTCTTCGTTTAATTTTTTGTAATTATCGTATAACGACCTTGCCAACTTGTCTTTTTTTATTAAATAGTCGTTATAAGTATCTTCGTATTTTAATAAATTATCTCTTTCTTTTATTGCATTATCTAAAAAATTGATAATTTCTTCGTAATTAGAGCCATATTTACGTTGTAGATTTTTTATAACGTCTAACCTACTAATAACGTCGTCAAGAGATACTTCGTAGGTGTTAAAATTATCTACAAAAAAAGTAATTTCACTTTCAATATCGCTAATTTCGGTATAAGCGTTTTGAATTCGAGTATAGAGTTGTGCGTACTCTTCATTTAGATCAGTTATAGAAGATAGCAATTTAATTGCATTATATAAAACGTCTTGAACGCCACCTTCTTCACTTATGCACGCTTTTGAACCACGCAAAGATGATAGAATTTTTTCTTGATTTATTAATTTAGACTTAATATCGTTTAATTCTTCCTCTTCCGTTTCGTAAATCTCGGCTTTTTCGATTTCGTTAATTTGATAATTTAATACGTCTAATTTAATCTCTCTTTGGCGCTCGTCTCCACCTGCATCACTTAAAAAATCAACGATTTTTTTATATTCAGTGTAGATTTTAGAAATTTCATCTTTAATTTCGTTTATTGTATTGCCACCAAAATTATCAATAAGTTTAAGTTGGTTTACTTCACTTAACAAATTGTAGTGTTCACTTTGACCGTGCACGTCTACTAATTTAGAAGTAATTTTTTTTAACATCGATAAATTAACGCTAACACCATTAACTTTTATAGTGTTCTTTCCATCTATTGTAACTTTTCTAGATAAAATCAATATATCGTCAAAATCAATGTCTAATTCTTCTAATACGTTTTTAATAGAAAGATTTTTACTAACGTCAAATTCAGCACTAACAAAACAATCTGTTTCGCCGTGCTTAATAAGGTTTTTATCAGTTTTTGCGCCGAGAACGAAATTGATAGATTCGAGTATAACTGACTTACCCGAACCTGTTTCACCTGACATAACGTTTAGTTTTTGCGTAAAATCAATTTCTGCTTTTGCTATTAGCGCAACGTTTTTTATCGTTAGTTTGTTAAGCATTAAATCTTCTTTAATCCTTTTTCTATAATTTTAGCGTCTTTTTCAGTTTTGGTAACTATTAAAAGGGTATCATCACCGGCGATAGTGCCTAAAATATTGTTTATTCCCATATGGTCAATAGCCATGCCTGCCGTACCTGCATTGCCGGCTAACGTTTTTATAACTATTAAATTATTAGCAACTTCAATTGAAGTGGTAACTTGCCTAAATAGTTCCATTATTTTTGGAGAAACAAAGTTGTTTTCAATTTTAGGAAGAACGTAGATGGATTTTTTTGTTTTACCATTAACTTTGATTAAATTTAGGTCTTTGATATCGCGCGATACAGTCGCTTGTGATGCTTTGTAACCTAGTTCTAGTAGTTTATTAGTTAATTCTTCTTGTGTTGAAATTTCAAATTCAACTATAATTTTTTTAATTATATTTAATCTTTCGCTCTTAGTCATTGTTTATCACCCTTTCCCCAACATTATATCTTTATATATTAAGATTTAAGTTTTTCTGATAATCTTTTAAAGAAATTAAAATCGTTTTTTCTTAAAAAAACAGTATCCTTTTCGCATTTGTTTATTAAAACTTCGTCGTCGTTATCTAATAGTGAAACTAGTTGCCCGTCTACGAATAAGCCTGCACCGTTACCACCGTTATATACGATTTTAGATGATTTATTTGGAGAATAAACTATTGGTCTCGTATTAAACGAATGTGGTGCAATAGGCGTGTATATAAACGCTTGTACGTCTGGTGAAAAAACCGACCCGCCAAGCGATAGCGAATATGCGGTAGAACCTGTTGGTGATGATAAAACAATACCATCTCCAACGATATTTTCAACGTTATTATTATCTATAAACACGTCTAGATTTATAATCATACTTCTTGATTCGCGATATACTCTTTGAATCACAACGTCGTTTAGCGCGTAATACTTTTTGCCTTTATATTCGCAAAGTATAGTTGCTCTATTATCAGGTTTTAATTGATTACTTAAAAACATATTAACTGAATCTTCTATTTCATTTACTTCAAATTCAGTTAAAAAACCTAGTTTGCCAGCGTTTATACCTATTATTGGAATAGAATTTTGGTTAACGTATTTTGTTCTTCTAAGTATAGTTCCATCGCCCCCAACAACAAATAATGCACTAAAATCGTCTACTGGTTCTGCGTTGTTTTTTTCTATAACAGAATAACTTACCCCGTGTTTGTCTAAAACTTTGGTAAGAACGTCTAAGCAATATTCACTTTTTTGTTTTTCTTGATTATAGCATATCAATACTTTCATAATGTTCCGTATAAATCTTCAAAATTTACTACTGATTTAGCGTTTTTAGTAAGAAGAATTAAAAATTCTGTATTTTTATTGTCCTTAATAGGTGCAGTTGTTAGTTTTTGTGGATAAAGATTATTAAGTATAGCGGTATCATAAACTTTTCTACAAATAGTTTTAAGTAATTTTTTATCTTTAATAATACCGTTCTTAAAGTTCTTCTTTTCACCTATTTCAAATTGGGGTTTTATTAGTAAAATTATATCTTTTCCGTCATTTATTATACTTGATATAATCGGCATGTAAGCCGAAGAAGAAATAAAACTTAAATCAGCAGTAATTAAATCTAATTCTGTATCAAAATCACTTCTCGTTAAATCTTTAACGTTCTTGATTATTTGAATTACTTTATCGTTACCTTTTAGTGTATTATCTAAAAGCGTATCGTTAAGGTCTACGGCATAAACTAATTTTGCGTTTCTTTTTATAAGGCAATCAGTAAACCCACCCGTACTAGCGCCTAAATCAGCGATAACTAGGTTAGAAACGTTATAAGAAAAGTCGTTTAGGGCTTTTTCAAGCTTGAATCCACCGAGCGATACGAACGAAATTCTAGACTTTATTTCAATAGCGTATTCTACGTCTTCAGAAATATTAAACGATGATTTTGTTGCGTTTTTTCCGTTAACGTAAACTTCGCCACGTTCGATTGCTTGTAGTGCTTTGGTTCGTGTAGAGAAATACCCGTTTTTACTTAAATATAAATCTAATCTCATGTTTAATACTTGCGATTATAAATTTTATCTACAAATTGCTTAATAAAGTCAGAATTAGGCACAAAAGATAAGTTGTTGCAAATTTTTTCGTAGTGATAAGCAAGCATTTCTCTAGATTTATCTAATCCGTAAATACTAATTGCGGTAAGTTTGTTCTTATCTTTATCTTTGTTTGGCGTTTTTCCTAAGGTTATAACGTCGCTAGTTTCATCTAAAATATCGTCTTGAATTTGGAATAAATATCCTAGATTATAACCTATCTCTTTTAATTCTTCATAGTTTTTAGAACTTGCAAGTAACGAAGCCATTAATAATGGCGCAGTAATAAGTTTAGCGGTTTTATTTAGGTAAATAGCATATAAATTTTCACTTGTTCTATCAAGCGAATTTTCTGCTAAAATATCTAAGGTTTGCCCGTAAATCATGCCACTATAACCAGCATAATCTGCTAATAATTTAATAGCGTTTACGTAATTTTGGTCTATGTTACTAAATTCTAAAGCGGTTTCAAACGCTAGATTAAGTAAAGCATCGCCAGAAAGAACGCCAAACGCTTCGCCAAATTTTTTATGTGTTGATAGTTGCCCTCTGCGATAATCGTCGTTATCCATACACGGCAAATCGTCGTGCACTAAAGAATACGTATGGATAAGTTCTATAGCAATGGCCAAGTTTGTATATTTATCGTAGTCAAGACCTAATAATTCACAAGCAGATAAAAACAAAATAGGTCTAATTCGCTTTCCCCCGTTTTTTAATGAATAAACAACGGTTTCAGTGATTAAATTATTTGATTTGCTTTTTATTGTTTCGTAAAATTCATTTAAGGAATCATTAAACAATGATAAATATGAATTATACTTAGATTCAAAATCAGTCATCAATAGACCTCATAACAGCGCAATTATACGTATTTTCCATAAGCATTGCAATGGTCATAGGTCCAACTCCACCAGGAACAGGCGTTATTGCAGACGCTTTTTTAGAAACGTTATCATAGTCTACGTCTCCTTTTAAGCCGTTTTCGGTTCTGTTAATTCCAACGTCAATTACAATTGCACCTTCTTTAACCATATCTTCTTTTATAAGGTGCGTTCTGCCAACGGCAGCAATAATAATATCTGCCGAAAGACATATTTCTTTAAGGTTTTTTGTATGGCTATGACAAACAGTTACGGTGCAATTTTCTTGTAATAATAATAACGCTACTGGTTTTCCAACAATGTTACTTCTACCCACTACTACGGCGTGTTTACCTGTTAGATCAACGTTTTGTTCTTTAAGTAGAGTTATACAAGCTTTTGGCGTGCAAGAAACAATACATTTGTTGCCCAAAAGTAAATTTCCAACGTTGTTTGCAGTAAATCCGTCAACGTCTTTACAAAGTGGTATAAGTGATAAAACCTTACTTTCATTAAGTCCTTTAGGCAATGGTAATTGAACTAAAATCCCATCAACGTTATTGTCGTTTGATAAAGCAACAACTAGTTCTTCTAGTTCTTCTTGCGTAGTGTTTTCCGGCAAACAGTAAGAAAGCGATTTAATACCAACGTATTCAGCCGCTTTGATTTTATTTCTAACGTAAACTTCTGATGCTGGATTATTGCCAACCATAATAACGGCAAGCGAAACTTCATGATCAAGTTTAGTGTTTAATTCTTTTACTTTTTCTATAAGTTGATCTTTAATTTTTTTGGAAATCATTTTTCCATCGATAATATTAGCCACTACTTTACCTTCCTATGTTTCTCGAATATTTTGCTAAAATTCCGTTAACGAAATCTGTGCTTTTTTCAGTTGAATATTTAGCGCATAATTTTACGGCCTCGTCAATTATAATTGGCAAATCCGTTTCAGGAAAAGCGTTAAGTTCTGCCATACCAACCAAAAGCGCACATTTATCGGTGTTATATAATCTATCAAGATTATACCCTATGGATAATTTTTCTAATTCGTTTAAGTAATTATCCTTATTTTCTATAATAGTGTTCAATATTTTATTAGCAAAAATCTTATCGTTAGAATTTAGTTCTAACGATAAGACGTCATATAATCCGTTATCATCATTAACGAATAATGTTGAAAATATATACTTAAAAACAATTTCTCTTGCAAGTGATCTCATAATGATTATTTATTTTCTGGTTTTTCAGGCGCAGTATCTTGATTAGGTGTTTCAGGCTTAGTATCAGCGTTAGTGTTGTTAGTATTATCCTTTATAGGCGTTACAACGTTTTTGTCATCGAAAAACACACCAACAACGTTAACGTTTACGAATTTAATGTGGTAATCGGTCATTGATTCAATGTTGTGTCTAATAGTTTCTTGAATTTTAAACGCAACGTCTGAAACGCTTTGAGAAAAATGTATCTTAACGAATACTTCTATTTCTAAACCGTCTTTTGTTGCGTTAACTTTTATAGCATTAGTTTTGTTTTTACGTTTAGAATTAGTAGAATAAAGTTCTACTTTAGATAATTCTGAAACAGCAAGTAAAATTATGCCGTCTACAATGCCGTCTCCGTAAACTATTTTATCTTCTTTTTTCTTTTGGTAAAAATTAAAAGTTGCCATAAATATCCTCTTAACAATAATTTTATATTATTGTACCACAAAATATTTATTTTGCATAGTGTTTTTTAAGAAATTGGAATAATTTTTACGTTTTCTGGCGTAATATTCATTTCTTCTTGAATAATTGTATAAATAGCAATAGCCTCATCTTCGTTTGCAGACTCCGATTTTACTATAACGTTAACGTTATCGCTTTCTAAGCCTATAACTACAACTGCATCTTCAAAACCATACGCTTTAATAAGATTTTCAAGCAATAATTCATTTTCAGTATTCTTTGCTAAATCAATTTTCATTTGAAGCGCTTGGTTGTATTCGTCGCTATTAACTTCTGCCAGCGATAATATCCCGTCTAATTGCACGATTTCTTCATTTCTACTATTTAGCCTTTCCGTTCTATAACCTGCAAAATAACTTGCCGAAGTTGTTACGGTAGTTTCAGTAGCTTCAATTCCGCCCGTTGTAAACACAAAATTGAATACTGCGGTTACTGCTAATAGAGCAATCATACATGATAAAATTACAATCTTCTTTTTCTTTGTCATAAAACACTCCTTTAATTTGTTGATAATATTTCTATGCAATTTATATCTACGCCAAGTAATGACGTTGTTGCCTGTTGAATTTTATTCATAAGCATTATATTTTTGTTTCCAGTAGTTAAGATTAAAACACCTGTTATTTTTGGGTATAATTCTTTTAGCACAATAGTTTTTCCGTTCACCAACACAGGAGATTCTATCGTTTCCTTGCCGTTTAGAGTTTCTTTAACGACCACCTCTTTTGCAAGCACTGTTTCCATACCTGATTCTGCTTTTATAATAACGCTTACGTCTCCAGCGCCATCTATTTTAGATAGTACTTCGGTCAACTTATTTTCAAGTGAAATAACGTAATTTTGAGCCTCTGGTAAGGATTCTTCTTTTTCTTTTGAACCAAAACTTGTAGTAAGCAAAACTACTAAAATAATCGAAATAATAATAACTAAAACGTTTCGCAATTTCTTATTAGATTTTATTTTAGTAATAATCGAATTTTTATTTAATTCACTCATATCAATAAACCATTTCTAATCTTATATTAAACTTTTCTTTTATCTTTTTTTCTATTTTATTTACAACGCCTTTTTTATCTAAATTATCGTTAAATGTTGCAGTTAATAAATTTATTTTTATTTCAGAAAAATTCTTTTCGGTTAAATTATCGTCGCTTATCCCAACGCTAACTATTGCATCTTTAACTCCTTCCTCAATGCATATTATATTACACTCGTTTTTAATATATTCTATTTTTTTATTAGAATAATAATCTAAAAAATCTTCTTGTAATTCTACTTCGTTTGTATCGTTTTTTACAAATATTTGACTAATGTTATTGCTATTAAACCCTGGTTTAATCACTACTAAAATTACAATCAACGAAAACACGAATTTAACTATACCAGTTTTTTCGTTTTCTGGTAACAAAGTTATTAGCAACGAAGACAAAATCGTTATTGTAGATATTGAAATTATCCAGTTAATCATATTATAAAAATGCGTTTGCGCTAAGTATAGACAACAAAATTGTTAAAAAGAACATAAAACCGCAAATAATGGTGCTTACGTTAAAATATGAAATACATTTAGACGTGTTTTTTAAGTAAGTTGATACGTTTTGCTTTGAAAAAATATCGATAATCGCCGTAGCAAATTTAAGAAGTAAAGAAAACGTTAACATTCTAATAATAGGGTTAAATATAAACGTTAACATTGTTATTATTGAAACAACACCTAACGCATTTTTTATTAAAACACTACCGGCAAGCATAACGTCGAAACCGTCTTTTAAAAATCCGCCAACAATCGGAATAGAATTAGAAATAGCATATTTAGTTGCCTTAATCGATGCACTATCAAACGTTGCGCTAGTTAAACCCTGTGTAGTAATAAATATTGCAAACACCGTAAACGAAATTCCTATAACCCATTTGATAATAGATGCAATAAATTCTATAAAAGAATTAAACTTGCTTGTACCAGATAAATCACTTGAAATACTAATCACGGTCATTGATACTACTAGCGGGATAATTGCTTTTAAGAAAATATTAGTAATAATACTAGATAAAAATAACGTTTGTGGCGTATACACTGATGCAGATACTTTACTGCCTGTTGCAACCATTAATGTTACTATTATGGGTGACATAATCTCATTTAATTTCGCTATATTTTCTATAACGAAACTTGTGTTTTGATAAATGTAGAAAATTTCTTTATACAAAATTAGTATAATCGTTATTGAACAAACTAAATTAGTTATAGTTGAAGTGCTTTGCCCCAACGATTTGTTTTTTATATTATCTATTATAGTGTTAAAAATTGCTATAGAAATTACACTTAATATTATAGGCAAATAATGTTTAACCTCTGTTTTCACATTGCTAAAAATTAAGTCTATAACTGATGAATAATTAGTATCATATTCCCCTTTTAGTATTGATAAAAGTTTTTCTTTAATGGTAACGTTATTATAGCTATTCGATATTATTGAATTATAAAAGTTTTCTAATTCAGTAACGTCTATATTAGTTAATTGTTCATTTACGTTTTCGTATAAATTATTTCCGTAGGCAATATTTACGTTGCATAAAGAAACGAGAGTTGTTATTGTTATTACTATTATTATAAAAATTACTATCTTTTTTCTCATAAAAGTCCGGTTAAAACGTTAAATACTGCGTAAATTATAGGCGTTGATACAGCTAATATAACAATTTTACCAATTAGAATTATTTTATTAGATAAACTTCTTAATCCCATATCTTCTATCATAGAACTAGAAAATTCAAAAACGTACGAAATTGCAAGTATTTTTAGTATTATTTTATAATATTCGTAATCAAGATTAGATAAAGCAACTATTTTATTTATTATTTCATAGGTGTTTGTTATGTATTCTAATGATAAATAAATAATTAAAATCGATGATGCCAAAAGCGCGATATCGCTATATTCACTTTTAGAATTTTTAAGATATATAATTATGAAAGCACAAATTACTGCTATTAAAATAATTTTAATCATCAATAAAGATTAAATATGTTCTTGATGTTTTCAAATAGGTCGCTTACCATATTTATAACTAGTGTTAATACGATTATTAACCCAACTAACGAAACTAGCGTTGCGATATCCTCTCGGTCGCTTTTTTTTAATACTTGGCAAATTACCGTTATTATTATGCCAATAGCAGCTATCTTAAAAATAATATCTATATTCATGTTTTACCTATAAAAATAATATAAAAAGTATCAATCCAGCAAAAAAACCTAATTTAACACATAATGGTTTAAGTTTTTCTTCATTATTTTTTGCTTTTGATCTATATTCTTGTATTATTTTCGAATTAGCATTTATAACTTTAATTTGCGATTCACTTTCGCTTATTCCTATAGAATTAAAATATTCG
>JAZLBC010000017.1:0-48433 GCA_045613505.1 Christensenellaceae bacterium
TGGGAACAATAGGGCTCGAACCTATGACCCTCTGCTTGTAAGGCAGATGCTCTCCCAGCTGAGCTATGCTCCCGTTCGCCATTGCTAATATACTATAACAAATAATAAAAAAAATTGCAAGTATTTTTTAACACTTTTTTATATTTTTTTTAAAATTTTTATTTTACGGGTTTTATCTAGTATTCTGCTAATAATATTTATTATTTGTATTTCTAATTTGTTAGTAAGACTTGACTTAAAAATACGTCTAATATATAATATATGTAAGTAAAATTTAAAAAGTTATAAAGGAAGAATAAATGTATAATATTGGTATTGATGTA
This sequence comes from Christensenellaceae bacterium, assembly GCA_045613505.1. Taxonomy (GTDB): domain Bacteria; phylum Bacillota; class Clostridia; order Christensenellales; family Borkfalkiaceae; genus UBA1259. The sequence goes on from JAZLBC010000017.1 coordinate 324, forward strand.
GGTGGTATGTCCGTTAAAGTTGGTCTTGTGGACCTTGATGGCAACATTATAGAAAAAAACGTTGAAAAAACCGTGCCAGGCTACCAAAACGTTGTAGATAATATGCTTTCGCAAATTGATAGATTGCTTAAATCTAACGGGCTTACCATAAAAGATATAAAGGGTGTTGGCGTTGGTTGCCCAGGCGCAGTATCTGGAGAAAAAGGCGTTATCGATATTCTGCCAAACCTTGGCTGGTATAACGTTCCGCTAGTTCAACTACTAAGTGAAAGGCTTGGCGTTAAAGTCGTTATCTCTAATGATGCAAACGTTGCGCATCTTGCAGAAGCAGTTTACGGCGTTGCAAAAAACGTTAACGATTCTATAATGTTTACGCTAGGCACTGGTGTTGGCGGTGGCATCGTTATCAATAAAAAACTATACGAAGGCACAGATTCAAAGGCGGCAGAACTAGGTCATACAACCCTTGTTTTAGGCGGAAAACCATGTTCTTGTGGCAGAAACGGTTGTATAGAATCATATATTTCCGCAACGGCGCTTATGGCACAAACGCGCGAAGAAATGTTAAATAATAAAAATTCTAAAATGTGGAACTATGCTAATGGCGATATAAATAACGTTAACGGAAGAACTGCATTTGAATGCGCAAAAATGGGCGACGAGTCTGCCGAAAAAGTAGTTTCTAACTACGTTATGTATTTAGCGGAAAGCCTAATGAATATGATGAATATTTTTCGACCTCAAATGATTATTCTAGGCGGTGGCGTTTCAGGGCAAGGCGATTATTTAATAAATCGCATCAAAGAATACTGCGCTAAATTCGATTACGGTTATCATGGAGCACCTATTCCAGAAATAGTTATCGCAAAATTCGGTAACGACGCAGGAATTATCGGCGCAGCCGCGTTAATAGAGCAATAAATCTTAAATTTCATAAAAAAAGGATGCTATTTAGCATCCTTTTTTTATAGTACGTTATCCGCTTTAATAGAATTTACGTATTCAGTAGGGGACATATCAGTATGCAGTTTGAATAGTCTACTAAAATAATAAACAGTATTAAACCCTAGCATATCCGAAATTTCACTTATAGTATATTTTTGCTCGCTTAATAATTTTTTTGCCCTATCGATTTTCATGTTTATAAAATATTGAATAATAGAATAGCCAGTTTTCTTCTTGAATTGCATTTTAATATAACTTTTGCTAAATCCAAGCGCAAAAGAAATTTCGTCTAGATTAACGTTTTCAATTTTACATAGTTTATCGGTAAGAATTGCGCGTATTCGCTCTACAATTTGCCCGTTATTTGCGTTTAGAGTAACGTTAATAGTGGGCGATTTTTCTGTTTTAACACTTCTAATTGCCGAAACTAGTAACAATTCGATAGAGTTTTTTATAAACTGATCACAGCCAAAGGGGGATATATCTTTTTTAGTCATTTTAGTTAAATGAACGTCGTTTAACTTGTCGGAATAATTTAGTTTTGCCTCGCTTATTATCTTGTTTAGTAATTCTTTTTCGTAATCGTTAAATATCAATATTTTTTCAGCGATAGTATTTAAGATTTTACTTTTAGAATCGAAAGTTATAATTGCAGAGTTTGCAAATAAATCGTTAGTGTAAATAGTGTGTGGAGTATTAGGTTTGTGCAAAAACGCACAACCTTGTTTAAGCAATAAACTTTGTTTTCCGTGTATAATTTCTGCCGTACCGCTGTCAATAAAAACAAGTTCCCAAAAATCGTGCTGTTCTAGTTTGAATCTAAAATTTCTACCGTACTTAAAGTAATGAATGGTGTAAACGCCCGATATTTTAACGGGGCAGTTTAGTTTTGTTTTAGCAAATTCGTTCTTCATGATTATATGATATAATAAATGCAACTAAAAATCAAGTAAAAGTGTCTTTTTGTGTAAAGAATTTTGTAAATTTTATAAAAAAATTGTCAAAATATTATTGTATAATATAAGTAAAGAATTTACGTAAAAGGAACGCAGTATAATGAAATTTACACCTAAATACGAGAAAGATTTTTACCCAATTAGCGTTAAACTTCGCGAATACAGAGAAAGCGTTAAAAACGCCGAAAGCAAACCCGTTAAAATTTGCGTAGAGCGTAACGATGGATATAATTATATCTACGAAATCGAAGTTTTTGCAGACCCTTCTTATAACGAAGAAAACTACCTAATCGTAGAAAGAATTATCAAGTCTATTTTGTGGGTTGTTGGTGGTTATAAAATTTATATTATAGGCGACGATTATATTTACGAAAGAATAAAAGCAGACTATACCAGCACGGGCGCGAGAGCGTTTGACGTGGATTTTATGCAAACCGTTTACGAAAAGGAATTTGAGGTAATAAAATCTAATGCTCAAAATTTTCCAAAAGTAAACGTTTCAAATATAGCAATCGGTGGGCATTTAGACGGTTGCCGTATCGGATTTGACGCGGGTGGAAGTGATAGAAAAGTTAGCGCCGTTATAGACGGAAAAGTTGTTTATAGTGAAGAAGTAGTTTGGTTTCCTAAACTAAATTCAGACTGGCATTATCACTACGAAGGTATAAAAGAAGCAATGAAAACTGCTGCGTCTAAAATGCCTAGGGTAGACGCCATTGGTGTTTCTAGCGCCGGTGTTTTCGTTAATAACAAGGCAATGGTAGCATCTTTGTTTATTAAAATTCCAAAAGAAGACAGAGAACACGTTAAAAACATTTATCTAAACGTTGCAAAAGAGTTTGATGCGCCGATAGAAGTCGCTAACGACGGAGACGTTACCGCGCTTGCAGGCGCGCTAGACCTTAACGATAACTGCGTTTTGGGTATTGCAATGGGCACTAGCGAAGCAGTTGGGTATATTAACGATAAAGGCTTGCTTAACGGTTGGCTTTCAGAAGTGGCTTTCGTTCCAGTAGATTTTAACAAAAACGCTATGGTAGACGAATGGAGTGGAGACTACGGTTGTGGCGTTAAATATTTCTCGCAAGATGGTGTTATAAAACTAGCCGAAAACGCTGGCTATAAGTTCGAAGAAGGTTTATCACCTGCTGAAAAACTTAAAGTTATTCAAAACCTAATGAAACAAGGCGACGAAATGGCTAAACAAATTTACTCTGATATAGGCGTATACCTTGGTTATGCTATTCCATATTATAGTGAATTTTATAAAATTAAACATCTATTATTGCTGGGCAGGGTAACTTCTGGCGATGGTGGTGAAATTATCATAAACAAAGCAAAAGAAGTGTTAAACGCAGAATTCCCACATCTTAAAGATATAGATATTTCTATGCCAAGCGAAACTAATAAAAGGGTAGGTCAAAGTATTGCAGCAGCCTCTCTTGCAGTTTCAAAAAAATAAAAACAATCTATAACAAAAAAAATCAAGTTCTTTTTGAACTTGATTTTTTTATTTTTTCTAAAAATTTTATTATAACTATTTTAAGTTTTTAATTATATCTCTTGCAACGAAAACGCCACTAGCCGAAGCGTGAGATAGGGAGTGCGTAACGCCACTGCCGTCTCCTATAACGTATAGACCTTTGAGTTTGGTCATTAAATTATCGTCAATTTCAACTTCCATATTATAGAACTTTACTTCAACACCGTATAAAAGCGTATCGTCGTTTGCAGTGCCTGGTGCAACTTTATCTAGCGCGTAAATCATTTCGATAATACCATCTAAAATACGTTTAGGAAGAACGAGCGAAAGGTCGCCTGGCGTAGCAGATAGGGTAGGTGCAAAACTGTTTTCTTCTATACGTTTCGGGGTGCTTCTTCTGCCACGAATTAGGTCGCCAAAACGTTGAATCATAACTCCACCACCAAGCATGTTTGAAAGCCTTGCAATACTTTCAGCGTATCCGTTGCTATCCTTAAACGGCTCTGAAAAATGCTTAGCAACTAAAAGTGCAAAGTTAGTGTTGTCGGTTTTCTTGTCCCCGTCTTCGTAACTGTGCCCGTTAACGGTTACTATTCCGTTAGTGTTTTCGTTAACTACTATTCCGTTAGGGTTCATGCAGAACGTTCTAACAGCGTCTTCAAATTTTTCAGTTCTATAAACAATTTTGCTCTCGTAAAGTTCGTCGGTTAAGTGTGAGAAAATCGGGGCAGGAAGTTCAACTCTAACACCGATATCAACGCGATTAGATTTGGTTGGAATATCTAGTTTGTTGCATATTGTTTCCATCCAGTGGCTACCGCTACGACCAACAGAAGCAATACATTTAGAACAATCAAAATCACCTTTTTTAGTGGAAACAGTAAAACCACTTCTGTTCTTCTTTAAATCGGTAACAGGGGTATCGAAATAAAAATCGACTTTATCTTTAAGTTCGTTATAAAAGTTTTGTAAAACGACGTAGTTGATATCCGTGCCTAAGTGTCTTACCTTGGCTTCTAAAAGGTTAAGTTTATTTTGCATGCACGTTTTTTTGAATTTAGAGCCGGCAGTAGAATACATTTTAGTGCCTTCGCCACCGAATTTCATGTTAAGTTCATCTACGTAATGCATAAGGTCTAGCGCTTGCTTTTTACCGATATGTTCGTGTAAACTTCCACCGAAATCGTTAGTGATGTTATATTTTCCATCAGAAAAAGCACCAGCGCCACCAAAACCAGACATAATCGAACAAGTTTTGCATTTAATACAGCCTTTTATTTTATCACCATCTATTGGGCAAACGCGTTTGTTTAGCGAGTGTCCGCTTTCGAAAACGGCAATTTTAAGTTTTTCGTTTAATTTTTTTAGTTCGTAGGCTGCGAAAATACCACCAGGGCCCGCACCTATTATGATAATGTCGTATTTCATAAATTCTCCTTTGTAAACTATTCTTACCGATAAAAAATTATAACACAAAATAATATCTATTGCAAGAGTAAATTTATTTTAGCACTTAAATTTCGACTACTTTCCCTAGTTTATAGCAAAATTAACGACTTAGTTTTTTTATAATTAGAATAAGAACGAACTTTCAAAAATAAATTTTTATAAAAAAGATAAATTTGGGGGCAACGATGCTATTAAACAACTTGCTTAAAGGTGTAACGCACGAAAAAATTATAGGGGATACGAACGTTGATATTAAAGAAATAAAAACTTCTAGCAACGAAATTACTAGCAAGGGCTTGTTTATATGTCTTGTAGGTGGCTCTTTCGACGGACATAATTACGTTGCCGACGCGTTAAAAAACGGAGCGATAGCAATAATTACTGAAAAAGAATTAAAGGTTGCAGTTCCACAAATAATAGTGAAAGACACTCGAATAGCATATTCTATTATTCTTGCAAATTTTTACGATAATCCGCAAAACAAACTAAAAATAATCGGCGTTACCGGCACTAATGGAAAAACGAGCACGACGCATTTAATTACTGCAATTTTAATGAATTATGGCAAAAAATGCGGGCTTATAGGAACGTTAGGAATATACTACGATAGCGTATATAAAGAAACGGAACTGACTACGCCCGATCCTTTAGACTTGTTTAGAGTGTTAAATGAAATGCAAAAAGCAGGCGTAGAATTCGTTATAATGGAAGTTTCTGCGCACGCATCGTTTTATAAGAAATTATACGGAATAGACTTCGAAGTATTGGCATTTACTAACCTTACGCAAGACCATCTTGATTTTTTTGAAAATATAGAAAATTACGAAAAAGCAAAACTGTCAATTTTTAGCAATAATAAATGTAAGTTTATCGTTACTAATATAGACGATAAAACTGGCGAAAAAATTAAGAATAGCCATAAAAACACTATAACTTACGGGTTAAAAAATCCGTCTGACGTTTTTGCCATTGATATAAAGCAGTCGCTTATCGGCACTAATTTTATCATCAATTTGTTCGACAAAGTGTTTAGTGTAGACACGAATTTAATAGGTGTTTTTAACGTGTACAACGCATTGTGCGCTGTAACGGTATGCGCGCTAATCGGCGTTCCGTTGTCTAAGGCGGTAGAAGGGCTAAAAGAACTAAAAGGCATAAGTGGTAGATTAGAAAATATTTACGATAAAAAATTCAGCGTGTTTATCGACTATGCGCACACGCCTGATGGAATTAAACAAACGCTAAAAGCATTAAAGCCATACGCCAAGGGCAGAATAATCTGTGTTTTTGGTTGCGGTGGCAATAGGGATAGAATTAAGCGCAAAATTATGGGCAAAACGGCGGGCGAAAATGCTGATTTCTTGATAATCACAACTGATAACCCGCGCTACGAAGAACCGATGCAAATTATTTACGAAATTGAGTTAGGCGTGAAATCTACGAGCGCAGAATACGTTTTAGTAGAGGATAGAACCGAGGCAATTAGATACGCGCTTACTATTGCAAGAGAAAAAGACGTAGTTTTAATAGCGGGTAAGGGCACGGAAAAATATCAAGAAGTATTAGGCGTTAAAAAACCTTATAGCGATAAAGAAACCGCGCTTGATATATTAGAGGAATTAAATGATTTATAAAGCAGTATTATCAGTTATAATTTCGTTTGTAACGACTTTGATTTTTGGAGTAGTCGGCATACCGCTACTCAAAAAAATTAAAATCGGACAACCTATACTTCATTACGTTGAAACGCATAAAAATAAAAACGGCACGCCAACTATGGGTGGAATATTTTTTATTTTTTCGCTTGCCGTAAACTATTTTATACTAGGCGAAAAGGGCTTGCTTTCTAACACGGTTTTAGTAGTGTGTTTGGCGTTTTTCGTCGTTGGTTTGTTGGATGATTTTTTGAAAGTAAAAAGTCATGATAATCAAGGTCTTAAAGCATATCAAAAAATAATTTTTCAGGTAATAATTTCTTTATTTACAGGTTTTTTTGCGTATAAAAACAATTTAACAACCCTAAATATTCCCTACGTAAATAAAAGCGTAGAACTCGGCGCATTTATAATACCGTTTAGCGCACTAACGTTAGTTGGCGCAACTAACGCCGTTAATCTAACAGATGGATTAGACGGCTTATCGAGTAGCGTTTCCGTAACCTATCTGTTTTTTTTCTTCGTTTTGTTATACATGCAAAACACGTCTTTTGGCGCTGTTATTAAAAGTCAAGAACTAAATTCGTTGTTCATTTTAATCGGCTTACTTTTTGGTGGGTTGCTTGCCTTTTTGATTTTTAACGTTAGTAAAGCGAGTGTTTTTATGGGCGACACGGGTTCTTTGGCGATAGGCGGTTATATCGGTGCGCTATCTATCGTAACTAATAACGAACTTTTTTTGCTAGTTTTGGGTTTTATGTTCGTAGTTTCAATAATTTCGGTAGTTATTCAAGTAATTTATTATAAAAAGACCAAAAAAAGAGTGTTTTTGATGTCGCCATTTCATCATCATTTGCAATTAAAAGGTCTTCAAGAAAGTAAAATTAGTTATATCTATTCAGTAATAACTTGCATAATTGGTTTAACAATAATCATATCCTATCTTTGAGGTGAGATATGGATACAAGTTTGCAAAAATTTCTCGTTTTAGGCGTGTCGAAAAGCGGTTCTGCCGTTGTAGAATACTTGCTTAGTAAAGGCGCAAAATGTTACATATACGAAGAACTTAACGTTAAAAGCGCGCAAAATGCCGTTATAGAACTAACGAAAAAAGGCGCGATACAACTAAACAAAGAAAACGTCGATAAATTTTTAGTTGATATCGACGTTTTAGTAATAAGTCCGGGCGTTCCTATAAACCACGATATCGCTATCAAGATGAAAGAACTAAAAAAGCGAATCGTTGGTGAATTTGAGTTCGGATTTTTAAGTTTTAACCCCAAAACCGTAGCGGTAACCGGCACTAACGGAAAAACTACCACGGTTTCAATGATAAATCATATTCTGCGTTCAGAAAATCTTAAAAGCGCGTTAGTTGGAAACATAGGGGTGCCTATAACTTCTAAAATAAACGAAATAGATAAAGATACTATTTGCGTGTGCGAAGTGTCTAGTTTTCAATTGGAAACTATAAGTAGTTTTTGCCCGCATATAGCGTGCATACTTAACGTTTCGCCCGATCACCTTGAACGGCATTACACGCTTGAAAATTACGTTTTTCTTAAAAATAGACTTATTTTTTCGCAAAAAGAAAGTGAATACGCTGTGCTTAACTACGACGATTCAACTGTTAGAGAAATGGCTAATACTGCAAAAAGCAAAGTGGTTTTCGTTTCTGCTATCGAAAAGACGAACGGAGCGTACGCGCTGGGCGACGACCTATATTATAAAGAAGAAAAGATAACAAGTGTTAACGAATTAAGTGTTAAAGGAATGCATAACGTATACAACGCGTTGTTCAGTATAGCGGTAGCAAAATTGTTAGGGGTGTCAAACGAAACAATAAAATCTTCACTTGCGTCGTTTAAGGGTGTTCCGCATAGAATTGAACTTATAAAAGAGATAAACGGAATAAAGTATTATAACGATTCTAAATCAACTAACACTAATTCAACGATTACTGCTATTAGGCACATGAGCGCTCCAACCGTGTTAATAATCGGTGGTTGCGACAAGGGCGAAGACTATACAGAACTATTTAACACAATAAAAAATTCTAATATTGTTCATACGGTAATAACTGGAAGTTCAAGGATAAAAATGCTTAAATGTGCGTTGGATAACGGAATAACCGAGATATCCTTGTCGCCAGATTTTAATTTAGCAATTAGAAGCGCGCTTGCAATTTCGAAAAACACGCTTAACGTGTTGTTTAGTCCGGCGTGTTCTAGTTACGATTGTTTTTCTAATTTTGAAGAAAGGGGCAACGCTTTTATAAAAGCGATAAATGAGATAATTGATTGATAAAACTTATTCTAAAAAAGCCCGTGGCGACGTGTTGCTATTAGTGCTAGTAGTTCTTTTAACGATTATAGGCGCGGTGTTTATATATTCTGCCAGCAGTTATTCTGCAAAATCTACTTATAAAGACGAGTTTTTCTTTGTAAAAAAACAAATTATAGGAATCGTTTTAGGACTGATTTCTATGCTAGTTATATCACGAATAAACTACGAAAAACTAAAAAAAGCGTCTTTGTATCTAGCAATACTATCCGTCGTTTTGCTGGCAATACTTTTTATTCCGGGAGTTGGAGTACAAAACTACGGCGCAACTAGATGGATAAGTTTGGGCTTTTTTACCTTTCAACCGTCAGAACTGGCTAAATTTTCGCTTATACTTTTTAGCGCAAATTACGTTTCTAATCGCCCTAATAAAATACGAACGTTTTACGGCATACTTCCAATTTTAATCTACGGCGGGCTATTGTGCGTTTTAATAATGCTCGAACCTAACATGTCTATAACGGTTTGCGTTGCATTGATAATGATAACGATGCTATTTGTTGGCGGAGTAAAAATTAAGCATTTATTGTGGATTGTTTTACCGCTCGTTCTTCTTTTAGTCGTTTTAATCTTAATCGAACCGTATAGGCTTAAACGATTGCTTGCGTTTCTTAACCCTTGGTCTAACCCTAAGGGCGAAGGATACCAATTATTGCAGTCTTTATACGCGCTTGGTTCGGGCGGAATATTTGGCGTTGGACTGTTTAATTCTAGACAAAAATACTCTTTTCTACCGTTCGCAGAATCAGATTTTATCCTTTCGGTAATCGGTGAAGAAATAGGGTTTTCGGGGCTATTTTTCTTTTTTTTATTGTTGTTTTTTATAATAATAAAAGGTCTTATAATAGCGTCTAAATCAAAAGACGTGTTCGGTTTTATGTTGTCGATAGGGATAACTATGATATTTGGTATTCAAGTATTAGTAAACGCGCTTGTCGTAACCGGAAGCATTCCTCCAACAGGGCTATCTCTTCCACTTGTTTCTAGTGGAAATACGTCGATAATCGTTTTCATGACGGAGATAGGCGTTTTGTATAACGTTTCTAAAAAATCAGTTTAACTTTTTAGGTGGTTTTTCCATAATATATAGTGCGTTAAAGTATAGGGGGATTTATGGAAAAATTTGTGATTAAGGGTGGAAACAAAATTAGCGGAAAACTACGTGCTAGTGTATCAAAAAACGCTGTGCTACCTATTATGTGCGCGTGCTTGCTTACTAATGAACCTGTTTTAATCAAAAATTGCCCCAAAATTGCCGACGTTTATTCAATGATAAACGTCTTTAACGCGTTGGGCGTAAAAACTGAATTCGTAAACGGAAAAGAAAACGGGCTAATAATATGCGCTAAGGACTTAAATTCTTATGACGTCCCTGAAATTCTGTCTAAAAAACTGCGCGCGTCGTCGTTGGTGTTGGGGGCGTTATGTTCAAGATTAAATAAAGCAAAATTAGCGTATCCCGGCGGGTGTAACATAGGCGAAAGACCACTTGATATACATATTAAAGCGTTAAAAAAACTTGGTGTTTCTATAACCGAGAACGGCAGTATAATAGCAACGTCTAGTAGGCAAACGAATAACGTTACGTTAAAACTTGATTTTCCTTCGGTAGGCGCAACCGAGAACGTGATTTTATACAGCGTGATAGGCAGAAGAAAAGTAACTCTATTAAACGGAGCAAAAGAACCGGAAATAGTAGATTTGTGTAATTTTCTAAACAGAATGGGCGCTAAAATTGCTATTGACAATAGTGGTATAATATATATAGATGGTGTAAAAAAAATCAGCGGTGGCGAATATTTGCCGATTTTTGATAGAATAGAAACGGGTACGTTGTTCATTGCATCATATTTGACGGGCGGAGAATTAGAAATTTCGGGGGTAAATGCCGAAAATATTTTCCCTTTGCTCACTAAACTTTGCGAAAGCACTTGTAAAATTAGTATAAATAATGATATAATATATATAAAGTCGGGTAGTGCGAAAAAACCTTTCGTTATAGAAACTGGCCCTTACCCGATGTTTCCCACCGATTTGCAAGCGCAAATAAGCGTGCTGGCTAGCGTGTCTAACGGCGTTTCCGTTATAGAAGAAAAAGTTTTTCCGTCTAGATTTTCTCATTTAGAAGAACTTAAAAAAATGGGCGCAAAGATAACGCTAAAAAACAACGTCGCTTATTTTAGGGGCGTTAGCAAACTAAACGGGGCGCGTGTTCTAGCAAACGATTTGCGCGGTGGCGCAGCGTTGGTCCTTGCAGGCTTGTGTGCGGAGGGTGAAACGTCTGTTGATAATATTTATCATATAGACCGTGGTTACGAAAATTTTGAAGATAAAATCAGGGCGCTTGGTGGCAACATCTATCGCTTATAGATCGAGGTTATTATGAAGGCAAAAAGGTTATTAGTTCTTTTAATAGGGTTAGCGTTTTTTATTGCGCTAATCACTTCTTGCCTTTTTATTTTTTCTATTAAAAGCGTTAAAACCGAATACAACGTTTCCGAAAGTTTTAACGAAACAGACGTGTATAACACGCTAAACGAATTTAACGGTAAAAACTTGCTTTTTTTCAATGAAGAAGAAGTTTACGTTTCGTTATCTAAATTTACTAACCTAAAAGTATTAAGCGTTAAAAAAACTTATCCAAATCTATTAGAAGTTAAAGTTAGCGAAAGGCTTGTTTCTTATGCTCTTTTATACGGAGATAGCATATATCTGCTTGACAACGAAGGTTTTATTATAAGCGAACAATCTGCCGACTACGAACTAAACAACGTTATAAAAATAACTCTTGCCGATATAACGGCGGTAAATTTGGTTGCTGGCTCTAAATTATCAACCTCGTTTAACGAACTTTTTTATTCTTCGTTAGAGATTGCAGAAACTACGTTATCAGATTCAACCGAATTTAACAGTTCTAAAATTAAAGATTGCGTTAAAGAAATTAAGATATCAAATTCTAGCAACGTAAAACTAGCGTTGTTTTCTACTTGTTCAGGGGTGGATATTAGAATTAATAAACCTGATGAAGATGGGGTTGCTAAAGCACAAAAAGGCTTTAAGAAATATCATGAACTTGCAATAGATTACTACAAAACTTACGACACGATAGACGTTACTAAACTAAAAGATAGCAACGATATTGTAGTTAAATGGACAAGTGGTGAAATAAAGAGATAATATTATGCAAAAGAAGAATAACGTTGCCGTATTAGATTTCGGCTCATCAAAAATTTCAGCAGTAGTAGGCGAAAGAGGTGAAAATAACACCTTTCTTATTAAAGCGCGTAAAGATTTTGAATACGACGGATATCAAGAAAAATCGTTTTTTGATTTAGAGAAACTTAAATTCATAATCAAAAGCGCAGTAGAGTTCTTGCAAGGCGTTTTGGGTAGCGAGTTCAAGATTTTCGTTGGAGTGCCCGGCGAATTTACCGACGTTATCGTTAAAGATTGCCAAATATCTTTCCCTAAAAAGAAAAAGATAGAAGAAAGAGATATTGATGCATTATACGATTCTGCTTTCGTTATATCGTCTAAAAAATACACGCTTATAAATAGGTCGGCAATAATATACGAACTAGATGATTATAGAAGAGTTATGAATCCAGTTGGTTCGCTTAGTTCGATCATAAAAGGCAAACTTTCTTTCGTTTTGTGTGATAATTGCTTTATCGAAGTGGTTAAACCTTTATTTGACGCGCTTAAAGTTGCCGACTATGATTTCGTTTCTACACCGTTAGCAGAAGCAATGTATTTGCTAGATAACAGCACTAGGGATAGAGTTGCTATTATAGTAGACGTTGGTTATATAAGCACTACGTTTTCGCTTATTCAAGGCGATGGAATACTTTATCAAAAATCTTTTGCCTACGGTGGCGGGTATATTTCAGCGTTGATTACCGAACAACTAGACGTTGACTTTGCCGATGCCGAAGAGTTAAAGCGTTTGGTTAGCATAACGCGTTCTTATGAAAAAGATTTTGATTTAATCAGTTTAGACGTTGGCAAGTATTATAACGCGCAAAAACTAGCAGAAATAGTAAAGACATCGTTAGACGATCTTTGTGAAGAACTCTCTAATTGCCTTGATAACTGCGGATACGTTATTCCCGAATACGTGCCGTTGTTTTTAACGGGCGGTGGGGTTAACTATATAAGGGGCGCGAAACAACACGTATCTTCTAGGCTAGGAATAGCGTGTGATTATCTAGCGCCGTTAGTTCCACTTATGGACAAACCTACCGAGTCTTCGGTATTATCGTTATTAGATTTAACTTTTGAGCAAAATGCTAATTAGGAGGAAAAATTAATGTTTGGAGATAGAAACTTTTCAGTAAGTTCAGCAGTGATTAAAGTAATGGGTGTTGGTGGCGGTGGATGTAACGCCATCAATAGTATGATAGATTCTAACGTTTCTAGCGCAGAATTTATTGCAGTTAACACGGATAATCAAGCCCTATTGCTTTCTAAGGCAGAACGTTGTTTGCAAATAGGCGCATCACTCACTAAGGGGCTTGGCGCAGGAAGTGATCCTAACGTTGGTGAAATGGCAGCGGAAGAGTCAAAAGAAGAAATTGCAGAAGCGTTAAAAGGCGCAGATTTATTGTTTATCGCCGCAGGTATGGGTGGCGGAACAGGTACTGGCGCTGCTTCCGTTATAGCGCGTATCGCACGTGAACTTGGTATTTTAACCGTTGCCGTAGTTACTAAACCTTTCTCTTTCGAAGGTAAAGTAAGAAACGAAAATGCAAATAAAGGTATTTCTAACCTTAAAAAACACGTTGACACCTTAGTAATAATTCCTAACGATAGATTGTTGCAATTTTTGCCAGCGAATACTGGCGTGTTAGACGCATTTAAGGTTGCCGACGATATGTTAAAACAAGGTATTGTAGGTATAGTTGATTTAATTGCTACTCCATCACTTATAAACCTAGACTTTGCTGACGTTAATACCGTAATGCGTAATCAAGGCCTTGCGCACATGGGCGTAGGTAGGGCTAAGGGCGATAATAGGATAATAGAGGCTGTAAGACAAGCCGTTTCTAGTCCTTTACTTGAAACCACTATCGAAGGCGCTAAGGCTGTTATAATCAACGTAACCGGTGGTAACGATTTAATGCTTCAAGAAGCAAATGAGGCTGCCGTATTGATTCAAGGTATAATTGATTCTTCGGCTAATATTATTTTCGGCACCACGATAGATCAAAACATGGTAGACGAAGTTAAAATCACGGTTATTGCAACTGGTTTTCCGATGAATAACGAACCTGAAAGGGTTAAGCCTATTGAAATAAAGCCAGTAATTAACGTTACAACGCCTGAAAAACCTGTTGACGTGCCTGTAACTACGGCAGAACCACCAAAAGACGTAACTGAAAACTCACCAGTTGAAGACGTTAAACCAGAAGTTGCACCAACTGCACCAACTACCGAATCGGAAAAAGGTGGCAGAGAACTTCCTGCTTTTATGAAAAAATTATTTGGTAGAAAATAATAAACAAATAAACGGCTAATTCTAGCCGTTTATTCATTTATAAATTATGAAAAATATTGGAACTATTGAATTAACAACAAATAGGTTAGTGCTTAAAAAATTCGACGTTGGTTTTAGCAATGATATGTATAACAACTGGGCATCTTCTAAAAACGTTACTAAATTTTTAACGTGGAGTGCGCATACTAGTTTAGAAGAAACTGAAAATACTATTAAATCTTGGCAAGAGAGTTATAATAGAAAAGACTTTTATCACTGGGCAATAATAATTAAAGAAACGGGCGTAGTTGTTGGTTCTATTTCAGTTGTAGAAATTAACGAAAAAGAAGAAACTGCTATTTGCGGATATTGTATAGGCGAACGATGGTGGGGTAAAGGTATAGTGGCAGAAGCCTATAAAAGAGTTATAGATTTTTTGTTTAATAAGGTAGGTGTTAAAAAAATTATCGGTCGGCACGACGTAGATAACCCAAATTCTGGCAAAGTAATGTTAAAATGTGGGCTTAAATATTTAAAAACGGTAATTTCGCCTAATCCAAAAGATAGTTCTAAAAACGTTAATTTAGCAATTTACGAAATATTAAACAATAAAAAATAAATAGATAAAGCATTAGAATTTGTAACGTATCTAATGCTTTTTATAATGGTCGGAGTAACGGGACTTTCGCCTGTGCGACCTACCCGATAAAACGTCTACAAGACGTTTTAGCCCAAGGGCAAATTGCTAACGCAATTTTCTCCATATTCAAGTCCCTAATTTATTAATAAAAAAGAGATGGAAAATCCATCTCTTCATTTTGGTCGGAGTAACGGGACTTTCGCCTGTGCGACCTACCCGATAAAATGTCCACTGGACATTTTAGCCCAAGGGCAAATTGCTAACGCAATTTTCTCCATATTCAAGTCCCTAATTAAGCAAGAAAAAAGAGATGGAAAACCCATCTCTTCATCTTGGTCGGAGTAACGGGACTTTCGCCTGTGCGACCTACCCGATAAAACGTCTACAAGACGTTTTAGCCCAAGGGCAAATTGCTAAGCCAATTTTCTCCATATTCAAGTCCCGTATTATAAAATTGATAAAAAAGACAACCAAAATCGGTTGTCCTTATTATATGGTCGGAGTAACGGGACTTGAACCCATGGCCTCTTGCCCCCCAGACAAGCGCGCTACCAACTGCGCCATACCCCGAACAACTTTTTGTTCGTTCACTATTTAGATTTGCTCTCGTAAAAATTCTTACACAGGTAGCGCCCAAGGCGCTTCCGCTCTCGGCATAAAGCCTCGCGGGCTTTGGCTACAAATAGTTTACAAAACTATTTGCTAACGCGTCGCCCCAACTGCGCCATACCCCGAACGACTTAAATATTTTATCATAATCTAATTTGATTTGCAACTTTTTTGTGGTAATAAATAGACTTAATTAAAAATTATTGATATAATATTAAAGTAGGTATTATATGAGAATTAGAAGGAAGAAAAACTTTATAGAAAGGTTTGATTTGGTTAAAGACTACGTTATTGTGGCTGAAAGGGATATCCTTAATCAAAAAGACGCTATTAAGGACAAAAAATATTTTGATTTTTCAAAAATTTTTGGAAACGATAACCCCGTGTGTTTAGAAATAGGTTGTGGCAAAGGCGCGTTTATAATTGAACTTGCAAAACGCTATCCTAACTATAATTTTTTTGCCGTAGAACTACTTGATAATATCGTTCTTATGGCTGGCGAAAATGCTAAACGCGAAAACCTTAAAAACTTAAAATTTTTTAACTGTGGGGCAGATTATTTGCCACGATACGTTAAAGAGAACTCTATCGCTAAGATATTTCTAAATTTTTCTCCGCCGTATCCGGGGAAGTCTTATGAAAATCGAAGGCTTACTTATACGCCACTATCAGAATTTTATTATAAGTCGTTAAAAAATAACGGTGCGCTCTATCAAAAAACCGACGACGTAGGGCTTTTTGAATATTCGGTTCAAAAATTATCTTTTGCGGGTTTTAACGTAGAGATATTGCCAGAAGATATTTCTGATATAGAATTTATAAACGTTCAAACCGAATATGAAACTAAGTTTAGAAACCTAGGAGTAAAAATAAATTCGTTAATAGCAAAAAAATCGCTCTAAATAGGGCGATTTTGTTTTATTTTAATGGTTTTCTACTAATAGTAGACAAGACTAAATCGTTGGTGGAAGACTAGTCTATAACGATTAGAATGTAACTTTCTTAACGTTCTACAACGTCTATTTGATTGTAGAGCGTTTTTTTAACAATTTTTTTGCCGTGTTTGTTATAATACGAAAAAAACAAAGGCGGAATTTTTATGAATAAAAATAATCAAATAAATATCTTTTATGCTTGTGATAACAACTTTATTAAATACGCAATTGTTTCGGTTAATTCGTTGATAAAAAATTCAAGTAAAAAATACGACTATTCTATAACTTTTTTGCATACGGATATAACCGAAAAAATGCAAAATTCCTTAAAGAATTTACAAACCGATAACGTTAAAATAAGTTTCGAAAACGTTAAAGATCAAATAAATGGTTTAGAAAAGTTCTTGCCGATTAGAGATTATTATACTAAAACAACTTATTTTAGATTATTTATCGCAAATATGTTTCCTGATCTTAATAAAGCGCTTTATATTGATAGTGATACAGTAATACTAGGCGACGTTGCCGAACTATTTAATCACGATGTAGGCGATAATTTAGTTGGGGCGTGCCACGAGCAAGTTATGGTTCAAGTAAACGAATACGGTAAATACGTTGAAGAAGTTTGCGGTATTGATAGACGTGCATATTTTAACGCTGGCGTTCTACTTATTAACTGTAAATTGTTTAGAGAAAAAAACGTTTTAACAAAATTCACGCATCTATTGCAAGTATATAATTTTAAGGTAACGCAAGACGAAGATTATTTGAACGTGTTATGCAGAGATAGAGTATACTGGTTAAACGACGGGTATAATACCGAAGTTTTTGGCGAAATTAAACCAAAAAAAGAAGATATAAAAATATTGCACTACATAATGACTTCTAAGCCGTGGAAATATAAAGAATGTAGATATGGCGAATATTTTTGGCAATACGCAAAAGATACTGAATTTTACTCTGTGATGTTGCAAGAAATTGATAATTTTACCGAAGAAGACAAGCGTAAAGATAACGAGTCTTGCAAAAAACTTCTTGAACTTGCTATTTTTGAAACGAATAGAGAAGATGGTTACTATAAAACAATTAAAAAAAGTAGGAGCAAAGATAGAGAAGAAGTGCTTTTTAAAATTTGCGATATGGCGTGCAGGGGCGTTTTCGACGTTGACCCAGAGGACGACCCGCCAACCTTACAATTATTGCCTGATAAAATTGATTATTTACGAAAAAAACCTATAAGTAAGATAAAAAGGAGCGTTTCGTTTTTTGTTGCAAAAAAGTTCGTAAAAAAACTATTGAAATCAAAACAAATGATAATAAAAGACGTGCTTGGTATAGAAAACTGGGCTAACCTAAAAAGTGGCGCAATAATTACCTGTAATCACTTTAATCCGTTCGATAGTTTTGCCGTGCAATTAGCCTTTAATAAAACGAAAAACAACCAAAATAGATTTTATAGAGTGATTAGAGAAGGAAACTATACGTCTTTTCCTGGATTGTACGGGTTCTTTATGCGTAATTGTAATACTTTGCCGTTATCTTCTAACGTGAACACAATGAAGAAATTTTTATCTAGCGTTGATAAATTACTGCAAAAAGGCAATTTTATTCTCGTTTACCCAGAGCAAGCAATGTGGTGGAATTATAGAAAACCACGACCTACTAAAATAGGTGCTTTTAAGTTTGCATCTAAAAACAACGTGCCTATTTTGCCGATATTTATAACGATGCGTGATAGCGACGTGGTGGATTCTAACGGGTATTACGTTCAAGAGTATACGGTGCATATTTCTAAGCCGATATATCCTAGCGAAAAATTAAGCGTTATCGAGAATACTGAGTATCTTAAAGCAGAAAACGATAAGATTTGGAAAGAAATATACGAAAAAACGTATATGTTAAAACTAGGAGAATAAGATGTATTACTTTTTAATACTGATCTCGGTTGCCTTAATAATAGCAATTAACGGTGTGTTTTTATTAGACTCTGTTAATTTATCGTTAATAGAAATTGCCGTTTGGTGCGTTGTTTCTACGATTGCGGTAATAGTTATAGACGGCTTATTTGCCTTTATAGTAAGAAGAGTTATGCCAGAAGAATTATATTCCATAAATAAAACACATTTTGTTGCAAAGAAAAAAAAGAGATTGTTTTACGAAAAACTGGGTGTAAAAAGATGGAAAGATAAGGTTTTAGAACTGGGGATTTTTACCGGTTTTTCTAAGAGTAAAATTTTAGAACCAAAAAACAGCGAATATATTAAACGGTTTATAATAGAGTGTAATTATGGTGTTGGCGTGCATTTGGCAGATATGGTAATGGGCTTTATCGTTGTTTTTATAAACCCAAAATCTATATGGCTTAGCGTGGGTTTGCCCGTCGCTTTCGTTAATCTAGTGTTAAATTATATGCCTTACGTTGTTTTAAGATATAACCTATATAAACTTCATAAATTACACGAGTTAAATTTAAGGTTAGATAGTAAAAAAAATCGCTCTAAATAGGGCGATTTTTGCTTTGCGTACTTTACTTATCTAGTAAGATGTAGTATAATAATATTTGGTGAAATTATGAAAATTATACATTGTTCCGATTTGCATTTAGATTCTAAAATAGATGGTTTGCCAACCGAAAAAAGCAAAATTCGCAGGCTAGAAGTAGTTATGGCTTTTGAAAGGCTTTGCGCGTTCGCAATTCAAAACGAAGTTGGTGCAATTTTAATTGCGGGAGATGCTTTTGATTCAAAAAAAATCACGTTAAAAACGCGTGATAAACTTGTTTCTCTTATAAAAAATTGCCCTAATATAGATTTTTACTTTTTATGTGGAAATCACGATAAAGATGCGTTTAGTTCTTCGTTTGAAAACGTGCCGAATAATCTTAAATTCTTTTCGGATAAATGGCAATATTTTACCTATGGAAACGTTTGTATAACGGGGCTTATTAACGAAAAAAATAATTTAGACCTATCTTACGGAAATCTTTCGCTTAAAGAAGATTGTTTTAATATTGTTGTTCTGCACGGGCAAGTTGCAGGCTACGTTTCTTCTACTGGCGGTGAAAATATAAGTATTCCTATGCTTAAAGGTAAAAATATAGACTATTTAGCATTAGGGCATATTCATACTTTTTCTACTGGGAAAATAGACGATAGGGGGCAATACGCTTATTCGGGCTGTTTAGAAGGGCGTGGGTTTGATGAACTTGGCGAAAAAGGGTTCGTGCTAATTGATACGGATAAAAAAGATTATATTACTTTCGTTCCTTTTTCTAAAAGGTTGGTTTTAGAGTGCGAAGTTAGTCTAGAAAATACCGCTGATTATTTTGAATATAAAAAGAAAATAACAGAAGTTTTAGAAAATAATTACTCAAAAGACAGCGTTATAAAACTGATACTTGTCGGCGAGAGAACGCCTGATTTTGAAATTTATAAAGAAGATTTATCTATCGCGCTAAACGAAAAGTATTTTTTTGTTAAAGTAGTTGATAGAACCGAACTTAAACTAGAAAAATCTTTTTACGAAAACGATAAATCCGTTAGGGGTGAATTTATTAGACTGGTTGCTGAAAGTGATTTAGATGCAGAAACTAAGAAACGCGTTTTAACCTACGGGCTAAACGCTCTTAAGGGGGAAATATAATATGAAACTTATAAAATGTTATATATCTTCTTTTGGCAAACTAAAAGATTTCGAATACGATTTTACAAGCGGTTTAAATGTTATAAACAAAGAAAACGGGTTTGGTAAATCTACGTTTGCATCTTTTATAAAAAGCATGTTTTACGGCCTTAACGACAAGAAAAAATCTATATCAGAAAACGAGCGAAAAAAGTTCACGCCTTGGAATTCTAGCGATAAATTTGGTGGATACGTTGTTTTCGAGCGTAACGGAAACGAATTTAAGATCGAACGATTTTTTGGCAAGCGCCCGATAGATGATACCGTTAGTTTAATAGACGTTAAAACTGGCAAAATCTACGCTAATCAAGAAGATTTAGGTAAAAGATTATTTGGCGTAGACGAAGAAGGTTTTTCTTTTTCTACTTATCTATCGCAAAATCATTTTGAAGTTAGTTCTAACGCAACGCTTACTGCAAAATACAACAAAACTTGCGAAATACAAGATACTGATTTGTTCGTGAAAGCCCTAGATAAATTACAAGAAAAGTCTAAAAATTTAATAATGCGTGGCGATAAAGGGGAAATTAACGATATAAAACGCCAAATTGTACTTGTTAAAGACAAACTAGACTTTTCTAAAAACGCTAGATATGAACTAGAAAAAAATAAGCAAAAACTAAAAGAGCTAGACGGTATTAT
Source organism: Christensenellaceae bacterium (assembly GCA_045613505.1). GTDB lineage: Bacteria > Bacillota > Clostridia > Christensenellales > Borkfalkiaceae > UBA1259. Next base: position 21,138 of record JAZLBC010000017.1, read on the forward strand.
AGAACGCCTTAAAAAAGAAATTTCAGTTGCAAATGAAAACGTTTCTAAGGTAAAGAAAGTCGTTGAATATAACTACACTCTTGAAAAAAGGGATAAACTATTAAAATCGCTTAAAGAACTAGAAGAAAAAAAGAAAATTGCCCTAGATTTTTTGGGTGATAATGTCGTTGATGCCGAAAAAGTAGACGAGTATATTGCCGTTTTAACGGACTATTACGGCGCGCTTAACACCGTTAATATTATTAGTAGAGATATAAATTCATTAAAAGAAAAGTGTGCGGAAACTAACACATCTAAAAACGTTGCTAATAAGCCGTTGTTATTTATTGCGCCTATAATTTTTGCGCTTGGCTGTCTTGGATTTTTGGCTTCTACAATAGTTGGCGCAATAACGCTAGTTATAGGTTTAGCAGTATCTGGCGGATTAGTTTATTTTGGCTTAAAAGGTAAGCGCGTTGAAAGTGTTAATCCACTTGCTGAAATTATTTTATCCAAAGAAAAAGAACTTGGCGAGTATTTAACTATAAAATCTAAATACGAAAGTGTTTTATCCGATTTTATTTCGCGCTTTAAGGTTAAGAGTAGCGAATATAACGACTCTCTTGCTGAAATTAAAAGCAAGATTGTAGAGTATTTAAGTATAGTAAACGAAATATCAAGCGTTGAAAAAGAGATAAAGAATACGGCACTAAACACTTCGTTAGACGCAAATACATTAAGTATTAACGCAGAAGAAGTTTCTGAAAACTTGAAAAGACTTAACTACGCTATATCCGTTCGCGAACGTGAAAGGGGAGATTTAGTTGCCGATATTAAGGCGCTAGAAGATAAAATTGATAACGTTATAGATTTAGAAACTCAACTTTCTATTTTAGAAGAAAAATTATCAGTTAAAAAAGAAGAATATACTGCCCTATCTTATGCGATAGAGTTTTTAACTAAGGCAGACGAGAACTTAAAAGTTAAATATAGAGAACCTTTAGAAAAAAGCCTTAATAAATATCTATCCTACGTTGGCAGTGGTTATACCGCCACGATAGACGTTGATTTTAACGTTTCTATTCTAGAAAAGGGCGCGCTAAAACCTACCGACTATTATAGCGAAGGGCTAAAAAACACCTTTGATTTATGTAAACGTTTCGCTATTATAGACGTGTTGTTTAGCGAAGAAAAACCGTTTATTATTCTAGACGATCCTTTTGCTAATTTTGATAAGAACAGGATAAATTCAGCATTGAAACTCCTTAATGATTTAGCGAAAGACTATCAAATTTTATATCTTGTTTGTCATGAAAGCAGGTGTGGTTTTGAAGAATAATATTAAATTAAAACTAACTTTTGAACTAGTGCCGGACGGGTGCTGGTATTCAAATTTGCGCCATTTTTTATCAAAAAAAGATTGGGATAAAATCAGGCAAGACGCTTATAAAAGAGCAGAAGGTAAGTGCATGATTTGTGGGCGAAAAACTACAAGGTTAGAAGCGCACGAAAGATGGTCTTACGACACTGAAAAAGGCGTGCAAAAGTTAGAAGACGTGATTGCCGTTTGCCATGATTGCCACTCGGTAATTCATATCGGCTTTACCCAACTTAAAGGCAACGAAGATAGGGCAATAAAGCATTTTTTAAAGGTTAATTCTTGCACGTATTTCGAATATATACAAGAACTAAAAAGGGCTAATGAATTAAATAATGCACGAAACAAAGTTGGCGATTGGGTGCAAAATATAAAGTGGCTTACTGACAGATACGGAGAGATAAAATGGAAATTATAGACGCACACGCACATATATATCCCGAAAAAATTGCCGAAAAAGCAACTGTTGCTATCGGTAATTTTTACGACATAAAAATGGAGATGCCGTCTGGCACGACTTCTAATTTAATAAAAGATGGCGAAAGGGCGGGTATTACTAAATTCGTAGTGCATTCTTGCGCAACGACTAGCAGTCAGGTTAGAAAAATTAACGAGTTTATAAAAAGGGAAATCGACGAGCATAAAGAGTTTATTGGGTTTATGACGCTCCATCAAGACCTTACCGAAGAAGAGATAGAATTTGAAATAAATTGGTGCTTAAATAACGGTTTTAAGGGCGTTAAATTGCATCCTGATTTCCAAAAGTTTTACATTGACGACGAGAAGGTGGAAAAAATCTATAAAGCAGTTTCTAATAAGTTTCCGATATTGTTTCATATAGGCGACGATAGATATGATTTTAGCGCGCCAGAAAGACTTGTTAAGATAGCAAAAAAATACCCAAACGTAAATTTTATTGCGGCGCATTTCGGCGGTTATAGACAATGGGATAAAGTGGACGTTTATAAGGGGCTTAAAAACGTATATTTTGATACTTGTTCTTCTCTTTCGTTTATTTCTAGCGAGCGCGCGAAAGAAATTATTGAAATGCTTGGCGAAGATAGGTTCTTTTTTGCAACAGACTTTCCTATGTGGGATGCCAAGACAGAGTTAGAGCGTTTTAATAAAATAGACTTAACGAGTGAGCAAAAAGAAAAGATTTTTTCTAAGAACATAAAAAAACTCTTAAAAATCTAGTGTTTTGCAGTTAAAATCGTTGACAAATATTTTTCAAAAAAGTATAATTATAAAAAATCAATTAAATGCTACGAAGGAAAAAGACAGATTTTCGTTTTTACAGAGAGGTGATGGTTGGTGCAAATCACTAAGGCGGTTTTTGTTACTCGTTCCGGAGCAGAAACGGTGAAAGTTTAGTAATTGTTTTCGGTCGCGTCCGTTATATGCGTCAAGTGGTTGGCAATTTGTCAACAAATCGGGTGGTACCACGGCATAGTTCGTCCTGAACGTTGCCGTGTTTTTTTATTATTTTCGCCCAAATAATCACTTGACACTAGTGTTTATATCATGTATAATTTATTATACATAATATAACCAAAAACACTGTGCTTTTCGGGCAAGAATTCGAAAGTGAATAATCACGCTAGTAATCGTTTACGTAAGCTGTGCGTTAAAGCAAAATAAGTGGCCGAAATTTTCGGCAATTAGGGTGGTACCGCGGAACGTTCGTCCCTGGCAAGTGTTTTTGTCGGGGATTTTTTATATTATGGAGGTTTTTATGAAAAAAATTATCGTGTCAGATGCAACTCTTAATATTGCAAACAAAAAAGGATTAACTCTTTCTTTTAGAGAAAAATTATCTATTGCTGAAAAACTTAACGCGCTTGGAGTAGATGCGATAGAGTTAACCGAAATTGGCGGTTCTAAAGAAAACGAAATAATATGTAGAACTATTGCATCTGCATGCAATTTATGTACCGTAAAAATTCCGGTTGGTAATACGGTATCGTCTGTTGCAGACGCTTATAACACTGTTAAGTGCGCAAATAAAGTATCGCTTCAAGTAGTTATGCCTATTTCAACCACGCTTATGGAATACAATTATCATCTAAAAGCCCCACAAATGCTAGATAAAATTAAAGAGTTGGTTGCTTGTGCTTCTGGGCTTTGCGATAGCGTAGAATTCGTTGCAATCGACGCGCTTAGGGCAGAAAAAGATTTCGTTGTTGAAGTTGCCAAAACCGTTTATGAAAACGGCGCAAAACTTTTCACTATAAGTGATGACGAAGGCAGTGCGTTCCCGATTGATTTTACCACGCTTATAAACGAAGTTAAAAATGCTTGTCCAATTGAAATCGGCGTTTTAGCGTCTAATAAACTACAAATGGCAGTTGCAATCGCTATCGATAGCATTAACGCTGGTGCAACTTGCGTTAAAACCAGCGTATACGACGACGTTTTATCTTTATCAACTTTTGCCGAAGTAGTTAGAGCAAAACAATTAGACTTTGGCTTTAACGCAAGTATTGACGTAGCAAACGTTAAAACTACTACCGAAAAGGTTAAAGAATTCGTTGAAGACGTTACAACGGAAGATACTTCTGTTAAAACGTTAAACGCAAATTCCACTATTAAAGACGTTAGTGACGTTGCTTTGAGTTTAGGTTACGAATTATCTGACGTCGACCTAGGAAAAGTATTTGACGAAATTAAAAAATTAACGTCGAAAAAAGAAATTATTGATGCGCACGAAATAGAAGCGGTTATAGCAACTACCGCAATGCAAGTTCCATCTACCTATCATTTAGTACACTACGTTGTTAACAGCGGAAACATTATTCCTGCAACGGCTAACATTATTTTAGAAAAAGACGGGCAAAGATTTACCGGCGTTTCTACCGGAGACGGCCCTATAGACGCTGCTTTTCACGCTATAGAACAAGTTATAGGTCATCACTACGAGTTAGATGATTTCAGCGTTAACGCTGTTACGAAAGGCAGAGAGGCAGTTGGTTCTTCGCTTATAAGACTACGCGCTAACGGAAAGCTTTATTCTGGCAACGGTGTTTCTACCGACATAGTAGGCGCATGTATTCGCGCATTTATTAACGCCATCAACAAAATAGTATACGAGGGGGATTAGTATGAAAATCTCTTTTCAAGATAAATTCGTTTCTGCTAGCAGTTTTCTTTCGCTTTGTAATATCGTAAAAGATTACGGTTTTAATGGCGTTGAAATCTGCGACGTAGAAAAAGAAAAAAATTCACATATAGATAGTGTTTTTCGTTCGGCACATACCGTTGATGCGAAACGAAAATTAGTAAATAGGCATATTTCTATTTCCGCAATTTCTTATTCTACGCCTATTTCAGCTACTTTTGATTGCGCGGAACTAATAAAGTGCGTTGATTACGCAAGAGACGCTGGTGTAGAAAGAATTATCGTTAAACTTAGCGAAGATTTAGACGGCTGTACGCTAAAAACTATTTTAGGCTCGGTTGTTAAATCATGTGAAGATAACGGCGTTAGCCTTTTAATTGAAACCACGCGTGAACTATCTTCTACAAAACGCGCCGTAGAAATTATAAATTTGTTCGGTAGCGCGTCCGTTAAGGTGTGTTGGAACGTTAGAGAAACTTATTTTTATCTAAAAGAACTTGCCGACACCACTATTCAAACACTTGGCGCATACGTAGATTTCGTTAGACTAGGCGACGGAATAGACGGCAAAAACGTCTTGCTTGGCGAAGGCGAACTTCCTGTTAAAGATTTTATTAACGCGTTAAGATCACTTAACTACGATGGCTTTATAAGCGTTATGGAATGCGACGATATCAAAGATTACGATATTATCTTAACGCATTTTAAGAGTTTTTTAAGCCAAGACGTTTGTGAAACCAAGCCTGAAACTATTTATTATAACAGGTCTAAAACAGGAACGTTCCCTTGGAAGAAATACGACGTTCTAGATTTAACTTTTAGCGAAGTTTTAGACGAAATGGTAAAAAAATACCCAGATCAATATGCGTTTAAGTACACAACGCTAGATTACACTAGAACATATCGTGAATTTAGAGAAGACGTTGATAAGGTTGCCGCCGCGTTAATCTCGATTGGCGTTAAGCCAGGGCATCACGTAGCGATTTGGGCAACCAACGTTCCTGAATGGTTTTTAACGTTTTGGGCAACTGTTAAGATTGGTGCCGTATTAGTTACCGTTAACACAGCCTATAAAATTCACGAAGCAGAATATCTACTTAAACAATCGGACACCCACACGCTCGTTATGATTGAATATTGCAAGGATTCTAACTATAAAGAGATTATAGAAGAACTTTGCCCAGAATTAAAAAATCTAGAAAAGGGCAAACCACTTTACTCTAAAAAATTGCCGTTTTTAAGAAACGTTGTTTCGGTTGGCTTTGAAATGGATGGCGCGTTAGAGTGGAAAGATTTTGTTGGCCGTAGTGATATGATCCCGCTAGAAGAAGTTAAAAGAAGAGCGTCTAACGTTAAGCCAGACGACGTTTGCAACATGCAATATACTTCGGGTACAACGGGCTTTCCTAAGGGCGTTATGCTAACTCACAGAAATATAGTAAACAACGGCAAAATTATCGGGGACAGAATGGATACTTCTACTGCCGATAGAATGATGATTCAAGTTCCAATGTTTCACTGCTTTGGCATGGTTCTTTCTATGACTAATATGATGACGCATGGTGGAACTATCTGCCCAATACCGTATTTCTCGCCTAAATCATCACTTGCATGTATTAACCAAGAAAAAATCACGATGTTTAACGGCGTTCCAACGATGTTTATAGCAATGTTTAATCATAAAGACTTTGCTACTACCGATTTTTCGTATATAAGAACGGGTATTATGGCAGGAGCAAACTGCCCACCCGATCTAATGCGTAGAGCGGCTAAGGAAATGAACATGACCGAGATTATTAGCGTTTACGGGCAAACGGAAGCGTCGCCTGGTTGCACTATGGGTGAAGTTAACGAAGATATCGACCACAGAGTAGAAACCGTTGGCAGTGCTTTCCCTGGGGTAGAGTGTAAAATAATCAATCCAGAAACTGGCGAAGAATTACCCGACGGCGAAAACGGCGAATTTGTTGCTAGGGGCTATAATATTATGAAGGGATATTATAAAATGCCAAAAGCAACCGAGCAAACGATTGACGCTGATGGTTGGCTACATACTGGTGATATTTGCCACAAAACGCCAGACGGATATTTCAAAGTTACCGGTAGGCTTAAAGATATGATTATACGTGGTGGCGAAAATTTATATCCACGTGAAATCGAAGAATTCTATTTAACCCACAAAAAGATTAGAGACGTGCAAGTGGTTGGTGTGCCTGATGAAAAATACGGCGAAGAAGCGTGTGCGTACATAATCCTAAACAAAGGCGAACAATCTTCCATTCAAGAGATGTTAGAATACGGCGCGTCGCATATGGCGAAACATAAAGTTCCAAGGTATTTCGTGTTCGTTAACGAATTCCCAATGAACGCCGCGGGTAAAATTTTGAAATATAAAATGCGTGAAGATGCAATAGAAAAAATAAAAAATAATCTTATTTAATAGGAGCAAAATATGGAAATCAAAAAAGAATTAAGTAAAAACTTAAAACAAAAACCAGATTTTTCTAACCTTGGTTTCGGCAAATATTTTACCGATCACATGTTTGTTATGGAATACGACGGGGCAAACGGCTGGCACAATGCTAGAATAGTTCCGTTTGATTATATCCCAATTCATCCGGCATCTACCGTTCTTCACTATGGCGCAGAAATTTTCGAGGGTATGAAGGCTTATAAAACTAAAGACGGATATCAAATGTTCCGCCCTTACGAAAACGCTAAAAGAATGAACGATTCTGCTGAAAGATTATGTCTTCCAACTATTCCGGAAGAAGATTTTGTTAACGCTATAACCGAACTTATTAACGTTGATTACGAATGGATACCTAATAAAGAAGGAACTTCGCTTTATATCCGCCCTTATATGTTTGGTAACGACGAAGCGCTTGGCGTTCACGCCGTTAAAAGAGCGACTTTCGTGGTTATCTTATCGCCTGTTGGCAACTATTATGCAGAAGGGTTAAATCCTGTTAAAATTAGTATCGAAAATCAAGACGTAAGAGCGGTTCGTGGTGGTACGGGCTACGCTAAATGTGGTGGAAACTACGCTGCAAGTTTAAGAGCAGGTAAACGCGCTGAAGAAAAAGGTATTTCTCAAGTGCTTTGGTTAGACGGCGTTGAAAGAAAATATATCGAAGAAGTAGGCGCTATGAACGTTATGTTCAAAATCAAAGGCGAAATCGTTACGCCGATGCTTACTGGCTCGGTTCTTCCTGGTATTACTAGAAAATCTTGTATAGAAATTTTAAGAAACTGGGGTTATAAAGTTACCGAGAGGTTAATTTCAGTAGACGAACTTCTAAACGCAGTAAAAAACGGCGAATTAGAAGAAGCGTGGGGAACTGGTACGGCTGCGGTTGTTTCGCCAATCGGTCAACTTTTCTACGAAGACGTTAACTATATCGTTTCTAACAATCAAATTGGCGAACTCACCCAAAAATTATACGACGAACTTACCGGTATTCAATGGGGTAAGGTAGAAGATAAATATTCTTGGGTTAAAAAGGTTAAAATCTAATGCAAAATTCTAAACGCGTTACTATATTTATGGGGCATTACGGAAGTGGTAAAACTTTCGTTTCGGTAAACTACGCTATCAACCTTAAAAAACACCATAATAACGTAGAAATTTACGACCTAGATATAGTTAACCCATATTTTCGCACGATAGACGCTAAGGAATTGTTAGAAAAAAACGGCATACATCTTACCGTTTCGCCTTACGCTCAAACAAACGTTGATTTACCTGCTATGAACGCTGGTTCTTATAAAATGACTGACGATCTTAGTAGTTACGCGGTTGTAGACGTTGGTGGGGACGATAGAGGTGCTTTGGCGCTCGGTAGGTTTTCTAATTCCTTGATTAAAGAAAATAATTACGACGTTTTGTGGGTGGTTAATTCGTTTAGACCAGAAACTCGTGATATAGAAGGTGCATTAGAGATTAAGCGAGAAATAGAAAGCGTGTGCGACCTTAGATTTACAGGCATTGTAAACAACGCTAATTTAGGTTTGGAAACGACCGTAGAACATATAAAAACTGGGTATAAGTTTTGCGAAGAACTATCAAAGGAAACTGGGCTATTAGTTAAATTCAGTTCAGTTAGAAAAGATCTTATATCTGAAAAATTAAACGATTTAGGAAAAATTTTACCAGTAGAGCCTATAAAATACGGCGACTGGTTATAAGGAGATATTATGGCTAAAGTAATTTTTGATTACGAAACGTGTAAAGGCTGTGGTTTATGTGTTACCGCATGCCCAAAGAAAATTATTTTTCTTGCTAAAGAAAAAATAAACCAAAAAGGCTACCACCCTGCAGAAGTGACCGACCAAAACGCATGTATTGGTTGTGCGTCTTGCGCAATTATGTGTCCGGATTCTGTTATAACGGTAGAAAGATAGAGGTGAATTATGGCAGATAAAGTTTTAATGAAAGGTAACGAAGCACTAGCAGAAGCAGCAATAATGGCTGGGTGCAACTACTATTTCGGTTATCCTATTACACCACAAACCGAAATTGCCGCATATATGGCTAAACGTATGCCAAAAGTTGGCGGAACGTTTTTGCAAGCGGAGTCTGAAATTTCTGCAATAAATATGGTAATAGGCGTTGCGTCTTGTGGTAAAAGGGTAATGACGTCTAGTTCAAGCCCAGGAATTTCGCTAAAAAGCGAAGGTATTTCATATCTTGCTGGTTGCGAACTTCCAGCCCTAATCGTAAACGTTCAAAGGGGTGGTCCTGGTCTTGGCGGTATTCAACCATCTCAATCAGACTATTTTCAAGCAACTAAAGGCGGTGGTCACGGCGACTTTAAACTTATCGTTTTAGCACCTGCATCAGTTCAAGAAATGGTAGACTTAACCTTTAAGGGTTTTGACCTTGCTGATAAATATAGAGTTCCTGCAATGATTTTAGCAGACGGCACTATGGGGCAAATGATGGAGCCGGTTTCGCTTGATAGGGGTGTTGTTACCGAATACGCTAAACCTTGGGCTACTACTGGCACTAAATATCACGAAGGAAGAAACGTTGTTAACTCACTTTCACTTTCTCCTGCACAACTAGAAGAGTGGAACTTGTCTAGATATGCTAGATACGAAAAGATTGAACGCGACGAAGTTATGTTCGAAGAATTTATGATGGAAGACGCTGAAATTTGTATCGTTGCGTTTGGTATTACGTCTAGAATTAGCAAAAACGCTATTATGGAAGCAAGAAACAAAGGTATAAAGGTTGGTATGATAAGACCTATAACCGTTTGGCCTTTCCCAAAACAAGCGTTACTTAATGCATCTAAAAAGGTAAAAGCGTTCTTATCAGTAGAACTTAACATGGGGCAAATGGTAGACGACGTTAAACTTGCTATAAATTGCAGTAAACCGGTATATTTCTACGGCAGAACTGGTGGTGTTATCATGACGCCAGACGAAATCGTAGAACAACTTGAAAAAATCGAAAAAGGAGAAGCAAAACAATGGTAGTATTTAAAAAGACTAAAGGCTTAACCGATGCAAAATTACACTATTGCCCAGGCTGTACGCACGGCATTATACATAGACTTGTTGCAGAATGTTTAGAAGAACTTGGCGTTTTAGATAAAACCGTTGGCGTAGCAAGCGTAGGCTGTTCAGTATTCTCTTATAACTATTTTAATTGCGATATGGTGCAAGCCGCACACGGCAGAGCACCAGCCGTTGCAACAGGCGTTAAACGCGCTAACCCTGATAACGTTGTGTTTACTTATCAAGGAGATGGCGACCTTGCCGCTATCGGTACGGCAGAAACCGTGCACTCTGCTGCAAGAAACGAAAATATCACGATTATCTTTGTAAACAACGCTATTTATGGTATGACTGGTGGGCAAATGGCTCCTACTACTCTACCTAAACAAGTAACTCAAACTTCACCTTATGGCAGAGACGTAACCGTTGTTGGTTACCCAGTTAAAGTGTGCGAAATGTTATCGCAAATTGAAGGTGCGTCTTACTTAGAAAGAGTTGCAGTTAACAATGTTGCAAACATTAGAAAGGCTAAAAAAGCGATTATGCACGCTTTCAAAAACCAAATCGAAGGCAAAGGTTTCTCTTTAATCGAAGTGTTATCTACGTGTCCAACCAACTGGGGCTTAAACCCAGAAGATGCGCTTAAATGGCTTAACGAGAACATGGAAAAACATTATCCACTAGGCGTTTATAAAGATAAATATAAGGAGGAAAAGTAAATGAAAACTACTAAAATTCTTATAGCAGGCTTTGGTGGTCAAGGTATACTTTTCTCTGGTAAAGCCCTTGCTTTTACCGGCCTTAAAGCAGATATGGAAGTTAGTTGGTTACCTTCTTACGGCCCTGAAATGCGTGGTGGTACGGCAAATTGTAGCGTTACGCTTAGCGATACGCCGATAGGCTCTCCAATCGTTGATAAACCAGACGTTTTGATTGCGATGAATCTTCCATCTCTTGAAAAATATTATAACGAAACAACGCCAAACGGCTACGTTATTTACGATAGTTCTTTAATCGTTAAAGAAGACGTTAGAAACGATATTAAAACCATTGGTATTCCTGCAACCAAACTTGCAAGTGATAACGGTTTAGACGGACTTGCTAATATGATTATTATTGGCAAAGTTCTTAAAGAAACCAACGTGTTAACCTTAAAACAAGTTGTTGATAGTTTAACTCTTATGGTTCCAGCAAAAAAAGCACAACTACTTGAAAACAACATTAAGGCAATCGAACTAGGTTATAATTATTAATAAAAATTCGTAAAAAGCAATCGCTGTTTTGGCGGTTGCTTTTTTTTGACATTTACGCATATTTCTCGCATATATTGATTATAGAAAACAATAAAGGAGGAAATTTATGTCGTTTTTCTGTAATTTTCAGTCAGATAGATGCCCTGGGCCAATTAACGGCAATCCGCTTAACGGCTTATGCGAAAAAGTTTGCGTAGAAGTAAAAAAGGTGTTTGATGCTTGTATGCAACAAGGGCAATTAACGGGCTTAGTTCTAAATATAACAAATTTAACACCGTCAAATCCTACATATCCTTTAACTTTCGTAAGCGCAAAAAGCACCACGCAAGTTGGAACGATCAGCAACCTTTTAATCGAGCCTTTAAGTGAAAGACCAAATTGTGCAAGGGTAAAGGCGGATATTATTGTGCCTGTATCAGTTGCATACGTAGATGCAAACGGGGTAGAAGGTGTTGCAACGAGCACTATAACCATACCAAAAGACGTTATCCTAAACATACCGTCAGCGTCGATTATGCCTTATTCGGTAGAATCTTTAGTGTCGTTAGTATCTAATATAGGAACTTATACGGCGGTAAATCAATTTACCATTGATGCGTGCGCGTCGGTTATACTTAAAATCGTTATGGAAGTAGAACTTTTAATTCCATCTTACGGTTATACGCCTATACCGCCTTGCCAAGACTATAACCAAGAAATTTGCGCAGGATTTTTTGAACTGCCGATGTATCCCGAATAATAAAAAGGCACGAAATAATAAAATTAAAACACGGAATTTTTCCGTGTTTTTTTTATTAAATACTTTGTATTTACTTGTAAAAGAAAATAAATTGTGTTATTATTCATTTATGAAGATATTTGCTATTAGCGACCTGCATATATCTACCAACACGGATAAGCCTATGGATGTGTTTGGCGGAAATTGGGTTAATTATTTACAAAAAATACGCGATGACTGGCAAGTAAAAGTTGCAGAAAACGATTTGGTGCTTATAGGTGGGGATATTAGTTGGGCAATGTGTTTAGAAGATGCTAAACTAGACCTTGAAAGCATTAAAGATTTGAACGGCGTTAAGGTGCTAATTAAAGGTAATCACGATTATTGGTGGAGCGCTATTTCTAGGGTAAGAGAAATTTTACCTAATAATTTTTATGCGCTTCAAAACGATTGTATTAAGTTTGGAAACGTTATAATTTGTGGTTCTAGGTGCTGGTCTGTTCCTGGTAGTCCTGATTTTAAGCAGTCAGACGAAAAGATTTATCTTAGAGAAACCGAAAGGCTTAAACTTTCTTTTAAGCAAGTAGAAAAGATTAGGGAAGAAGGCGACAAAGTTATTGCGCTTATACATTATCCACCATTTAACGTGAAGAGAGAAGATAGCCTATTTACCAAGATTTTTGAAGATAATAACGTTGATGCCGTTATATACGGCCATCTGCACGGCAGAAATGTTAGAAGTGATAAACTAGTTATTAAAAACGGAATAAAATACTACTTAACGTCTTGTGATCAAGTAGATAATAAGTTAACGGAGATAGAATTATGACTACGAACGAAAACATTGAAAAAGTAAAGACTTCTAAAGTAAAAACCTACCTTAAAGAACTACCTAAACGCTATTTTATAACTGCGTTTTCTGGTATGGCACAAGGTTTATTTGTAACGCTTATTGCCGGCACAATCCTTGCGATGATTGCTGGTTGGATAGGTGATAATTACATTGGAAACACCCTTTCATATATAGCAAGCCTAGCAAAAATATTGATGGGCGCAGGAATAGGCGTTGGTATTGCACACGCTCTAAAAAAGAATAAACTTTTAATTTTTTCTGCCGCTGTTGCGGGTATGATTGGCGCTTGGGCAGACCAACTTATGCCAGGCGGGGCAGGACTATCTGCTATTACTTCTAAAATGGGTTCTGCACTTCCAGGAAATCCTATTGGTGCGTACGTAGTTGCTATGCTTACTATAGAAATAGTGGAGTTATACGCGGGGAAGACTAAATTAGATATCATTTTAATACCTATTGGCACTCTTTTGCTCTCTTTCGTTGGTGTTTTTGTTGCTTATCCATTTATTTGGGTCGTTAACCAACTAGGCGTTTTAATTGCAATAGCAACGAAAGCAACACCTTTCGTTATGGGTATGGTTATTTCTGTTATCATGGGTATCGTTTTAACTATGCCAACTTCATCTGCAGCGATCTGGGTTGCAGTTGCATCTCCGGTATTATCAAGTGGCACGCCAGACCAAGTTCAAGCGATATTGCTTGCTGGTGGCGCAGCAACCGTTGGTTGCGCTTGCCATATGGTAGGCTTTGCAGTTGCATCTTTCCGTGAAAACGGTTTTGGCGGTTTAATTGCACAAGGATTAGGAACGAGCATGCTACAAATTCCTAACATAATGAAAAAACCTATTATAATGCTACCTATGATTATTAGCAGTGCAATTTTAGGACCACTTTCTACCTGTGTTTTTGTATTAAAATGCGGTGCGTCTGGCGGTGGTATGGGTACTAGTGGATTAGTTGGAGTATTCGATTTGTTTAAGTATACCGACGGCGCGCTAGGCATTGTTGGAATTATTTTATTAATGATTATATTGCCAGCAATTCTTAATATCGTTATCAGTGAGTTTATGAGAAAGAAAAACTGGATAGAATTTGGCGATATGAAACTACCTGACTAGTAATCGATAAATAATTGTTACTAATAAATATAAAATAATCTTTACGAACGGCAAAACTTGTCGTTCGTAATTTTTTTATTTTGCCCAACATATATTAAGTTTGGGGGTGTGTTTATGGAAGGAAATATAAACAACGACAAACTTATTTTAGAAAGCCGAAAAAGGCTTACAATGACGAACGTAGAAGCCGTTATCGGCTTTACAGACACTTTCTTAAATCTTACGGTGAACGGCAAGAACGTTAAAATTGTAGGCTCTAAACTAAAAATAACTGCTTATAATAAAAACACTGGCAATTTAACGTGCGATGGTGAAATTAACGAGATTAAATACGGTGCGATAAAACAATCGGTGTTTAAAAGGATGTTTAAATAGATGTTCGTTTCTAGCGGTCAGTTTTACGTGTTTATTTCTTGCGTTTCTTTTGGTGCGATAAGTGGTTTTATATTTTACGTAATAAACTATATTAAGTTGGTTATAAAACCTGAAATATTTTGTAAAATTTTAGATTTTGTTACAATGCTTATAATATCGTTTTTATACGTTGTTTATTCTAAAAGGTTAAACTTTCCGTCGTTTAGGGTGTATATGCCGTTTGGCGTGTTGCTTGGGCTAGTTTGTTATTTTAAAAGTTTTAATATTATACTTGCAAAAGCGCAAAAAAAGTTTTATAATAAATATATAAAAAACAAAGGAAATAAAGGTAATGGAAGAACAAAAGTTAAAAAGGGTTCGTAGCGCGCTAATCGTTGGATCGATTCTTTTGGTTTTGGTCTTGTTGTCGATTTTGATTTTTCAGTTAGTTAAAATTAAAAACGAAAGAAAAGAATTAGATTTTCTTAAAGAGCAAATAACTATTTACAAAACTCTTACCGAAGACGAAAGAAAATTATTAAAGAACATGGAAACGCGCGAGTGGATAGAACAAACCGCTAGAGAACTAGGACTATTGTTAGAAGGGGACTATGCTCTTGACTAGCCCTACTCGTGCCGTAATAGACGTTGGTTCTAATTCCGTACGTTTGCTTATTTCTAAAAACGGACAAACTATAAATAAATTTGCGTTGGTAACGCGCTTATCGCTTGGTCTTACTAACGATAAAGTGTTAAACGAAGATTCTATAAAGAGAACGATAGACGCGCTCTCTTTTTTTAAGAATAAAGCGGTAAAAGAATTTAACGTTGATAAAATTTATGTTTTTGCAACTGCCGGCGTTAGATACGCTAAAAACAGTGCAGAATTCGTTGAAAGGGTAAAACGAGAACTCGAACTTGATTTAGACGTTGTTTCTGGCGAGTTAGAGGCTGAAATTGGCGCGTTAGGCGCGTTAAATGGTAATGACGGTGGATTTATCGATCTAGGCGGTAAAAGCACGGAGATAGTGCAAATTGTTTCTAATAAGCACGTTTACTCTAAAAGCTTTGAAATAGGCGTTGTAACTTTAACAGAAACTTTTGGGCAAAACGTGGATATGATTAGGCGTTACGTAAGTGAATTTTTGCATAATAATATTGATAAATCTAAATTAAACACAAAAAATTTCGTTATTGTTGGCGGAACGGCAACCACCCTTGGTGCTATAACGCTAGGGCTTAAAGAATACGATTTCAGGCTAGTTGATAACGCTGTTGTAACGAAAAATGACATAGTTAAAATCGTAAATGATTTGGCTATTGTGCCTGTTGCAGAAAGAAGTAAACGTTTTTGTATTCAGTCTGGTAGAGAAGACGTGATACTTTCTGGCGCAGTGTTTATTGGTGAACTTCTAGATTTTTTAGAAGTGGATAAATTTATTGTTAGAGATAGTGATAATCTTGAAGGTTATTTGATTAAAAAGGAAGTTGTTAATGACTAGAAAAATTAAGATAATAAATTTTGTAGTAAGTCTTATATCGGTTTTGTTATCGGTGTATTTAATATCTGTTTTAAGCGCGGAAAGGTTTGCGGGGAATACTGGTAAATTGATATTATTTTACCTTTTATCTATACTAATTTCTTCGCTTGTTTGCGCTTTTATACACGAACTTGGGCATCTTTTAGGCGCAAAGATTTCTAGGTTTAAAATCGTTTCGTTTACAGTCTGGTTTTTTAGGTGGAAAAGGGTTAGAAATAGGTTTGATTTTAGTTTGTGTTTTCCTGACGATACTGGGGCTACCGAATTTTACCCAACAACTGATAAAAATTTAGAAAAATATTTTGCAAAAACTACAAGGTGTGGCTTAATTTTTTCAGCAATTCCTATCTTGTTTTGTCTTCCGATTTTCTTTAATTTAAATTTATCGTTGTTTACATTTGCTTTAACGTCTTGTTTTCTTCCAATAGGGTTATACATGTTAATTTCTAACGCTATACCACTTGTTGAAAACGGCGTAAGAAACGACGGCGCTGTTTTGCGCGGAATAAAGGTGCAAGATGATACAACAAAAGTTATGTTTTCATTGCTTAAAATTCAAACCGAATTATCAAATGGAAAATCGTTTAAGGATATAGATGAAAAATTGTTTTTCGACGTACCGCAACTGCCAGAAGACGATTTGTATTTTGCGTTAATTTTATTGTATAGATATCGTTTTTATTTAGATAAAAAAGATTATGTTAACGCAAAAAAGGTTTTAGAACGTTTAATTTCGCTAAAAAAATATTTGCCTAAACAATTTTATAATGAAATTTCTGCTGAACGAATTTTTTATTCTACCGTTATAGAACTTAACGAAGATTTAGCAGACGATCTTATGTATGAAAACGAAAAATTCTTAAACAACGTTAACGATAACGTAACGATTAGGGCAAAACTTGGCTATATTTCGTTTGTAAAACACGAAAAAGAACCTTTTGATATCTTTTACGACAAAGGGGTAAAAGAAGCCAAATTACAGCATTTATCGGGCTTAAAGACCTTTGAACTTGATATGTTAGATCTGATTAAACTAAAACTAAACTAAGAAACGTAAAATATCGAACATAAAATAAAGGCAACCTGCGCTTAGGTTGCCTTTAATAATTTTAGTCGTTTTCTATGTCGGAATGGCAGTAAGGGCAAAGCCCGTTGTTGTCTTTTATGCAATTTTTGCATAATACTGCGCCACAGTTTACGCATCTAGAAGTTGCTTTTTTATCGTGATCTTTCTTACAAATGAAACAATATCTCATAAAACGCTCCCTTTAATAAAAATATTATAAATATTTTTGTTAAAAATCTAAAAAATTATTCAAAATAGGCAAAAAATTTATCAAATAATCTTGTAAACTTTTATATTATATGATATAATATAAATACTAAATTATATATAGGGAATATTATGGAAGAAATTAAAAACGTAACAAAGTATTCTGAAAATGAAATTCAAGTATTAGAAGGGTTAGATCCCGTTAGAAAAAGGCCAGGTATGTATATCGGCTCTACCGACGTGCGCGGTCTACATCATCTTGTTCAAGAAATCGTAGACAACTCTATTGACGAAGCGCTTAGCGGTCATTGCGATACTATTTTGGTTAAAATCAATAAAGATGGCTCGTGCACCGTAACCGATAACGGCAGGGGTATACCTACTGCTATTCACCCAACTGAAAAAATTTCTGCGGTAGAAGTTGTACTTACGAAACTTCATGCCGGCGGTAAATTTGGCGGTGGTGGATATAAAATTTCGGGTGGTTTACACGGTGTTGGTTTGTCAGTTGTTAACGCGCTTTCTGCTTGGCTTAAAGTAGAAGTTTTCCAAAACGGTAAAAAACACGTTCAAAATTATAAAAGGGGCATTCCACAAGAACCGCTAACCGTGGTTGGTGATGCTGACTTTACTGGAACGTGGGTAACCTTTATGCCTGATAGCGAAATTTTCGAAACGACAGTTTTTAATTACGACACGATTAAAACCCGTCTTCGTGAACTTGCATACCTTAATAAAGGTTTAACCATAAAAATGCAAGATGAACGTGAAGATAGCATAAAAGAGGATACGTTTTACTATGAAGGCGGTATTGCTCACTTTGTAGAAGATTTAAGTAAAAATAAATCTCCACTATTTGAAAAACCAGTTTATTTCGACGAGAATTTTGGTGATACCGAAGTAGAAGTTGCAATTCAATACTGCGAAACATATAGCGAAGTTATTTATGCTTTTGCCAACAATATTAACACCGAAGAAGGTGGCACGCATCTTGACGGATTTAAGAATTCTCTAACTAAAATTATTAACGATTTTGGTAAAAAACTAAACGTTCTAAAAGGTGATGATAAAGTATCTTCTGAAGACGTTAGAGAAGGTATTGTTGCAGTCGTTTCCGTAAAACTTACTGATCCGCAATTCGAAGGTCAAACCAAAACGAAACTAGGTAACAGCGAAATGCGTAATTTCGTTTCTAAGGCTATGGCTGAACATTTTGGCTCGTTTATGGAAGAAAACCCTGCAAAAGCCAAAGAGATTATTCTTAAATGTTTAACGGCGCAAAGGGCAAGAGAGGCTGCTAGACTTGCGAGAGAAAACACAAGAAGAAAAGGCGCGCTTGAAAGCACAACTCTTCCTGGTAAACTTGCCGATTGTTCTGATAAAAATCCCGAATTCTGCGAAATTTTTATAGTCGAAGGGGATTCGGCAGGTGGTAGTGCAAAACAAGGCAGAGACAGAAGATTTCAGGCTATTTTGCCACTTCGTGGTAAAATACTAAACGTAGAAAAAGCAAGGCTAAACCATATTTTAGAAAACGAAGAAATCAAAGCGATGATAACTGCATTTGGCGGTGGTATTCAAGACGATTTTGATGAAAGTAAACTACGTTATAGTAGAATTATCTGTATGACCGACGCTGACGTAGACGGAAGCCATATTAGAATATTATTACTTACGTTCTTTTTCAGATTTATGCGTCCTCTTATCGAAAAAGGGCATGTTTATATTGCTCAACCACCACTATATAAGGCAACCAAAAACAAAGTGGATAAATATTTCTATTCTGATAAAGAGTTGCAAGAATATTTGGCTGTTGTTGGTAAGTGTGACGTTCAACGTTATAAAGGTCTTGGTGAAATGGATCCAGAACAATTATGGGAAACCACTATGAACCCTGAAACTAGAACTATGCTTAGAGTTACTATGGAAGACGCCGTTGAAGCAGACGAGACGTTTACAAGGCTTATGGGTGGAGACCCAGAACTTAGACGCGAATTTATCGAGAATAACGCAAAACTCGTTACCGATTTAGACGTTTAATAGGAGAAAAAATTATGGCAAAAAGAGATAACACGTCAGAACTTACAGCTGCTTTTCGTGAAACACTCGAAAAAACCAAACTAATAAATATCGAAGTGAATAATGAAGTAAAAAAATCGTTTATTGCCTATGCAATGGCAGTTAACGTTTCTCGTGCTATACCAGACGTAAGAGACGGGCTTAAACCCGTTCACAGAAGAATATTATACGCTATGCACGAAGCAGGACTTACTTACGATAAAGCGTTTAGAAAATGCGCAAAAATCGTCGGCGACGTGCTTGGTAAATACCACCCGCACGGCGATAGTTCGGTATACGACGCGCTAGTTCGTCTTGCGCAAAACTTTTCTATCAATTTTCCGTTAGTAGACGGGCATGGTAACTTCGGTTCAGTAGACGGCGACCCTGCCGCTGCATATAGATATACCGAAGCAAGACTATCTAAACTTGCTAACGAAATGCTTAAAGAAATCGACAAAGATACCGTTGATTTCTACCCTAACTTCGACGATACTGAAATGCAACCGGTTGTATTGCCGTCAAGAATACCTAATATTTTAGTAAATGGTTCTGACGGTATTGCCGTTGGTATGGCTACTAATATTCCACCGCATAATCTTAGCGAGTGTTTAGACGCTTGTATGCTACTTTTAGATAATCCTGACGCTACTATTGAAGAACTTATGGAACACGTTAAAGCGCCAGACTATCCAACCGGTGGGGTTTTGATGGGGTTATCGCGTATTAAACAAGCATACATGACCGGAAAGGGCGGTTTCGTTTTAAGAGCGAAAACCGATATCGAAGAGTTTAACAATGGCACTAGAGAAAGAATCGTAGTAACCGAACTTCCTTATCAAGTTAACAAAGCAATGCTCATTAAAAATATTGCAGATCTTGTTAAAGATAAGAGAATCGAAGGTATTAGCGACGTTAAAGACGAATCTGACAGGCACGGTATGCGTATCGTTATCGACCTTAAAAAAGATGCTAACGCGCAAGTCGTTCTTAATATGCTATTCAAGCACACTAATTTACAAGTAAAAGATGGTATTATTTTGCTTGCGCTTGTTGATGGCGAGCCAAAAGTTCTTAATCTAAAACAAATTTTAACTTACTATATCGAACATCAACAATCTGTTATCGTAAGAAGAACTAAATACGACCTTGCAAAAACAGAAGAACGCGAACATATCGTTAAAGGTTTAGTTATCGCGCTTAACAATATTGATAGAGTTATCGAAATTATTAAAAAATCTGCTGATAAGAACACAGCCGTTGCAAGTTTAGTTAGCGAATTCGACCTTTCTGAAAGGCAAGCAAACGCAATTCTTGAAATGAGATTGCAACGCTTAACCAGTATGGAAGTTAATAAACTAAAAGAAGAACTTGCAGAACTTGGCAGAATTATTGCAGATCTTAAAGATATATTATCTTCGCCACAACGCGTTAAAGATATTATTAAAGCCGATATGGAAGAAATTAAAAATAAATATCCTTCTGAAAGGAAAACTGAAATTTCTTTCGATTATGGCGACATTGCAGAAGCAGACCTTATTCCTGAGGAAGACGTTGTTGTCAGCCTAACGCATCAAGGATATATTAAACGCGTTCCAGCATCTGAATATCGCACTCAACATAGGGGCGGTAAAGGTGTTACGGCGCACAAACCTAAAGAAGAAGATTTTGTTGAAAACATGTTTGTTACATCTACTCACGACGATATCTTGTTCTTTACCGATAAAGGCAAAGTTTATAGTATGAAATGCTTTATTATCCCGTCTGCTCAACGTACGGCAAGGGGTAGGGCTATTGTTAACTTATTGCAACTAGAAGACGGCGAAAAAGTTTGTGCAATGGTTCCGCTTAAAAAAGATGCCGAAGGCTATATTATGCTTGCAACCAAGAAAGGTTTGATTAAGAAAACTGCTCTTTCAGAGTTTGCGCGCATTAGAAAAGTTGGCAAGATTGCGATAAACATTAACGACGACGATGAACTAATATCAGTTCAATTATCTAGCGGTAACGACGAAATTTTAATGGCTACCAAAGAAGGTAAGTGCATCAGATTTAGTGAAACCGACGTTAGAGCAATGGGTAGAGATACTATGGGTGTTAAGAGTATGACACTTGAAAACGACTACGTTGTTGATTTCTCTATCATAAAAGAAGGTTATAACGTTGTTACTATTACCGAAAATGGTTATGGTAAACGTTCTGATATTTCTGATTATAGGTTGCAAACTCGTGGTGGTAAAGGTGTAAAAGCGGGCGTGTTTAATGATAAAACTGGTAAACTCGTTAGTCTAAAACTCGTTTCTGATGAAGAAGATATTATGCTAATAACTAATAGTGGAACAATTATTAGGGTCGCTTCTACCGATATAAGCATTATCGGCAGAGACACGCTTGGCGTAAAAGTAATGAACGTTGACGAAGGAACTGTATTATCTAAAATTGCAATTTCGCCAAAACAAGCAGAAGAC
Source organism: Christensenellaceae bacterium (assembly GCA_045613505.1). Classification (GTDB taxonomy): domain Bacteria; phylum Bacillota; class Clostridia; order Christensenellales; family Borkfalkiaceae; genus UBA1259. The sequence goes on from JAZLBC010000017.1 coordinate 42,754, forward strand.
GACATTCAAGAATAATCGTAACCGTCATAAATTACAAATAAAATTCGGGGATATTAAATTTATCCCCGTTTTTTTATTTTTTTTGTAAAAATATACTTAAATTAAATTGACAAATTCATTTTTATTTAATATAATACATTAGCATTAAAAAATAACCTGCTGCTATGGCTCAGATGGTAGAGCACATCCTTGGTAAGGATGAGGTCACCGGTTCGATTCCGGTTAGCAGCTCCATAAAGCGCTTATAGCGCTTTTTTTATTTTAAATTATTGTGTAAAAAATGATTTTTATTGTTGACATCGTTTATGATTATGTTATAATAAAAATATATTAATAATAAAACAAATAAGGAGAATAATTATGAAATATTATAAATGCAATGTGTGTGGCGTTATTTTTCCAGTAAACGCCGGAGAAGAACCAGTTTGCCCAAAATGTAAGGCAAAAGGTGATAAACTTATTGAACTTGCTAATCGTTATTCTGGCACTAGAACCGAACAATGCTTATTAGACGCTTTTGCTGGCGAATCTGGGGCAAGAAATAAATACACTTATTTTGCTTCTGCCGCTAAAAAAGAAGGCTACGAACAAATTGCAGCATTATTTTTAAGAACTGCAGATAACGAAAAAGAACACGCTAAAATGTGGTTTAAGGAACTTGCAGGTATCGGTGATACTGCAACCAACCTTTTACATGCTGCCGAAGGCGAAAACTATGAATGGACTGATATGTACGAAAATTTCGCTAAAATCGCTGAGGAAGAAGGATTTACCGAACTTGCTGAAAAATTTAGAGCAGTTGCAATGGTTGAAAAAGCACACGAAGAAAGATATCGTGCACTTCTTAAAAACGTTAAGAATTTAGAAGTTTTCTCTAAACCAAACACTAAAATTTGGGAATGCCGTAACTGTGGTCATTTACATGTCGGCAAAGATGCGCCAGACATCTGTCCTGTTTGCGCACATCCTAGAGCATACTTTGAAATCAAGGAAGAAAATTACTAATTTTAGGTGGCTAAAATGTACACGTTCAGTAAGGGTGATAGGGTATGTTTCGTTGGCGATAGCATAACTCATTTGAATTTTTATCTTTCGTATATCGTAATGAATTACAGAAAGAAATATCCTGATAACAACGTAGAGTTTTACAATTGTGGCGTGTCTGGAGGAACTCTTTCTACTGCTCTTGCGCTTTTTAATGAAGACGTGTTGATTCATAATCCAACGCACGTTGTTTTAATGATTGGTATAAACGATTCTAACCGTGGCGAACTGGAATTAAAAGGCAAACAAAAATACGACAACTTGTACAGTGCGTTTTCAGTTTATAAAAGCAATCTAAATACTTTTGAAAAATTATTAAAATCTTATGGTATTAAACTAATTATATGTACTCCTGCGCCTTATGCAGAGTATCAAAAAACTAATCAAGAACCGTTCCATGGTGGATATGCTTTAATGCAAGGATACGCCGAATATTTAAGAAATTTTGCAAGAGAAAATGGGTATCCTATTTGTGATTATTTTAATTTTCTAACAAAAGTAATGTGCGAAGAAGACCTTTACGGGAATGACCACGTTCATCCTACTAATAAAGGGCATTATTATATGGCAAAATGCTTTTTGGAGTTTTTGGGTGTTCAAATTAGCGAAGAATTAGAGTTTACGCCTGAAATTCAAAAATGGCACAACGTAACTATAGATTATCGAAACGTTGTAGCAATTGAACATTTTTTGTTAGACGATGATTTTAGTGTTCCTAATGAAGAACGTTTTGAGATTATAAAAAACTATATTCCAAAAGACCATAGCAAAGAAAAACACGCGGAGTATTTTATGTCTCTTGCGCTTCCTTACGTAGATAATAAACCGCGCCAGACTGAAATGTTGAAATTTTTAAGAGATTTTATGAAAAACAACATAGAAAAAAGCCACTAATATAGTGGCTTTTTGCGTTTTTTTTAGTTGGTTATTATTTGATGATCGAGTTTTTGTATTGTTGCGGAGACATTTTTGTGTAGTGCTTAAAAGTTGTTGAAAAATATTGCGGAGTATCAAAATCTAGCAGTTCAGAAATCTGCGTAAAATTAAGTTTTCCTTCCTTAATTAGCCTTTTTGCTTCGTTAATTTTAAGGCTATTAAAGTAAAATATTATTCCGTTTTTCTTATAGTTGTTAAATGAATTTTTTATCGTACTACTGCTTTTTCCAAGATCTTTTGCAATCTTTTCAATGGTTAATTTTTTATAAATATTTTTTTGCAAATATTCTATTATTGATTTAACTTCATACGGTATTTCTTCGCCGTTTAAGGTGAATTGTTGCCTATCTTTTTTAGAGAAACTTTCATTGTTTCTAATAAGCCTGATTAAGAATGTTTCAAGAAGTATTTTCGTTAGTTGGCTACTACCGAAACGCGCATTTTCATTTTTAATCAATTGTTGTAAAAGTGGGTTAGTTTTATCTATTAAACTATATGCTGAAAGTCCTTCTTCGAACAAGCAAGATAAAATGCGTTTGTCTTCACTGGTAAGTTTGAAAATTTTACCTTCAAAAAAAGACATTGCAGGGCTTTTTGTGTCAAAGGTTATAATAGAAACGTTCGGGTCGATTTTTTTGTTGGAAGATAGGTTGTGGAACTCGTTTGGTTTATGAAAAGTTAGTTCACCACCTTTAAGAATAAACTGCTTCGTGTCGGCAGTGCAAATCATTTCGCCTTTATCTATGTAAACCATTTCCCAAAAATCGTGTTTTTCACCCTCGTAAGAGAAGTTTTTAGAAAATTCTAAATAAAAAATTGTTATAAGTTTATCGATTTTTATAACTTCATCAAACGATTGCTTTATAAATTTATCTTTCATAAAAACCTTCTTTGTCTAATTTTATAAGTATTATAACTTATTTTCTATTCAAAAGCAAGAGATTTTTTAATATAATTAAAGAAAATATTTTTGGAGAATAATTATGTACACAGTTTTAGTTCTTTCTTGTCATCCAGACGATATGGAAATTGCGTGCGCAGGCACCCTTTTAAAATGCAAACAAAGGGGCGATAGAGTTGTTGTTTGCCATCTTTCTAGTGGAAATCTAGGGCACGAAATCATACCACCGGCAGAACTTATAAAAATTAGGGCTGGCGAAGCCAAAAAAAGCGCCGAAATGGGCGGTTTTGAAGTGCTTTGGGGTGGTTTTCATGATTTAGATATCTATGCCGACAATAAAGAAGCAAGAGATAAAGTTGTAGAAGTAATAAAAGAAGTTAACCCAGATTTTATTATTACACACTCGCCAGACGATTATATGCCAGACCACGTTGCTGTTTCTAAACTCGCGTTCGACGCTAGTTTTACTGCAACGCTACCAAACTGGCCGTCTAAATCAAAAGGCAGAGCAAGACTAGTTCCAATCTATTATATGGATACTTTGGCTGGCGTTAACTTTAATCCAACCGAATACGTAGACGTTTCGGATACGATTGATAAAAAAATTGAAATGCTTAATTGTCATGAATCACAAATCGTTTGGATGCGCGATCACGACCATATTGATTTCCCTGATATGGTTAAAACTTGTTCAAGATATCGTGGTTATCAATGTGGTGCAGACTACGCCGAAGGTTTTAGAAGATGCGACGTATATCTTAAAGGTACGACTAAAAGGCTTTTGCCTTAATTATAAACGAAAATAAAGGAGTTTATCATGGATTTTAATTCAACTGTTAAAGGTAGTTTACTTGAAGGCTTTTACCCAGCAGGCTGGGATATGGTTAAGATTGACAAATGCTGTCAAATCGACCCTAAAGACGTAACCAAAAGGCAAGACTTTTGGAACGATAATTTCACCCCGATAATGTGTGAAGACGTAAAAGAATTTGACGTTAAGATGGGGCACGAAATCGCTAACGAAATTAAAAAAGCAAACGAAAGAAACGAAAAAATCGCATTTATTTTACCTGTTGGTCCTATGGGTATGTATAAATGGGCAGTATATTTCCTAAAAGAATGGAACGTTAGTTGCAAAAACGTTTGGTGTTTTAATATGGACGAATGGGCAGACGCAGAAGGTAACACCATTACCGGCGAAGCATCATTCCAAAGTGCAATGGAAAACGCATTCTATAACCCACTTGGCGAATTAACCGTTCCAAAAGATCATAGAAATTTTGCAACCAAAGAAAATTTACCTACTTATCCAGAAAAAATTAACGCGCTAAAAGCAGAAGGTGTTAAATTAGTTCTAGTTTACGGTATCGGTAGAATGTGCCATATTGCGTTCTGGGAACCACAAATCGGCGAAGAATTCGATTCTGATGCTGAATGGCTAAAACAAAATTATAGAATAGCAGTTAAACTTCATCCATTAACCATTGAACAAAACGCTATCACTTCCTTTAAGTCAAGAACTACTCTTGTTCCATGTAGAGCAAATACAATCGGCCCAGGCCTAATGTTTAAGGTTGATTATGCTATCGGTGGTGCAGACGGCGCTTTATCTCGCGGTATGCAATGGCAAGGTATGAGTTTCTTAACGACTCTTCGTTACGGACCATCAAGACACATAACTTCTACCTATATTCCAACTATACCTGGTAAATTATTCTTCCTTAAAGAACTTGCAGGTCCGTTAGTTCCAGAAGCAAACTAATTGAGGCGTTAAAATGAAAAAATTTATAATGTACGGAGCGGGCAACATCGGTAGGGGCTTTATCGGTCAAACGTTTTCGCTTGCCGGCTATAAAGTAGGTTTTGTTGATATTAACATGACCGTTATTGATAAACTAAACGAAGATAACGAATATCCGGTTAACGTCGTTTCTAACGCTGGTACCGAAGAAATAATCGTTAAAAACGTTTACGGCATTAACGGGGCAGATATAGAACTAGTTTCAGACGAAATTGCTAGTTGTGAACTAATGGCAACTGCAATAGGTGTAAACGTTCTTAAATTTATCGCTAAACCTTTGGCAAAAGGTATTGAAAAAAGGTCTAAATTATCAAATAAACCTTTAAATATTATTATTTGCGAAAACCTTATCGGTGCCGACGAATACTTAAAAGGTTTGGTTCTTAACGAAATACCACATCTTAAAGATTACGTTGAATCAAGTGTTGGCTTTATAGAAGCAAGTATCGGCCGTATGGTTCCTGTTTTAACCGAAGAACAAAGAAAGGATAACCCGCTAACGGTTTTTGTAGAACCTTATAACATTTTACCTGTTGATAAAAACGCTTTTAAGGGCGAAATTGTTTCTGACGTAAAAACGTTGTATCCATACGCACCGTTTAACGTGTTTATTCAAAGAAAATTGTTTATGCACAATATGAGCCACTCTCTTACCGCTTATTTCGGTGCTCTTCGCGGATATACGTACATATGGGAGGCTGTGTCTGACCCCGATATACGTGCTCTTGCCGAGGGTGCTCTTGCTATCTCTTCGAAGGCACTTCATCTTGAATACGGAGTTCCTCTCGAGGAGCTTAAGGCCTTTTCCGATAACCTCATAGAGCGTTTTGAGAACAAGCTTCTCGGCGATACCGTTGAGAGAGTAGGCAGAGATACCAAGCGTAAGCTTTCCGGAAACGACCGCCTTGTCGGCACGGTGCTTCTTTGCGAAAAGCACGGAATCGAGCACGACTGCATTTTGGCAGCCCTTGCCGCAGGAAGTCGGATCGTAGCCATGT
>JAZLBC010000018.1:0-1300 GCA_045613505.1 Christensenellaceae bacterium
ATTGTTGCGCCGATTATTAGTTTAGGTATTCCGCTAACTTCGGCAATCCAAGACGCAGCGTCAACGAAGAAATCCCCACCCTTTACTATAAAAATTATTCCTACCACGAAAAGTAGTATAGTTACAAAATCCATTTTTTCCTCTAAAATTGTTTTTTATATATTCTATCAGTTTTTTTTCAAAATATCAATAAAAAAACGCAAACTGTTTTATAAACTATTTTTCGCCAAGAAGAATTTGTTTGTTCGTGCCGTAGAAAATATCATCTCTATTAGATACGATTTTCAAAAATTCTTCTAGTTTATCCCAAGTATCGCGCATATTAAGTTCGTAAGAGTGCCCCATTATGCTAAACAATTTTGGGCTAGTAGGTTTAAGGTTAACAAAGTCTTCTGCAAGCCTAAACAAATTATCGTAATCGTTATGAGATAGGGTTGGGTGAAAACGATAAAGGTTAGTTGGCATTTCAAAGTTATAAGTAAAGTCTATGGTGCGCGCGTATTTTACGCCCGTGTTCTCTTTTATAATTTTTGCAACTCTGTCATCGTTGTTAACGCCACCGCAAGGGTAAGCAAAACCCACTATTTCGTAACCGAAAATTTTAGATAGGTTTATTCTATCTGTTTCTACCTGACGTATTATTTCTTGTTCGTCTAGTTCGGTAAGGTTGGGGTGATTTAATGTGTGCGCTGCGATTTCGTGGCCATCATACAGCCCGTTTATTTCTTCTTGCGTTAGCCTTAAATGCGGAATAAAAAATTCGTGCCAAGTAAAGTCGTGCCTTGTGCCGAAAAGTTCTGAGTTAAGGTTAAAAGTGCATTTAATATTGTATTTGTTTATTAGTTCAATAAATCTAACGTCTTCTACTACCCCGTCGTCGAAGGTAAAGGTTAGGGCTTTTAATTTTCCGTCGAACATAATTTCTCCTTTACGATAAAAGCCCCACGCGTGTGGGACTTTTTTGTTTTATAATAATATGATTAAGAATTGCGAAACTAAAACTATTAACACTAATGCAATAGGATATGTCGCAGCGTAGGCAGATGCAACGTCGTCTGTCTTAGAAACGTTAATTAACGCGCCAAGTGCCGGCGTTGAAGTCATACCGCCCGTTATAGAACCAAGGTTGTTAAGTAGTGGAAGTTTTAACGCGCGTTTTGCTAGTGCAAAACCAACAACCATCGGAACAACCGTCATAAGAGCGCCACCAAGCAAGCCCCAAACAACGATTGCGCCACCATATTTAGAAACTTGTTCTACAAGCGATACTCCGCCGTGGAAACCTGCGCCTAGTAAAAAG